>NZ_JAMYOJ010000030.1:0-66582 GCF_040319795.1 Mesorhizobium sp. M0862
AACACGTTCTTGTTACAGAGCAAGGCTCGGAGAAACTAAGCAGCACACCTCACACCCTCTTTCATGCATAGTGTTAGTGCGCGTTCCCGCACTCGGCGGCCTATCGCTGGACGGCCAGCGTTGGGGGGCCTCCCGGCCGAGGTTCTTTTTGCCCGTGCGGGCTGTGTCGCGCCTGTTCTGACGCCTGTTCCTCAAGGGTCTGAAGAGCGCTTTCTGTCAATGCATTCGATGCTCAAGACCGGTGAGTTCTTTGATCGAAATGCAGGCGCCACAGCATGAATCTTGCGAATAGCGTTCAGGATCTGAGCGTCTGAGACGTCCCTGGTGGGACGTGAGCCGAGCCATTCCGCTGATGGGGTTGCACCGCTGTCTCAGCAAAGTGCGTCGTCCACATTGAGCGTCGTCTCGACGCAATTACATGCTTGACGTCCCAGCGGAGATTAGACGACCTCATCTGCTTTAGTTGCATGTAGGTGCCTTCCTGGCGGGCGCAAGTACATCTACGAGGTAGAAATAGGGACGAAAATTGCTAACAGTCCCGAAAATACTGTAAAGACTGCCGCCGTCGCGATCATGGCGCGGAAGGATATATTTGGGATATCCAAGCAAAAGAAGGAATCGTTTTCGATCATGTTCGTGGCATTCTTCACCTATGCAAGAAGGCTGATATCGAGCGCAAGCGGTAAGGCTCCCATCCGCGCTTTGCTCACCATCTGGCGAAGAGATCAATGCTATGATCAGCCCTCTGTGTCCGCCTCCGGCGGTTAAAAGGTTTCGCCGGATTAGAGCCGAAGAGTGCGCGATCCTCGAGAGTGCCCAAAGGGCGTCCCGCCGAGCGCGAGAAATTTCAAACCAAGCCCCGTTGTGCGGCCTGCATTTCAGCCGTCGACGCATTTTGGTGCAAATTGTACTCCCCCCGGGTGCTATCCTTTCCAAACTGCCACAACCCGATCAGTCGCTTGTAGGAACGACATGCGAATCCTTCTCTGGTGGCGGCCGCAATGCTCAAAAAAGGCGCGAATCAACCGCGCCGATGGTTCAAAGGGGAACTGAAAATGACGATCTCTCGACGCGACCTATTTAAGGTGGGTTTAGCTGCCGGAACGGCTCTCTCGATCCCATCGATCCTTCGGGCGCAGATAGCGCCAACCGATGCACGGACGGTCCGAATGGTGACAGACAACCTTACCGTCTTCGACCCGGTCGTTTCAACAGCGACCGCCACTTATACCCATGCACAGGCGATTTATGATACCCTGTTTGCGGTCGATACGAATTTTGCGCCGCATCCACAAATGGTCGGGAAGTGGGCCATTTCCGATGACAACAAGACCTATACATTCGAACTCCGCGATGGTCTTGGGTGGCACGATGGCACTCCGGTGACCGCGGCGGATTGTGTCGCGTCAATTCGTCGGTGGGCCCAGGCGGCCTCGGGCGGGAAGTTGATGATGGCTCGGGCTAAGGATATCTCCGAAATGGACGATAAGACCTTCAGAATCGAGCTCAAGGAGCCGCTTGGAGCGCTGGTTGACATCCTAGCGTTCCAAGGCCCATTCATCATGCGCGCAAAGGACGCGAGTTTCTCTCCAACAGAGCAGGTTACCGCGAATATCGGATCCGGCCCATTCAAGTTCAATATGGCCCTGGCTAAGGCGGGCGCAAGCTTCACTTATGACCGAAATGAGAAATATGTGCCACGCAAGGAGCCGGCCGGCGGATTCGCCGGCGCGAAGATCGTAAAGGTCGATAGTGTCATTTGGGACATAGGTTTATTCAGCAATCAGCAGACTGCCGTCGCGGCTTTGCAATCAGGTGAGATTGATTTCTTGGGGCTGCCGCCGGTCGATCTTTTGCCTGTCATCGAGAGTGATCCTAACCTCAGACTGGAAGTCTTGGATAAATGGGGCGCTGACATGTTCGTGAGCATGAACTGTCTGCAAAAGCCGTTCGATAATGTGAAAGCACGCCAGGCGATGCTTCACCTGATTGATCAAGAGGCTATGATGCGCGCTGCGTACGGCGACCCAAAATACTTCCGCACCGTCACTTCGATCTTCGGAAATAATTCTCCGATGTCCAATGACGAAAATACGGGCTGGTTCAAAAAAGGCGGCGACCCCGAAAAGGCCAAGCAGCTCTTCAAGGAGGCGGGCTATGCCGGCGAGAAAGTCGTTATCCTGCAGCCCACGGATTGGGCGGAGGCTAGCAATGCTTCTCAGCTTCTGGCGGCCACATTGAGGAATATTGGGATTAATGCCGAGCTTGCACCAAGCGACTGGGGTGGCCTTGTTGCGCGCCGCGCAAACAAGAGCCCGGTAGAGAACGGAGGCTGGAGCCTTTTTATAACTACTGAATCTGAAGGGATCCTCGGAACTGTTATCACCGCAGTCACCCTGTCCATGGATGGCGAAAGTTGGTGGGGCTGGCCTCGGAACGATGAATATGAGGCTCTGCGAGCCCAATTTGCAAATGTCGCGTTAGTCGAGGAGCGTAAGGCCTTGGCCCGGAAAATGCAGCAAATTCGGTGGGACTACGCACCCCAGGTTCTGCTGGGTCAAAATGTCGTGCCAACGGCTCACCGCAAGAACCTTACTGGCCTCATCGGCATGCCGATCGGCATGGGAACCCCGATGTGGAACATGCAGAAGGCTTGACGCGTGGCCGCCTACATCCTGCGCAGATTGGTTTCGACCGTCGCCGTCATGGCGATGGTCGGCGTCTTCGTCTTTCTGCTTCTCCGGCTGGCGCCGGGCGATCCCGCTGCGATCATCGCCGGCAAGTCCGCTACGGCGGAAATGATCGCGGGCATCCGCGAGAGGCTGGGCCTGAACGATCCTATGCCGGTTCAGTTCATACATTGGGTGCGGGATATGCTCGGCGGCGATTTCGGCACCTCGATCTTTGCCGGACGACCGGTTCTCGAACTGATCTCGCAGCGGCTTGAACCGACCCTTTCCCTGTCAATCCTGACGATGATCCTTTCGGTGTCGGTCGGAGTTTCCTTCGGTGTCCTTGCCGCGTGGCGAACTGGCGGGCTCGTCGACCGCCTCCTCGCGGCTTTTTCGGCACTTGGCTATTCCGTCCCTGTCTTTGTCATCGGCTATTTCCTCATATACTTGTTCGCCATCAGGACACACTGGCTACCGGTGCAGGGATATGTGCCGTTCGATGGTGGCCCGAGACCATGGTTCGTGCATCTGATCCTTCCCACCGTGGCGCTAAGTCTTGGCTACGTCGCATTCATCGCGCGGGTTACGCGGGCGAGCATGCTTGAGGTCCTGTCGGAAGACTATATGCGAACGGCTGCTGCCAAGGGCGCTTCGTCCTATGCCATGCTTTTCCACCATGCCTTGAAGAATGCCGGCGTCCCGATCCTGACCGCCATCGGCATAAGCTTCGCCTATCTCATTGGCGGGGTTGTGCTTACGGAAACGGTGTTCAACATCCCCGGTATTGGTCGTCTGGTCGTCGATGCGATCAACAATCGCGACTATCCCATCATTCAGAGCGTGCTTATCCTGACTTCGGGTCTGTACGTCCTCATCAACCTCACGGTCGATCTGGCCTATACGCTGATCGATCCCCGGATCCGATACTGATATGACGCTCATCTCCGCACCAGTTGAAGTCGTGCCGATGGGTCGGCTGCAGCTAGCCGATCTTCCTCGTCTGGCAAGGCGACACCCGCTGGTCCTGTTCGGCGGCGGCCTGTTGGCGCTACTGATCATCCTGGCGCTTGCCGCCCCGATTTACGCCGGCGATCCGGGGAACATGGATCCGTTCAAACGTCTCCAGCCGCCTTCGGGCGAAATGTGGTTTGGAAGCGATAATCTGGGCCGGGACGTGTTTGCGCGAACGATCTTCGGCGCCCGGATCTCCCTCATGGTCGGATTGACGTCGGCGGTCTGTGCTGCCTTGGTTGGGCTTCTGATCGGGATACTCGCTGGCTACAACCGCATATTCGACAGCATTGTTATGCGGGTCATGGATGGTCTTATGTCGATCCCGACGATTCTACTGGCCATTGCGCTCATCTCGCTGACGGGCCCCGGCATCGGCATCCTTATCGTCGCCATCGCCATCCCTGAGACGCCGGCGGTCGCCCGATTGGTTCGCTCGGTGGTCCTCAGCGTTCGCGAACGTCCCTATGTGGAGGCTGCGCTCTGCGGCGGAGCGCGCCTGCCCAAAGTGCTGTGGCGGCATATCCTGCCCAGCACCATTCCGGCGCTCATGGTCCAGAGCGCTACCGTCTGTGCCAGCGCGATCCTGACGGAGGCAGGGCTCAGCTTTCTCGGGGTGGGCGTACCGCCCGAGATTCCGAGTTGGGGTAACATGATCGCCAGTTCGCGCCTGTATCTCGCCATCGCCCCATTGACGATCTTCGGCCCCGGTATCTGCCTTGCCGTCACAGTCCTTGCCGTCAACCTGCTTGGCGATGGTCTGCGCGATATGTTCGATCCTCGCTCAAAGCGGAGACGCTGACGTGCTGATGCGAGAATCTGCAGAGGATGATGTGCTTCTCGACGTTCGCGACCTTGAGACGCACTTTTACGGCGACGAAAGCGTCACCCGCGCCTTGGGCGGCATCAGCTTTCAGGTGAAGAAAGGCGAAACGCTCGGCGTCGTCGGCGAATCCGGCTGTGGGAAGAGCGTCACTGCCCTGTCGGTTCTTCGCCTGCTGCCGAAGCTGACTGCCAAGACCGTTGGTGGCGAGGTCCGCTTTCACGGACGCGATATCCTTGAGCTGTCCGATCTGGAGATGCGAAAGATCCGCGGCGACCAGATTGCCATGATCTTCCAGGAGCCGATGACGAGCCTGAATCCGGTCTATACGGTCGGCTACCAAATCGCCGAGGCGGTGCAGATCCACACGAAAGCGTCTCGTTCCGTTGCCATGGCAAAGGCCGAGGAAATGCTCCGTCTCGTCCGCATCGCGGACCCCGAGCGTCGCGTTAACAACTATCCTCACGAAATGTCGGGCGGCATGCGCCAGCGCGCCATGATCGCCATGGCTCTTGCCTGCTCACCGGAAATGTTGATCGCTGATGAGCCAACCACCGCGCTTGACGTTACCATCCAGGCGCAGATCCTGCGGCTCATCGTTGACCTGAAAGAGCGCACGGGAACGGCCGTCATGTTCATCACGCACGACCTTGGCGTGGTAGCCGAGACATGCCAACGCGTGATTGTTATGTACGCTGGCCAGATCGTTGAGCAGGCGACCGTAATCGATCTGTTCGCGCGTCCGGCGCACCCCTACACCCAGGGCCTGATGCGATCGGTGCCGGATTCGCGACGGGGCCGTCAGCGCCGCCTTCCGGAAATCCCCGGCATCGTGCCATGTCTGCGCGAGCCCATTGTGGGCTGCAGCTTTGCGCCGCGCTGCCCATTCGCGATCGATATTTGCCGCGAGAACACACCCATCCTGCGGGATGTTGGGTCGAGCCACGCCGCAGCTTGCTGGCGCGCCGAAGAGGTGATGGGCGCATGACTGGTCCTTTGCTGAAAGTCGAAAATCTGACCAAGCATTATCCGCTTGGCTCGGGAATCTTCAAGAAAAGCATCCCGGTGATCCAGGCGGTGGAGGATGTATCCTTCACCGTCGAGGCGGGCGAGACGCTTTGCATCGTCGGCGAATCCGGCTGCGGCAAGTCGACCGTGGCGCGGCTACTGATGCGGCTCGTCGAGCCGACGGGTGGACGCGTGCTGATCGACGGGACCGACATTGCCGGTCTCAAGAAAGACGCGCTTCACGCGTGGCGTCGTCGGATGCAGATGGTCTTTCAGGATCCTTACTCGTCGCTAAACCCGCGCCTTACCGCCGAACAGATCATCACCGAACCCGTCGAGAATTTCGAGCGCCTCAGCCGGAAGCAACGCCAGGCACTCGCTGCCGACCTTCTCCGAAAGGTCGGAATGTCGCCAGAGATGATGCACAGGCTCCCGTCCGAATTGTCGGGCGGTCAGCGCCAGCGACTGGGTATTGCACGTGCTTTGTCGCTCAACCCCTCTCTCATCATCGCCGACGAAGCGGTGTCAGCCCTTGACGTCTCCGTGCAGGCGCAGATCTTGAATCTGCTTCTGGATCTCCAGCAGCAGATGGGCATCGCCTTCGTCTTCATCTCGCATGACCTTGGCGTCGTGGAGCATATCGCGCATCGCGTCGCCGTCATGTATTTGGGGCGGATCGTGGAGCTCGCCCCGAGCGAAGCGCTCTTTGCGAAACCGGTCCATCCCTACACCGAGGCGCTGATCGCGGCGGCACCCTTGCCGGATCCGACGTGGGTGCGGCTGGACGCGCCCGTCGAGGGCGAGGTGCCCAGCCCCATCAACCCACCGAGCGGGTGCACGTTTCACCCGCGCTGCCCGCTCGCGGTCGAGCGTTGCCGCATCGACGTGCCACCTTTGGTGCCGATGGCCGACGGACGCGTCGTGGCCTGCCATGTGCGCGCTCCAGTTTCAGAAATGCCGGCCCTACCGGCTGCTTCTGCTAATTTTTCGCGCGGTCGTGTGAATATGACCGAGACGCTTTCACCCGATCAAAGATATCCAATGCACCGCTGACACGGAACCCGAACTTTATTTCCACATCGAAGAACAGTGAAGAAGTACCATGCAAGAACATTTACGTGAGAATGAATTTGATCCTGCCGAGCAGACCAATGGTTATGACACGATCGGATCGACTGCAACGAACGTTGCGGACGGGTTCACAATGGCAGCGGTGGGCGACTTGCTCTACGCGCGGCCAGTAGCGAAAGGTTACCATCCGGGCCTTTCTGATGTTCTCAAGACATGCCAGGGCGCCGACGTTACATTTGGGAACTTGGAAACCAACATCTTGGATTTCCAGTCCAAAGGATGCCCCCAGGCTGAGTTTGGTGGGGCATATTGCATCAGCTCGCCTGAGCTCGCAGCTGACCTGAAAGAGTTGGGCTTCAATCTGGTAAGCCGTGCGAACAACCACACGCTCGACTGGGGCGTTGAAGCCATGCGGGAAACGAGCCGCGCCCTTGAACAGAATGGGATCGTACATGCAGGTGCGGGTGAAACGCTTGCACTAGCCGGTGCGGCCCGATTCTTGGAGACGCCTCGGGGTCGCGTGGCGATGATCTCGTTTGCCACAACCTTCATGCCTATGGCACGAGCGTGCGATCCCGCAGGGGAGGCGCCCGGTAGGCCAGGTCTAAACGCCCTTCGCTTAACGAAAAACATCGTAGTTCCTCGGGAAATGCTTGAAACCCTACGCCGGATACGGCATGCGTTACCAGGTTACCCTCCGGGCACTCAGAACCCAGATCGTGTTGTACTGGAAGGGGTGACATATAAGGAAGGCGATAAGGTCGACTACAACTTCGAGCCTGACCCGCGAGACATCGCTTATATTCTGCGAAACGTTCGTCAAGGCAAGCAAATCTCCGACTTCTGCATCGCCACGAACCACGGGCACGAGCCGGGGGAATGGTGCCAAGAGCCGCTTGAGTACGAACAGTCGTTTGCCCGAAGGGTTATTGATGAAGGTGCAGACGCATATATCGTTCACGGACCGCATATATTGCGAGGTATAGAGATCTATAAAGGGCGGCCTATCTTTTACAGTCTAGGAAATTTCTTTTGTCAGGACCTTCGCACGCCGGCAGGGGCTGACATGTTCGATCAATTCGGCAAGGACCCCCGGATCAATACGGATGCCGAGGTGACGATCGACCACTTGGCAAGAGGATACCCGACTCCAGAAGGACGAACGGGCCCCCAATGCGGCACCATCTATTACGAGAGCGTTGTCGCTGTCAGCCGCTTTGAGCACAATCAGCTTGCTGAATTGAGGCTTTATCCCATCGAGCTTCGTCGCTCCCAGCGCTTTGCCAACCGAGGGGTGCCGCGTCTAGCACCCGCACCGCTAGGAAAGGAAATTCTGGAGCGGCTACAGAAGCTTTCGTCGCCTTTTGGGACCCAAATCGATATTGAGGGCGATGTCGGAATGATAAGGCTAAGCCCCTGTGACCCGTCGAAGGCGCAAATTAGCACCTAATTCCAAACAATCGCGCACTTTAGATCCGGGTCGGAAGATCCTGGCGACCTGACCATTCGTCTGACGAGTACCGGGGGGCGCGTTGGTGTCGCGAATTCTTACAAAATGGAAGCTGAACGATGAGCGAAGCACCACATCTTACATTCGATCTCGACAAGCCTGGTGTGAGCACCGGCCACCTTGTTGTCCCCAAGGGCGCCGACTGCGCAGCGCTTTCGCTTTCAGTCTTTAGTCTGAATAGAGGAGAGGGACCGCGTCTTCTCATCACTGGCGGAAATCATGGCAACGAATTGGAAGGGCCAATCGTCGCTCGGCGGCTTGTTGGTTGGCTGCCTAGAGCGCAAACCTGTGGAAGGGTGATCATCGTACCTGAGATCAATCCGCTGGCCGTGCAAGCTTGGACCCGCAACACGCCTATAGATGGCAAGAATCTTAATCGAGTGTTTCCGGGCCGCGCCGACGGGTCGGTAACCGAACGCATTGCGGATGCGATCTCGCGCCTGTTGTTGCCAATAGCCGACACCATATTTGATCTGCACAGCTTCGGACCAGGGTGGGATTTCCCACCGACCGCAACGACACTTCCTATTGCTGACCCCGATCTAATGCGGAAAACATTCCTAATGACAGAGGCATTCAAACTACCGCTGACATTGCTCTGGGAACATCCAGAAGCGTCCGGAATGATGGATGTCTTGGCCCAAAGCAAGGGTAAGGTTATCGTCTGTGTGGAATTAGGCGGCGGCAATGTCAACTCCGAAGCTCTCGCAATCTACGAAGCTGGAGTGCGCAACGCACTCATCGCGCTCGGACTTGTTGAGGGAAAGGCCGAGTATCCGACATTCCGTCGACAGAGATGTAGCCAGACACTGCAGACACGGCGCTCGTTCGACGAGTTGAAATCTCCTGCACGGGGCATCTTCGAACCTCGCTGCTCGGTGTTGGATGAAGTGAAGGAGGGAGATATCATAGGCATGCTGCATCCTTGGGATTCTTTGTCGGCTGATGCGATTCCGATCCGCGCGCCTAGTGCGTCCATCGTTTATGCTGTTCGATCCGGAGCGTATGTCGACGTTAATGAAGAAGTAGCGATGGTTGCGCATCCGCTAAATCGACCGCTAATGGAGGTCGTATCCCATCTGATCGTGTAACTCGGCGACAGCGTAGGCCGCTCGCGAGCGCGCCTTCAAATCGCCGAACCGAGCGAGCCGCGGTCAATGAACTGGGTCGCCGGAGAGATAGCGCCTATGAAATACCGTATCCTGCCTGGTAAGATGGAACCTGAGACGAACACCTCTAGCAAGGTGCCGACGACGCCTGAGCATTCCTGATCCTGCGCCTTGCTGCTGGACGAAAGCATCCAGCAGCAAGGCGGGGCATCCGGCCAGGAAATCTGGCAATGTCGACGAACAGCGCCGGCCAGCGACCGCGTTCTTCTACACGTAGCCGACGCCGCTCTTAGCGTTGACGGCTGGCTTATCGGCGGCTCGCCTTCCCGATTGAGAAGGGCGGCGATCCGCCGATAGCCATAGGTCGACCGCTCACTGACCAACCTTCGGATGGCTGGCAGCACCTCTGCATCCTCGGCCTTGCGATAGGGACCGCCAGGCTTCGACCTGCCGTTCAGTCGCTCGACCAGGTTGGAGCGGGAGACACCCAAGGTATCGGCCACCGTCTTCATCGGGAACCGTCCTTCGACAAAGCGAGATCGGTCTTTTTTGACTGGGCTTTGGAAAGGTCCTCGCGCAGTATTTCGGCTTCCAGCGTCTTGCGGCCGAGCATGCGCTCCAACTCCCGCACGCGTTCTTCGAGCTTCTTGACTTCGGAATTGCCGACGACAGGTTCGTCTGAATCCACGGCGGCTGCCCCTCCCTCGCTCAACAATCTGCGCCACCGATAAAGGAGATTTGGCGCAACCTCATGCCGGCGGTACCGTCTCGCCCGCCTCAAAGCTCTCCTCGATGATCTGCAGCTTTTGCTCGGTTGTCCACCGCCTGCGGCGGACGTCGCCCGTTATCAATTCAATGCGTCGATACCCGTCGGATATAAGCTTATCCCCAAGCCTGTGCTTGAGCCTTTCTGCTTATGCCGACTGTCCGGTCGAAATGGGGGGCACTTCAACTCCACTGTCAGGTCAATTTTGCACACCGATTCACAATGCGGTGCGGACACGCTGACGCATGACCGACAACAGGCTTATCCCCCGCACGAGCAGAAAAATGTGATACGCTGCCCAGAGCCCGTGGTTGCCGAACATCTGTCCGAATGTGAACAAAACAGTGAGATAGGCTGCGAAGGATAAGAGCATCATGTTGCGTATGTCGCGCGACCAAGTTAGCCCAATGAAGATGCCGGTCATCTGGAACGCCAGCACGCCGCTGGGCGCCATGAAAGCCGCCCAAACAAGATGTGATACCGCCTCCGCACGCACGTCCGCTGACTTTGTTATCGCGCCGATGAGTTGTTCGCCGAACGAGAAGATTAGGACGCTTGCCAAGCCCGCAAGCACGATTGCCCAACTTGCCGTTAGCTTGACGGCACGCATAAAAGCGAGCTGATCACGGGCGCCAGTGGCACGACCGACGAGCTGCTGTGCAGCGGTCGCGAACCCACTGAGGAAGTATTCTGCGAAAAATAAAAAATGCATCAGCACTGCATTGGCGGCGACGGTCAACGTGCTTAGCTGCGCGCTCTGCCGCATGAAAAGGAAGTATGCTCCATTGAGCACGAAGGAACGGATCATGATGTTCCCGCTTAGGTGGAGCATCGACCTAATCGCCGCAACGCGGAACGTATGCGTGGGCGACATTTTCGGCATCGCGCGAGAACGCCCGAGGAGGATTGCCATGCCGGCGATCATAGCGGCCGCCTCGCCGCACACCGCCCCCCAGCCGACGCCTGCAATGCCCCAGCCGAGACAAAGGCCCAGAAAAGTCGAGGAAGCGAAATTCACGGCGTTGAGGAGGAGTTGGAGGAAAAGACCGACGCCCGCCTCTCCGCGACCCAGGAAATAGCCAAGGATCGCATAGTTAATGAGCGCGGCCGGCGCCGAACCCAGTCGGATGCGGACGTAAAGATCCATCGTGGCGGTAACTTCCTGCCCCGCGTTCATGAGCCATTCGCCGATCGCAGCAATCAGAGGGGCAAGCAGGACTAGGGCCAAACCCGAGGTTGCGGCAATGGCAAAGGCGCGCCAGAAAACCGCTCGCTCTTCCAGGGCATCGCACCTCCCGAAAGCCTGTGCGACGAGGGCGGTCGTCCCGGAGCACAGGAAATTGAAGGTCGAGAACACGACGTCGAAAATGACCGCCCCGACGGCAAGACCGCCGAGCAGTGCAGTGTCGCCGAACTGGCCCACCACGGCCGTATCGACAAGGCCGACCATCGGGGTTGTTAGGGATGCGAGCGTAATCGGAATCGCGATCACCAGAACCTGCCGATTGGTAACTTGGAACGGTCTGGGGCCGAGGATCGGAGCTTTCTCTTCCACGCCGCCTCCTATTGGATCGGTTACGACGTTTTAATTACGGGCGGTGTGGCCTGAGACCGGGATGCGGTGTTCGGTCTCGGGAGATCAAAACACCGGCAGAGCTTGCCGAATGTTGCATAGACCGACTCCTTAGCGTTCGTAACGCCAGATGAGCACTCTCTTTCCCATCCGGCTGCTACCCCTCCGTTGTGTGCATGCGGCTTTAATCGCCAGCCAGTTTTCAGCCGTGCCCGACCTCAGACTTTTGGGGTGAAGGTACCATTGTCAGCGATTTGCGGGCGCAAAGAGTCTGTAAATTTAATTGTAATATCTATTACGAGGTTTTCCTGCCGCCGGTGCGGCACGGAGCGTCTGACTGACTTAGGAGTTGAAGGGGGCGACAGATTTTCCGGGTGAGTCATCGCGCTTGCACGCTAGTTTAAGTCTAGGGGATGTCGATTCCGAAAAGCCGCGTGTGGGCTACATCCCAGGATTCGATTCATTCAAGCCGAGTAGCTATGTCCGGCAGCCGTCGCGGCCAATACATAAGTGTCGTGCATCCCGAGTGTCGGCATACAGTTGATCTCTAGGACAAAAGGGCTTGCCGAGCGATCAATCCGGGAGCAGCGGTTCTACTCGCTTAGCGACGTATGTTCGTTGGTTTTCTCGATCTTGATTCGCGCGGCATTGACCAGAATGTCCAATCTCACGCTTTCTCGGCCGATGAACATTACTTCGGCGACACTCTCCAACGTCACAGATGCAGAAAGGTCTCCAGCATAGACGGTCGCCCTTTTTAGACGCATGCAGATCGCCCGGCCGAGCCCGCAACGCCCCCCCGGTCACCAGCGACACTTTGCCTGAGATTGTGGCAACGATTTACCACCTGCTTTTGGATTTGTTCATCAGTTCGACAGCGTCACGAATACGCGCTCGCTGTCCCGGCCCGAGGCTACCAACCCGCTCAGGGTGCAGCGCGCGCATAGGCGTCGAGAACAGGCCGTGAAAATGATGGGCAGCGTGCTCTGACTATCCCGAAACATCGGGATCATTGACGATACGGCCTTGTATATGAAGCCGGCGTACTCATCCCCTTTTGAACACTTTCGACCAAGCCAATATCCTCGGCCTGAAGCACCTCGCCGAGATACTTGATCGTCTGCAATTGGGTGGCGTCTGGCTCCTTGCTTTCAAGGAAAAAGTCAAAGGTCTCAAACGAGCGGTCTGGACCGGCCGGGATGATGCTCAGCACAATCATTGAGGATCGGCCCGGATAACTCATCAGGTAGAATTGGGCCATAACCACCAGACCGCATGGACCCGCACGGTCGCGTTGGACACGTCGTAGGCTGTGTCGGCTGATTTTCCTGCATCCGCCATGTGACTCGAGTTGATCCCGTGGGTCGTCACCTTGTAGGTCTCCATGTCAAGCGAACAGAAGTCCTTGTGTGCTGTCGGGCAGTGGTAATACTCATGGACGTTGTCGACGATATTCTTCCCGTTCGATTTGATGTCGCAGGTCTGCCGATGGGCGAAGGTGAGCTTGTCGATGTCGGGAGCCCAGTGACGGATTTCGGTTCGAGATCCCCGGTCTGTGATTTAATGGAGGGAGCGGACGCATCGAGGTTGACGTAGATAAAGCCGCAAAATTCCCCGACCTGGACCTCGTCGAGGCAGATCTCCTTGGTCGAGAAGTTCTCAAGCGCTTCGGTATGCATGGCGCGAACCAAGAGAGCGTTCGTCGCGCCATACTCGCAAGCTTAAAAAATCTAGCGGCTTACTGCAACTCTCGCGCACGGCCGGCGCCATTCCCGGTTTTCCAGATCGAGTCAAAGTTGCCTAACATCACTTCCGCGACGCTGAAGGTTTTCTTCCCCTGCCGGGAAGTCAGGCGAGCGTCGATGTCGGGATAGATAAAGAAGGGAAGGGAAATTCGTTCGGCCGGACCAGTGTGCACGACCTGATGCGGCGTGCTCTTAAATCGGTCATCGCTCAAGGTTTGAAGCATGTCGCCCAGATTGACAACGAGACTGTCGGGCAAGCTCGGCGCCGGCACCCAGCGCCCCCCGAACCACACCTGCAAGGAGCGCATGGGGAGATCCTCCTGCAGCAGCAGCGTGAAAAACCCATTGTCGGTATGCTTACCGGCCGTGCCGCCAGTAGACGGATACCGGATCACGCGCTGCAGGACCGTCGGCGGGCTGAAATGGCGTCGGAACCAGCCCTCTTCCATTTCGAGCAGGTCGGCCAGAGCCATCCCGAGCTTCGGCACAACCTCATTGACCACGCTAGCCTGCAAAGCAAGCAGGCTTCGAGCGAAACCAGGAGCGATCGCGTCATCCGGAAGGCGTGTGCAACCAGCAAACGGACGCCGGTCGCCTTCGTTCTCGATTCCGAGGTCGAACATTTCCTTCGGATCGGGGCCGGCCTCGGGATGTAGCACCTCGCCGTACAACGGACTGTATCCACGGGCGGTAGCAGGGTACACGTCTTGGGCGGAGTGACCGAAACGTTCCTTTGTCGCCTGTGGCAACGCGAAGAACCGCCGGGAAGCCTGGATCGCTTCTGCGATCTGTTCTTTCGGGATGCCGTGCTCAAGGTAGAAGAACCCGTACTCCTCGCAGGCCAGGCGTAGGCTCTCGCGCTCTTCGTGTCGCGTTGCGTCGGCTGCCAGTTTTGCCAGTGAGATTTGCGGTAGTTCGGTCATAGATGCTCCTCCGTGGGTGCGTTGGCTTTATCGGTCACCTGGAGAACCCAGTAATGCGCGCCCTCCTCGCCGACGTATTTGCCGTCGTTTAGACACTGTGCCGGCACCAGGATGCCCGCATCCTGCAGATGCTGCACCTCATCCTTAAAGGATGTGGCCTCCGCATAGCTCTTGCGGGTGCTTGCGATGATGAATCCTTTGGGGCGCGTGACGCGGGCCAATTCGCGCAGTGCCTCCGGTCGAACATGCCCGAGTGTCAAGACGCCGCAGCAGACTGTGATGTCATAGCTCCCGCTGGAATATTCGAAGAGCGGTCCGTTAAGGTCGACACCCGCTCGAACATGGCGGTAGACGCCGGTCTGCCGGGCCTTTTCGGCCATCTCCTCGGAGAGGTCGAGCCCTTCGATCAACCGAAAGCCGAGGCGTTCAAGCTGAACACCGACGAGGCCCGTTCCGCAGCCAGCGTCCAGGATCGCGATAGCTGCTCGCTCATTCGCAAAATACGCTGTCTGCACGGTGCCCGCGAGTTCTGCAACCACCGTCGGCCCGCAGTACCCGTCGCGGCCAACGTCCAGTTCATAGGAACTCGCCCAACTGCGATAGAAGTTGGCCAAGCGACCGGCGTCGCCGTCGAGGGCATGGGAATCCTGAATGCGCTTTCGTGCGGCTTGCTCAAGTGCGGTCCGTTGGTCGAGGATATTCATCACAGTTCCTCCTTTAGGGGCAGATCAGATGCGGTACGGTCGTCAGCGGTGGCACAATGGCACTGTCTAGATCAACAAGCTGCTCGTTGCTGTATTGCTGAGCATGTCTATCCGACCAAGCGGAGGCGCCTACGCTCCAGGTGATAACGTCATACATAAGGGCATCGCTCAGGCCCATGCCGCGCCCAAGATCAAACGCCTCGTCAAGCATCAGGCGATTGACGTGGGTGAGCTCGCCGACGAGAGACTCGAGCAAGCGTATTTGGATGGCACTGAGCGGGACGTCCTCGAGTGGAAACACATGCTCACGCTTCGGTTTGATCCGTCCGAGGGGATCGGTCAGGAATTCTTGGTCTGGAGTATGCGCGGGATTGGCACCGTACTTGGATGGCGCGCGATAGCCCGGCACTTGCAGTCGAACGCCGAAGACCACCTCGGCCAGCTCGACGACTCGCAGATGGCTGTCGTGGCGGTCGAACTTCCGACCCGCCTGGCTATAGCGCCTTTCGACCGCGCGCCCGATCGGCAGCCCCACGCCGAGTTCGTCGGCCAGCTGGACGGTCAAGCCCAGATCCTTCACCGTGATTTCAAGAGTGCAAGAGCGATCGTAGCTGCCATCAAGAAGAAACGGGACGAACTGCTCGATTGCAACAGAGTTTGCGGACGAGGCTACAAACTTGCGCCACGCCTGCTGGGCTGGAACGCCCTCTTGCACGCTTTGGCAGAGCGCGTGGCCGCTCGCAACGGCTGCAGCGTAAAAGAGCAGGTTCGTCAGCAATTTGACTGATTGGCCCTGACCGATGTCTCCGACATGAAAGGAGATGGCTCCCATGGTTTGCAACACTGCCTCGCAACGCACATAGGCCCCCGGTGGCCCGCCGACGAAGAAGCTGACATTGGCGAAATCGACGCCCATGTGGGACAAGTTGCTCACGGGGGCTTCTAGCGAATCCACGCCAATTGCTGCGGCCCGGCGGGCGATCTCGATCGTGTTGTGGTAGTCGGTGGTGGACGTATCGATCCACACGCTCCCCGGTGCCATTCCGGCCAAAGTGCCTTGCTCGCCCGTCATGTTGTCAAAGACGTCGTGTGGCAGCGGCAGGCAGGTGATGACAATCCCGCAATCGCGGGCCGCGTCGCGCGGTGCGTCATGCCACCGGGCTCCCTTTTCCAGCACGTCTCTCGCAGCCGCAGGATCGATATCGTAGACGTCCACCTGATAGCCGGCTTCCAGGAGCTTGGCGATCATCGGTCGCCCCATGCTGCCAGTACCAATGAATCCGATGCGATCGACGTTGCGGAAATGAGCGGCGCTTTCAGCCTCTGCGGCAGACAGTAGGTTTCCTTTCATAGGTACACTCTCGATTTTCTTAGTTTTCGCATGCAACAGTCACCTGATCGAATGGCAATACACCAGACTTATGGTAGAAGCAAGGGAAGGTGTATGAAAACATCTTTGCATTTTTATTGATGATTTACTGATGATATTTCAATGTTTTGGCGGACAGTTCACAATTATGAGACGTATAAGGACTGAGATAGGGAGGCTTTGTTGTTGACAGCTTGGCGACAGCCTCTTCGACGAAAGGGTGCGCGAGTAGTCGGGCTTCAAGACGGCCAAGCGCTATCGGCCTCTGCCGCCGAGGACGCCCGGCGTCGTGTGTGTACGGCGGAAGCTGGAATCTTCAGAAATGGCAGGACCCAAAACAGCCAATGCAGGGCGGTGTCCCGTCAGATTCCATGTTACGTGAATTGCCATCAACGTGCGTTCGTGATCGCTGGGTCTATGTCAAGTCCTCGCTTGCTGCCCGAAAAGAATTTCCCGAGCTACGCACACCTGCCTGGCAAAGATCCGCATCCGGTTTGCGACCCGTTATCAAAACGATCCAGCGACCGTTGTCACCGTCGAGGAATCACTCCGCTCAAACGTGTTCCGATGGGGGATCGACCTCTTCAACCACGGCTATTACTGGGAAGCTCATGAGGCTTGGGAGCCTCTATGGCAGACTGCGAACCAAGCGCTCAGCAGCGCCTGTTCTTCAAGGGATTGATCCTGCTGGCAGCGGCCGGGGTGAAGATCCGAGGGGGAAAGCGGGTCGCTGCCGCGCGCCATGCTGCAAGAGCTGCAGCGCTTTTTCGTCAGGTGACGCTTCTGCCGAGCCGGCCCCTTGAGGCTGCACTCGGAATGACACCTGCCGCCCTCGCGGTAGACGCCGAAGCGGCCAAACTTTCCCGGCTGTTTTACCAGAGCCGACGCCTGACCAGCCTGAGTCGGTCTTCGATTTCATTCTCGGGCGGAAAACTAATAGGCAACCCGACAGGACGATTCAAGCCTTATTTGGAAGCACTGCCGGCCTGTGATGGATAGTTCGACAAGGGCAGTTTCAATCCCGGTATAGTGACCTACCGCTGAGGCCGGCTCTGGCGGAGCACCCACGGCAGGCGCCGCTCCCAGCGTTCACCTCGCGGCAAAGGAAACATCTTTCCGCGACCGCTTCTTCTTTCGGATTCGTCTGTCTTCAGTGCGTTCGATGCGTCCGGAACCGGCACTTCCTCAACCGTCGGCGGCTCAGGAAGCGGGACGTCGGGCATGATCACGTCCTCGGTGTCAGGTACCGCGGCAGCCACCATGGGCTGAGACCAACATCTTCGCCAGTCGAAATCCTAGCTTCAGCGATCGGACGTCTTCGCTTCCGCCGTATCGTTCGCGATGGCGGTCAGGTCAATGCCGCCCCAGATTGACTGTGGCCGCTTGACGAGCCCACGCTTCTGTCTGATCTCGACGACAAGGGGTCGCTGCTTCAGAAGCGATTAGAGAACCTCTGGGGATGCGACCTTCGCCTGTGCAGGGCCGAGGGGAAAGAAAGGCGCATGAGGCGCCCTTCATTTCAGATCGGCAGTCGCAAGCCACCTTCGCCTTTGGTTGTCAGAAGCGATAGGTGACACCTGCGCCTATCAACCAGGGATCGAGAGCGGCCCTTCCCGTCAGCTTCGCGCCGTCCACCGTGACGTCGAAGTCTGGCTTGAGGAAAAGTTTCTTCACGTCGAAGTTGACGCCCCAGTGCTGATCCACCATGTAGTCGAACCCGACCTGCAGCGCGGTACCGAACGTGTTCTTAATCTTGAGAGCGTCGGCACTGCCGACATCCTGGTTATAGAATATCGTGTAGTTCACGCCGGCGCCAACATAGGGCTTGAACGCGCCGAGATCAGTAAAATGATACTGCAGTGTGAGCGTGGGCGGCAGCAGCCAAACCTTGCCGACATTGCCCAGCGCGCCGATCGCTCCTTGGCCCTCGATGTTGGCATAGGTGGCGCCAAGGATAAGCTCCGTGGCGATGTTGTCCGTGAAGTAATAGGAGATATCGAGTTCCGGCGTCACAGTGTTCGAATATGAAAGGCCGGAGCCGGGCACTGCATTGACGTAGCCCGAATCCTCGGTAATGACCCCCAACGCGCGCAGGCGGACCTGCCAAGGATTTGGCCATTCCGTGACCGCGGCTCCAGCCTGCTGGACGCTCGCGGCTTGCGCAAGCTCGGCCGCCACGGCCTGCTGTCCCATCAGAATCAGGACGATGGCCGCTGTTACGCCCCGCGCCACGCCCATTCGCTTTCTCGCCATGATATTCTCTCCTTGCTCTTCAGAAATGATGCACTGAACTACGAAACTCTTGCAAAGTGCGTGAGATTGGCGGAGCGCTCTCCAGTCCTTGCCGCAGCGCGTTTGCGGATAGTCTTGCACGTGTCGTGCCAAACGAGAAAATCATTTCACAACAATGACATGGCTCTGACTGCCGTGTGCCTCATGTCGACTTTGTCGCAGACCCGACAACGAGTGCAGCCGTGACCGCCCTGATAGAACCTCCTGTGCGAGCTCGGTGGGCACTGCGGAATAACAGTGAAGCTCACCGCCAACTGGCCGAGCTTCATCTACGTCGGCGACGGGGCGATTGACGACCACGACGTCGCCGGTGTCGAGCACGGCACGGCCTGAGGAGCTCCGCGGCGGCGATCATCGAATGACTGCGATTACGAGGGCTCCCATTCCTGGCCGACCGGTAGGCGCGCAAAAGACTGCTGCCTCATCCCTCCGCCTGGATTGAGCCGCAGGGATGGAATGGCGTCGTGCTTTGGACCGGCAGAATGGTCCTAACCAATTCTGTTCCGGCTATCTGTACAGAGATTCATCGATGCGCTTAGGCCGGGCATCCGCCCATCCGCGACCATCTGAGCATGAGCATCGATCCTTCACCACCATAGAGAATTGCTTCCCCATGAGAGAGGCCTCGCGGCGGACATGAGTTTGCGTCACTCTTCATGTCGAGGCCTCCGAGGATATAGGGATCGAGCCAGTGCAACAGCACGATAGGGCAGGAGCTGGGGGCTCTTGCAACTGCTGAGCTCGATGGACACGGCACATCGTGATCTGTCCGGCAGAGACGCAGGGTTCTGCACTGTCCGTTCATGAAGACTGTGCTGGTCTCCATAAGAGAAGTATTCTGATGCAGAGGGTGCCCGATTAGCTATTCGGAAAAAGGCGACATCCGAAGTGCAAATCGGGCGCCCCCCCCTGAAGCGTCCCCCTCAATGTCGGATTTCGGACAGGATCGTAAATCCGCCAACCCTTTGTTTAATAAAGTTTCCTTCTCTGGCACGGCCTATGCATGGGACTCTGCGAACGCATCAGCGAGACGCCGTCCATGATCATGCGCACCGAAAATGCCGTCGCCGTAGTGAACACCGCGCTCTCGCCTGCCATCAAGCCGCCGAAAGGCCGGCGCGTCACGGTCGGGCCGGCGATTGGGCCGGCTTCAAACACCTTAATGGGCCTGCAAAGCGTCTCGCGTGACGGCCACGCGGGCATCGAGACGAACGGAAAGGCATACGTCGTTGCCCCACGTCGCCGGCCTGACCCCTCGATTTACCGCGCCGGAATGCTCCGGCCCACATTCGACGACGCGAACGCGCTGGACAAATTCTTGCAAACCCGGTCGGGACCGGTGCTCCGAACGTCCGCGAGGGGGGCCCAGTGGCTGCGGCCGATATTCGCCGCGAACAAGCAGCCTAGTGGGAAGACTCTATAGGAGGAAGCAGTGGAGTTATCTTGCGTTGGGATCGGTGCTGGCCCGTCCAATTTGAGCCTTGCGTGTCAGCTACACGAGCAAGTCGGGAAAGGGGCGGTGTTCCTGGATCGGCAGGTCGACTTCCGCTGGCATCCAGGCAGTGCATTCGATTCCTCGGAGCTCCAGGTCAGCCACTTCAAGGACCTGATCACTCTAGTGAATCCGCGATCAGCCTACACTTTCGTAAACTTCCTCCACGAGAAGGGGCGTCTGTATCACTTCCTGAACGCACAGTTCGAAGCCGTGCTGAGAGTGGAGTTCGAACAATACCTGAACTGGGTCTTCCACAGGAACCCACTTGTGCTTGGCGGCGAGACAGTGCGCGAAATCCGCTTTGACGGAGAGTTTCGGGTGCGGACGGATAAGGCGATTCTCGGCGCCAGAGACGTCGTGGTCGGCATTGGCAAGCAGGCGCAAATTCCGCCTCAGTTCCAGGGCTGGACTGGACGCAATCTGTTCCACTCATCTGTTTTACTGCACATCCACCCTGAGGTGCGGAGAAAGCATGTCTGCGTGGTCGGCGGAGGACAATCGGGAGCCGAGGTGATGTTGCATCTTATCGGCCTGCCGAAAGAACGGAGGCCTGCCTCGATCACTTGGGTCTCGCAACGCGAAAACTATCTGCCTCTGGACAACAGCCCGTTCACAAACGAGTTGTTCATGCCCTGCTTTTCGGATCGTTTCGCGGCGATGAGCGAGTCGCAGCGTAAGCTGCTCCTGCGGCGTTTCGTGCTTGCCTCGGACGGCATTTCAGAAAGCACGTTGCGCGCGATCTATCAGGCGCTCTACCGCCACTCATTTTTCGAGCCAAACCGATGCGACATCACACTGCGGCCGGGCTGCACCGTCTCGCACTGCATCAACGCCGGACCGGGTCACAGGCTGACCCTGCAGCATGGCATGGACGAGCTCGAAGAAGTCACGGCTGACATCGTCATCCTGGCCACCGGTTACGAGAACGCGGTCCCAAGCTTGTTGGCACCGATCATGGGCCGCTTGGAGCAGATCGACAATGAATTAGCTATTCGCGAGGATTTTTCGGTGAGCTGGGACGGACCGTGTGACAGACGCATCTTCGTACAAAATGCGAGCCTCGGGCAGCGCGGCCTGGCGGATCCGAACCTAAGCTTGCTGGCCTGGCGCGCGCGCCGCATCCTCGATAGCCTACTTGGGCGCGCGCCATGCGCGAACCCCGAGCATCCTGGCTTCATCACCCATACCTCGATCGAGAGCTGGCCCGACCACGCAGCCGAAGAAATGGGCAGTGGAATATGACTCGTATGCTTTTGATCATCGGCGGTGGCATCCTAGGAATGATGTCCGCCTGCGCTGCGGTGAACCCCGGAGGCTTCTCCGATATCATCGTGATCGACCAAGCCCTTGGACCAAGCGGCGCATCGCATCACTCTGGAGGCGTGCATTTCCCCTACGGTTGCCAAGGCCGTACCAAGTCGCTCACTCGAAAGACCGCCGTGGTCTTGGCGGCCATGGCTGGGTCGGCAGGTAGCGGATGGTGCCGGCCTTTGGCGATGCGTGTCGTGGTTGAACCGGGTGAAGCGATTGATCCGGCCCAGTTTACGGAACCCCTGGACCCGGCTGAGCCTGACATAGGCAGTCTCGCGCCGAGCTTCTGCGGACATACCCGCCGGAGCGGAACGCACTTACATCGCCTCCTCACCACGTGAGTCCGTCTCCGTGGACCCGCAACTTGATCAGCGCCCGACCGCCCTTGGGGTCTGACCAATCTGTCTTTCCAACAGGAGGCTTTTCGCATGTTGACTGATACACAAAGAGACAAGTGGCAGAAAGACGGATACGTCAGGCTCGAAAGCTTCTTTGCGCCAGCGGCTCAGGAAGATATCTCTGATTTTGTCGAAGATATGTCACGCTGGGATGTCAGCGACGACAAATGGCTCATGTGGTTCGAGAAGACGACGGACAATCGAAAGATCACCTCCAAGATGGAGAATTTTCTCGACTTCCATGATCCATTGCGCCGTTTGCTCTTAGAAGATCAGCGCATAAAGTCAGCGGTCGAGGAGTTGCTTGGCGAAGATTCGCGCAGGCTCAAGGAGCTGCTGATTTTCCACTACCCCGACAGCGGCGGCTATCTCCCGCATCAGGACATTTATCACATTCCACACAAACTCGCGGACCGGATGGTCCATGCGGTGGTCGCCATAGGCATCGACGATTCCGACGAGGAAAACGGCGGGCTTTTCTTCAGCCCCGGCAACCACAAGAAGGGGGTCTTTCCCATGGACGCCGGTGGGGCGATCGATCCTCAAGTTGCCGAAACGTTCTCCTGGGAACCCGTAGTATGGAAGGCTGGCGACATCTTCATCTTCGACGATTACGCACCGCACTACTCACGACCGAACAAAAGCAATCGTTCTCGGCGGACACTCTACTTGGTGTTCCAGCGTGCCTCAACCGGTGGGCCGACCCGCGCTGAATATAACGTGCTTAAGCGCGCCCTTAACCCGCCCGAGGGCAAAGTGGCCGATCTCGACAATCTCAAGCCCCCAAATGGGATCTTCTATCGCGATTGAGCTCACGCAGCCAGGCGGAGGCATGCACACTAAACTGGTCGACCGCTCAAAAAATGCGCGGACGGTATGGCGGTCTGATTTGCGGGCTCGCGGAGCATCGGACGCTTCCGCCACGTGGATTGTGGAGGTGGTCGCAGGCGGTCTTCTGTGTGCCTACAGCCCGACTAGCGCCCCCCTTGGTCGCCCGCCTGCCGGCCCAGAGCTGCACTATCCTGGCCTGGCCGCCAACGGGTCGGACTGCCGTTTCTCTCCATGAAGTGCACTTGAGGCTGTTCGTTGCAGCCGAAGGTCCGGCCCACTCTTCAACACCTTAGGTTCGTTGTCATGCGCAAATACACGTTTTCTCGAACGGAGCTGTCGCGAGCGTTCGGTATCGACACGGCCACGCTTGGAACGGGCAGCGCTCGCACGGGGTTTTCGTTCGGAAAGGTTGGACCCGGGGTCACATCCGAGCCCCACCGGCACGACGAAATCGAGGCCTTCGTGGTCCTGTCCGGTGCGGGCAAGGTCACCACCGACCTTGGGGAAATCTCGGTCGAGGCCGGCGACGTCGTTCTGTTCCATCCTTTTGAAGCGCATGTGCTGCGCAACGACGGGAACAAAGACCTGGATTTCGTCGATGTCTACTGGCGAGACGGCGAGGCCGCCCTTGATGCCGCTGCAAAGACCACGGCTCCACGCGGGCCGACCTTTGTCTTCTCCGCGCCGCCAACGCCAAATGGCGATCTGCATCTGGGGCATCTTTCTGGCCCCTATTTCGGCGCCGACGTCTATACCCGCTTCCTGCGCATGAAAGGAGTCGAGGCGTATCACCTGACCGGAAGCGACGATTACCAGAGCTACGTCGCGACACGCGCCGCTACCGATCAATGGACGCCTGCAAACGTGGCGCGCTACTACTCCGACGAGATTCGCGCCACGCTTGCAGTTCTCGATTGTGACGTCCACAGCTTCCAAGCCACAATGGGCGATGACGGTTACCGCGAATTTCAAGCCGCGTGTTTCCGAACTCTTCTGAGCAGCACGGCGGTAGATCTGCGCCAGAGCCCTGCGCTTTTCGATGCTGTGACAGGCCACTATCTTTATGAGCCGGATGTTAGAGGCCTCTGCCCCGATTGCGGCGGCTCCGCCGCCGGCAACATCTGCGAGGAATGCGGCGCCCCAAACCTTTGCCACGACCTGGGTGCAGCGCGGTCACGGCAGTCTGCCGAAGCGCCGCTGGTCGGCTCCCTCCGCCGTCCGGAACTTGCCCTGGACCGCTGCTACGACAATATCGACCGGCATCTAAGGGCATCAGGCGTTCCGCTACGCATCTTGGATCTCTTCGCGCGCCTACGCCAACGCGGCGAATTTTCATTACCCATTACCCACCCCTCGGACTGGGGCCTGCCGGCCGAGGGGTTCCCGGGGCAAGTGACCTGGGTGTGGCCGGAGATGGCCTTCGGTTTTCTGTACAACATCCAGGCGCTCGGCCGCTCGATGGGTCGCGACTGGAAGGCGGAGATGCCCGCCAACGACTGGCAGATTGTCCATTTCTTCGGCTTCGACAATTCGTTCTACCACGCGCTGCTCTACCCCGCTCTTTACGCCGAGGTCTTCACCCACTGGAAGCCACGCATCCGCTATCACGTCAACGAGTTCTACCTGCTCGACGGCAAGAAGTTCTCAACCAGCTGCCGCCATGCGGTCTGGGGCAAGGAGGTTCTGAGCCCAAAGACAGTCGACGTCGTGCGCCTTCATTTGGGCCTGACACGCCCGGAAGGTGAGCGGACGGATTTCACGCTGGACGCGCTGCGCCGCACCGAGAACGAGGTGTTCCAAAGCATCTGGCTGAACTGGCTTGAGGCGTTGAACCAGGAAATCAAGCAGGATTTTGCCGGCCGTGTACCCGATGCAGGCGACTGGAGCCCGGTCGACCGCGCCTTCTTTGCTCGCATAGAGATCTATCGCGCTGCGATGGAGCGGGCATATTCGGACGAAGGCTTCTCGGTCCGGCGCGCGGCCACTCAGGTCTGCGAATTCGTGCGCGATTGCGTGATCTACCGTGGGACGCAAGACTTTGCGGCGGCGCGACGTTTCTATCCAGCCCGCAACCGGACTTCGCTAGCCCTTCAGACGACGGCCGCTGCGATCCTGGCACCGACACTCGCTCCGCTGATGCCCCGCTTCGCCAAAACGCTGGCGCGAGGCATCGATGGCGCCTCAACCGAAACATGGCCCCGGTCCGTCCAGCGCCTTGCGCCCGGGACGCGCTTTGATCTCGGACCCGTGGTGGTGTTCTATGCCAAATCCGGCAATCCTCGATGACGAGGAAACACTATGAGCCCAAAGGTGCACCAGTGAGCTGTCCCCATCTCGACCAGATCTGCGCGGCAATCAAAGCCGACGATGCCAACTATCTTGACTCGCTGTCACTGGCGAGGGAAGCCGCTCTGAACGGTAGAGACTAGATTAGCTGACCTGGACCAACGCGTCGTCAAACAACCCTGGCCCGCCCCTTCAAGGACCGCTCGGCCGATCGCTTCCCA
This sequence comes from Mesorhizobium sp. M0862, assembly GCF_040319795.1. NCBI lineage: Bacteria > Pseudomonadati > Pseudomonadota > Alphaproteobacteria > Hyphomicrobiales > Phyllobacteriaceae > Mesorhizobium > Mesorhizobium sp. M0862. The sequence goes on from NZ_JAMYOJ010000030.1 coordinate 25,119, forward strand.
GCCCTTGCTGTTCGTGCCGAAAATGCGTGTGGGCTCGACTGGGCTGACCAACCTCTTCGGCATCGGGATTTCCGTCCTCCAGCCGGTCAAGGCTGTCATTCGGTTCGACCCGCTTGGTCAACATGGCGCGCACTGGACCGTGCGCCGATCACCAATGTGGATGCGAATGCCGCGTGATGGTACCTTCGATTCTGTCCGAGCGTGTACCGGCGCGGCAGTCAGCCGAAGAACAGCTGAGCTACTGATATCGGAATGTAGCAGGTCCAAATTCTGCCCCTGAAGCCGGATATTGCTCAATCAGCGTTGACGATGGCTTGGTGCACAAGCTTCCAACCAGACCGCGCAATGACAGCCCGTCGCCTGAGGATAGTCGGCGAGGGCCGCCAAATCGCAAGCGTATCCTCCGTCGCATGCGCGCCGTCTTCGCCGAAAATGCAGACGCTTGTCTCGTCGAGAGATACATCCAGCTATTTTAGGGGGTTCCTCAGGATTGCGTGTTTGCTCGGGTGCGGACCGCCCCTCAGTTCCCAATCGAGGAGCGATTCTACAATTCACATGTTTGGAGATCGCTCGCTAGGTAACCCGTCTGTGAACCCTGCAAGCCGATGCTTCAGATGCCGCCCATGCAGAGGTATTTCAATTCGAGGTAGTCCTCGAGGCCATGGCGGGATCCCTCCCGCCCGATGCCGGACTGTTTTATCCCACCGAACGGCGCCGCTTCCGAAGACATCCGGCCGGTATTTACCCCGACCATTCCATATTCCAAGGCCTCGGCGACACGCCAGACACGCTTCAGGTTGGAGGCATAAAAATACGCCGCGAGGCCGTAGATCGTTTCATTGGCATCACGCACGACCTGATCCGCATCGTTGAAGCGAATAATCGGTGCGAGCGGCCCGAATGTCTCTTCTTGCGCCACGGTCATCTCGCTGGTGACCCCGGTCAGGACCGTTGGTTGGAAAAACGTGCCATTCGTGCCGGCGCGTTTGCCCCCGCATTGAATTGCGCCGCCTTTAGCTACGGCATCGGCAATATGGGATTCAATCTTGGCCAAAGCCTGCTTGTCGATGAGAGGCCCGATGTCCACTCCGGGAGCGAAACCGTCACCAACTTGAAGTTGGCGAGCCCGTTCCACGAATTTCTCGACGAACTCGTCGTGAACGCGCGACTGGACGTAAAGGCGGTTCGCTGAAACGCAGGTCTGACCGGCATTGCGGTACTTCGCCTGGATCGCACCGTCAACCGCGGCATCGATATCGGCGTCATCGAAGACGATGAAAGGTGCATTGCCGCCAAGCTCTAGGCTGACTTTTTTGATCTGGGCTGAGCACTGGCGCATGAGTAGGCGCCCGATCTCAGTAGACCCGGTGAAGCTGATCTTGCGGACCTTGGGATTTGTGCAAAGTTCGCGGCCGACCGCGTCAGCTTCGGATGCGTAGACCAGGTTGACGACGCCTTCGGGAAAGCCTGCCTGATGGGCGAGGGCGAACATTGCTCCAGCCACGAGCGGCGTCTGTTCAGCGGGCTTGAGGACGATCGTGCAGCCCGCCGCCAAGGCTGGGGAGATTTTGCGCGCCACCATCGAGGCCGGGAAATTCCATGGCGTTATCGTGCCGACGACCCCGATGGGCTGCTTGATCACCAACATTCGGCGGTCGGCCGATGGTGCGGAGATCGTCTCGCCATAGACCCGATTTGCCTCCTCGGCATACCATTGCAGATACGCCGCAGCATGCGATATCTCCGATTTGGCTTCCGCAAGCGGCTTGCCCATCTCCGCAGTGAGAATTGCAGCGAGATCGTCGGCGTGGTCGATGATCAACTGATGCCATCGCCATAGAACGTCGCTGCGCTCACGTGCGGTAAACCCTGCCCATCCAGGCTGCGCGACATAGGCCTTGTTGATCGCAGCGCATGTCTCCTCGACACCCATATCGGGTAGCTCTGCCAGCACTTCGCCGGTCGACGGGTTGAGAACCTCAAATGTCCGCTCGCCCATCCGCGTGCCAAGTGCCGGCAGGCGATCGATGGGTCCAAACAGGTCAGGGGATCGCAGGTGACGGATCATCGGCGGGCACAGGGGCAATACCGGATTCCTCCTCAACGCAGCAGGTGTATATAGTCGGTGGGGTGTGTATTCCGGACGTAAAGGTTCCTTATAGGGCCTCGGCCATACAGCTAGCAGACCACGGTACCCAAGTGGCAGGGAGAATATCTGAATTCGCTACAAGACGCCTAGCGGTTCTACTAGTCGGGCTCGACGGTCGGTTGCGCGGTGGCAGGTCCGGCCCGCGCGCAACCTTTCCATAGGTCTTCGCTGCCAGCGCCTTCACCGTCTCAGGCTCTGCGTCGCCGGCCACCACCAGCACGGCGTTGTTCGGTATCCGTTGGAGATCGAGAATGCGTCGGTGCCGTTCAGCTTCTGCATCTCCTCTCCAGCCGTTGACCGGAATGCGGTAGGGCTGATTGGCCGCAACGTCGCGTTGACCTTCCCGTCCAGCAGTTCGTCTCTGTGCGGCAACGGCGCTCCTTCAGGATCGTGTTTCGCTCGCTCTCGATCATGGTCGTTTAGCGGCCTCGAAGCCCATCATCTCGCCCAAAGCGATTTATAGGCGGTGAGGGCGGTATTATAGCCGCTGACTGAGACGGCTCCGTCGAACTCGCTGTCGGCGTGGTTGGGCGTCGCCCTAAAGATCAGACGCTCGAGGGAAGGGGCAAGTTCGGGTTTGCCCGGTGGCTCGTCGGCGCTGCGGACCTTGTGCCAGATCATATGAGTGACGATTTGCGCGGGGTCATGTCGACCGTTCCATGCCATCATCGAGCAGGAAATCCGTAATCTTGCCGCCGTCGGTGGCGGCCAGAGCCGGAGCGGTCGTCGCCAGGGCCAGGGCGGTGGCAGTGAATGCCTTGCGCAGCCAGGGGGCGATCGATGGCTCCGGTTGGAAAGGCAAGTTTCGAGGCAGTGATTTGTTCCTCATTTTCCTGAACGGGCTGCGTCTTCGATCCCCGTGGGAGGATCGGCGGGCAGGCCGAGCCAGATGAATCATGCGGCCAAGGCTCACTCGAGCCTCATCTTGGGATGAGTCCAGGAGACCGGCGGCGGTGTTCTTGGGGGGATGGTCATTGGAGGGATTTTCCTTGATCCGCGACGCCTTGCGGACGACCACGCATGCACCGTGCCAGATCAGAAAACATTCGAGGCATGTGGACAAGTCAGTCTGACATGTTGTGCATCCGACATTGTGGGCCATCGAACGGGGCTGAAGGCGACGCGAGCACGGCTGAGAATATCTTCTTCATTGGAAGACGATTGGGCGCGCTGCTGGGGAAGGGGGACAGGATGCGCTTCGAAGGCCGCTGCACCGATGGTCAGAATTGAAATGTTGTCGCTCCAGCGGACCGATGTCCTCGACAGTCAGACCGGGCGGTACTGAAGGGTAGAGGCGTGAGCAGCGTAGCTAAGTGGGCGCGGACCCAGCTCGCGCGCGAAGACGGACCTGTAAAAAAACGGCGGGTGGCGACATTCGCGAGGCGCTGGAAAACGAGGTCGTAGGACTGGGCGGGAAAAACGATGCCGTTGCTGTCTTCTGGCGTGATGGCCTGCCGCGAGGCGGTTGAACAGTGATGAGTTGCTGCGGAAAGGGGAGTGTTTTCGCGGGACCTTGGTCAACGTAAGAAACAACGTCGAGCTCGCCTTGGATGGGGGCATGCAGCACATTTGCCGCTGCAGGACAGCAGCACGGAAGCTGTCCGCGCTTGCCGTCGTCCATGGGAACCAAACAGCAGAATTTAGCGGTCGCGATTGATTTCATGTGCGTAAAATACCGCCCGGTGCGCTCGGCTGCAAATGCATGCCTGGCGGAGTGGTCGCTTAGGTCAAGAGCATCGCGTGAGTAACAGCCTGACCTTGCTCAATCTGATGCGCGCTAACCGCCTCGCCGGATTGTGGAACTGCTCGCGCGTGGCTTCTACCACAAACAGCAAGGTCATGAAATCAAGCAGGAAGTCGTCAATCGCTTGGGCGATTGTTTCTGACTTGCCCTTGAACTGGTCCAGCAAAACGCGCGCGCTATCGATCGCTTCCACGCTGGTCGCATCGATCAACCCCTCGACCCTCTTGAAACAATCCAACTCGAAACTCCTTAAGGCGCTCCCAAGGTGTTATGCACGAAGGCAGCTCCGTGAACTACCCGGCCTTTGACCTGACGGCACGAGCAGCAATCGGCCTTACGTCTCGTGCCAAAGCACGAGCCATAGACCTGGGCGCTGAGGAGCGTTGGAAGATCGAGCGCTTCCGGCCTGGTCGAGCGGTAGTGTGGACAGTGCTTGCTGGCGGCTACGCCAACAATGGAGTGCGCCAGCTGATTGGGGCTTAACAATTTTTCGCTTTTTGCTGCGCCCAACTCTCGGCTATGACTCGGACAGGCCTAATGGCCTGCCCACGTTGCATTGTAGAAGAAGGAACAAGTATATGACGACTGGAACGGTAAAGTGGTTCAACAGCACCAAGGGGTTTGGATTTATCCAGCCCGACAATGGCGGGCCGGATGTTTTCGTCCACATTTCCGCTGTCGAACGCGCGGGCCTCTCGACCCTCGCTGACGGCCAGAAGATCAACTATGAAATCGAGCAGGATCGCCGCACTGGCAAGTCCTCCGCTGGCAGCCTGAGCAAAGCTGGTTGAATTTTCTCCTGCGAAGTCGCAAGAGTGGGCGTGTAGGCCCGGAAGTGCTCACGGCCGCTCGATAGGGACGAGCAAAAGTGAGGGCAGCAGATTGCTGCATGGGTCGCGAATTCCTCATGAAACAAGTTGTTGGAAAGGAAGGCGGGGTTGGCCCCGCCTTTTTTATGCGACGATTAAGCCGACGGCTGCAACGCTGCAGAAGGGATTTCAATTGCCGCAATCAAGCCGCGACCTTCTTGCGAGTTCGCTTCGTCGGCACCGGCGCTTCCGGCTCTTTCGGCGCTTTCGGTTTGCGGCCGAGCCCCATCGATTTCGCCAGTGACGAACGCTTCGCGGCGTAGTTCGGCGCCACCATGGGATAATCCACCGGCAGGCCCCATTTGGCCCGATATTCACCCGGCGTCAGCCCATAGTGGGTCGACAGATGGCGCTTTAAAGATTTGAATTTCTTCCCGTCTTCAAGGGAGATGATGTAGTCCGGTGTCACCGACTTCCTGATCGGGACTGCGGGCGTAAGGGCAACCGGCTCTTGTGCAGGGATACCTCCGGCCGTCGCTCTCAGAGCCGCATGCACTTGGCCGATGAGGGCAGGGAGATCCCCCACCGGGATCGGATTGTTGGACACGTAGGCCGACACGACGTCGGCGGCAAGCTCAATGAGGGTGTCGACGTTTTTTCCGGCTTCTTCTGTCATGAAACTCTCCAGGCGGTGAAACATAGTCAGCGAAGCGTCGCTTCATAGGGCCGGTTGCCGCTGAAAGCAACAATGTCTCTGACTGCGTTATTGCCAATGCTCGTCCAGAAGCGACATCGATGCGCCATATTTCGCGTTGTGACCGCTGAGCCACTCGTTGTTGGCGACCCTGCCGAGGTGCGTGGCGCGTTCCGCTCTAACTTTGCGCCGAAGTTCCTAGTAGCCTCGAGGCTAAGCGCGCTGTTTTTGTCGCGCTTTGCTTCTTTGGACTGTGAAATCGAGCGATAGTGGTCGCTTGATGGTGGGCGTCAGGGACGATGGAACAAACGTTCATTGGCAACGGCCAAAGTGATGTAAGTTCATCGCCGGTGAGCCGCTCTTGCAAGGGGCTGGGAACCGCCGCTGATAAACCTAGGACATCAATGTATTTCGAGGCGTTTCTTAGCCGGTCCTGGAGAGGCGGCAGTGGCTGCGGATGACACCTGTTCCACGATATCAAACAGCGCGGCGACCGGCAGCTTCTCGAATCTGGAGCGGCTTCTCGCAAGTTGGCGCCGCGCCGAGAGGCCGGGCAAGGACAGTGAGCCGCCTGCATCAATCATACGCATCAACCAGCCAGCGACGCGTCCTCATACAGAATGCCGCGACCGGCCGTGTGATCTCGCCGGTAGTCGCCGAGGCCCTCTGCATGAAGCCAACGGATGTGCTGACGATCAACCAGGCCAGAAAGGTCGACGTCCTGAAGCAGGGATGACATGAGTTTGCCACTATGCGCAGGTTTGCCATGCCCTTCCGCGGCATTTTGCGGGGCCTGTGAGTTGGGCAAGCTCGGCACTTCGATCGACTTGGCGTCACCCGGCTCATTGCCATCACGCGTTTCGGTCTGGTCCTACGCCGTGACTCCGTTCGCGATACCATTGAACTGCCGTGGAGAACGGCCGAAGCGGAAGGGCTGATCAACCGCCTGAAGACGATCAAACGTACCATTAGGCAGCGCCGGCTGCGAACTCCTTAGGCACGCATGCTGCCACTCAGCCGGCCTAATCACCACACGAAGCGAGGAAGAACCTGGTCAAGTGCAAAGCGACAATTGCCTCGACAGCAGGTCTCGGAAGGTTTATGCTGCCCGATGTTACCGCAATCCTGAATGGCGATTGAGTACCTTCACGAGTGAAGGGAGTGGAACTGCTTTGTCGGCCAAATTGTTGACGGAACGCCCGGCGCCCATTGTTGCTACATGTCTAGATTCTTGGGGCGTTTTGGATGATGCAATCCACCAGCTCACTCCAAAGGGCAGTGGAATCTGGAACAATGTCGCTTTTGTACGCACGACATCCTTCGTGCCCGATTGGCATATTGTCTTTAACTCTGCTTCTCTTTTTGGGCTCCCTGTTGATATCGAGGCGAGCCCAAACAGGACAATTTTTGCAATCGGCGAACCGCCGACGAAAGCTCATCGTGCATTTCATGAAGGGCAGGGGAAAAATACTATCGTCCTGACGTCTGACGCAGAGCTGGTTGCTCGGCAGAATGCAGCTCGCCGATTCGTTTTGTCTCCACCGATCACTCGGTCTTGGTCTGTAAACAAGACATATGACCAACTTCTGGTCAGCGAAGTCATGGATAAGCCACTTCGGCTCTCATGGATTACCAGTAACATCGCCCTGCTTAAAGGACATCGGTATCGGCTGGCGTTTCTGGAACGGCTAAGAAAGGAGCTCGATTTTGACCTGTTCGGCCGAGGTTTTCGGCTGATTGGAGATAAATGGAACGCGCTCGCACCTTATCGTTACAGTATAGCGTTCGAGAATACTCGTGCTGATTACTATTTTACAGAGAAGCTTATGGACTGCTTCGTCGCTGAAACAATGCCGATCTATTACGGCAGCCCGGCAATCACGAGGTTCTTCCCTTCGGACTCTATGGTTCTGATTGACCCAGAGGACAAGAACGTAATCCAAAAAATTCAAGAAATCATCAACTCAGACCTCTGGAAGGAACGTCGCGGCGCAATAAGAGAGGCGAAACGGCTAGTCCTCGAGAAATACAATACGTTTGCTTATCTCGCGGGCTTCATCGAAAGCGTTCAGGATAAACCCTTACCGCCAGAAATTATACACATCGAATCGCCTGAAGTTGATTTTTCGATAGACGAATGAAGTACTCCAACGCGCGATTCGCGTGCCCAGCGGTTGGTGGTCTGGCGAGATCGGTGCGGAACGCTCGGCGGAGAATGCCTGCTGCGCAGACGGGCCGGCACGGGCGCACAAGGTCATGCGCCCCGGCTGCCGCTGATCAGACGAACTGGGGAAGGCCAGGAACGGAATTGAGGACCTCGTCCACGAGTTCGTCGCCGGCATGTTCCTTGGCGCAGGCGATCGTCTCGTTGGCGAGGGCGGCGATCTTTGCCATGCTGAGACCCTCACCCATCAATTGCTGCCCGAGCCCCATAAGGCCGCCACCCTCTGGGTCGTCGCCATGATACTTCGCTACTAATTCCGAAGCTCCCGGAATGGCCTCGATCATGCGCGCGCCGGGACCGTCGGCCGCGTGGCTCCGCAGGAACCCCAGCATTAACCCAACGGCCTTCTCTGCGAGAGCCGGGCCGATGCCGGCACCAGTGGCGATGCGCGGTAAGATTTCTTCCATGCAGGGTCTCTCTCTCTTTGATTAGGTTTACAAGGGGCCGGTCCGGCGCCCCGCGCCCTTGGCCGAACCACAGTTGAACTCCACAAAATAGGCCAGCGGAAGTGCTATTGCGCCTAAAAGCGCCTCTGTCAACGCAAGCTGCGTCGGAAGTGCGTGTTTCGCAAACCGAAGATCATTGCAATTCACTTCATTACGCATTGGCAACCGCACAGTTTGCGTTGGCTCGCTTATGGGCCAATGCCCCCCGCCCGTCAAATGATGACGACAAACTGGTCAGCGCCTAGGATCTGTGGATCAAGGTGAGGCAGTTACAGCGGGTGGACCTGCTCGATCGCGGCGCCGTCGACACAAAGGGCTAGATTGGCGATACTGCGCGTGTTGGCCATGTCTTTCCTCGCGTGATGGGATGTTCGTGGAAGCGGAGCTATATGCCGGTGTGACGGTCCACAAAGGCGGAACGCCTATTCCGATACGACATCCATACTGTCACATAGACCGTCGCTGCTTAGGTATTGAAACCGCCATCGCTGGTGACATCACAATGTGCAGTCGGCGTGTGTCGATAAGGCCGATTCACGCAACGAATGAACCCTGACGGTTCAGAAGCTCACTTTTCGCAAGGCGTGCAGCGCACCTCGTGCAAGAGATTGCCAGTCTTGCGCATGCTGTGACTTTCTCAACCTTGGCTGAAAGATCGCAGTGACCGAATCTACGAAGCCGCCCTCAGGGCGTGCTTTGATGCATAAAACCGGTTGCCAACCAGGGATACTCCTCCTCCCTGAAGTCCAATCGAGAAGAGCGATCGCTTCCAAGAGGGTCCCAGCTCAGCTGCGAAAACAGGTGTGAGACCCCGTCCTCTCCCTCAAGCTGATCTAGCTCAGGGCGTTCATGAGCCGCAGATCGCATAATGGCTGCGTGGACGACGCAGGAAGACCAATTATGAAAATCCTATTCAGTACGATGGCTGTCACCTTGCTGGCACCCACCGCCTTTGCTGCGGATTCGATCCCCACCGACCTCAGAGATACGGCATTGGCCACCTTCACGGCTTTGCCATCCACCACGCCGACAGTCGCCAACAACCCGATCACCCCGGAAAAGATCGCTCTCGGCAAGGCACTGTTCTTCGATCCACGCGTCTCGGCGTCAGGCGTCTTGTCGTGCAATTCATGCCACAACCTGGCCACCGGCGGCGACGACAATCACGAAACCTCGATTGGCCATGGTTGGCAGAAGGGACAGCGCAACGCGCCGACTGTACTGAACGCTGTCTTCAACATCGCCCAGTTCTGGGATGGTCGTGCCGAAGACCTGAAGGCTCAGGCGAAGGGACCGGTCCAAGCCGGGATCGAAATGGCCAATACACCGGGCCAACTCATCGCCACTCTCAAGTCCATGCCGCAATATGTCGAGTGGTTCGATGCAGCTTTTCCGGCTGAAGCCGATCGGGTCACCTTCGACAACTTCGCCAAGGCGATCGAAGCCTTCGAGGCGACACTGGTCACACCTGCCCCGTTCGACAGCTTCCTGAATGGTGATGAGGTTGCCATGACTTCCGAACAGAAACAGGGCCTGGTGCTTTTCATGGACAAAGGCTGCTCGTCCTGCCATGCCGGCATCAACGTTGGTGGGCAAGCCTATTACCCATTCGGCCTCGTGGAACGGCCCAGCGCCGAAGTCCTGCCGGACAAAGACAAGGGCCGATTTGAGGTCACCAATGCAGCCGACGATTCCTATGTCTTCCGCGTGGCGCCGCTGCGCAACGTTGCACTCACCGCGCCATACTTTCATTCGGGCAAGGTTTGGGATCTGAAACAGGCCGTCGCCATTATGGGGACCACCCAGCTCGGCGTAGTACTGGCGGACGAAGAAGTTGACCTGCTTGTTGCCTTCCTCAACTCGCTGACCGGAGAGGCACCTGACGTCGCCTATCCCATCTTACCCTCAGAAACGGCGACAACGCCCCGGCCTGTAACGCAGATCTCAGGAAAATAAGGGCCAACTGGCTGCGGACTTGCAATCGAAAATGATTGGCGATTTTTACTTGGCGACACGAATTGCGACGTCCATCTCCGAATTGGCGGGACGCTAGCGATACCCGAACCCTGCCACCTCGCCCGTAGTCTGCGCGATCAACTGGGGGCGGACAGACGCAGCACCATATATTGTCGCTGCCTGAGCGAACGCGCCAAGCAGTCTACTTTGAGAAACGACGCCAGTCCGATTTGTTCGAGGCGCGGGGCCTGTATGTCCCCAAGGAACCGATGTTATAGCGTAGTGCCACATTTATATTTCTGCGGGATTAAGACACGTGCCGTAGGGAAATTGCACATTTGCGCCGAGTGGCTCATTTCCAAGAGTGTGATCGGTTTGGCATATTCCCGACCGACATCCGCCAGCCGGCAACTCCCCACACGCTGAGGAAGAGAGGCCTCACGCCTGCACTTTCTGCCGGAGCGCGCGTGCTGCAGCGACCATGTTAATGAGGGCAGGGCGGACCTCCTCCCATTTGCGTGTTTTGAGGCCACAGTCCGGGTTTATCCACAGTTGGCCGTCGGACAGTCGCTCGCGGGCAAGCATGACTAAGTCCGAAATCTCGCCGACTTCCGGGACGCGTGGTGAGTGAATATCATAGACGCCAGGACCGATTTCGTTCGGATATTTGGAGCTCGTGAAGGCGTCCAACAGTTCCATCTTCGAGCGCGACGTCTCAACCGAAATGACATCCGCATCCATTCCAGCGATCGCGTGAATGATCTCGTTGAACTCCGAATAGCACATGTGGGTATGAATTTGAGTCGCGTCCTTTACACCCGTTGAAGCGATCCGGAAACATTCGACAGCCCAGTCGAGATAGACTTTCCAGTCAGATTGGCGCAGTGGCAATCCTTCGCGAAACGCGGCCTCATCGATCTGGACCATCCTTGCGCCGGATCTTTCGAGATCCGTCACTTCGTCGCGGATGGCGAGCGCGATCTGGCGGCAGGCTTCGGAGCGGGGTACGTCGTCGCGAACAAAAGACCAGTTGAGAATGGTGACTGGGCCTGTGAGCATTCCCTTCACGGGCTTTTCCGTAAGCGACTGGGCGAATTGCCACCAGCGCACTGTCATCGGATTGCGCCTCGATACGTCGCCGAAAATGATGGGGGGACGCACGTAGCGCGACCCATAGCTTTGTACCCAGGCATGCTCGGTGAGCGCGAAGCCGGACAACTGCTCGCCGAAATGCTGTACCATGTCGTTTCGCTCGAACTCACCATGCACCAGCACGTCCAGCCCGATCTCTTCCTGCCAGCGAATTGCAGCCTCGATCTCCTTCTTCAGGAACGTCTCATAGTCGACATAGCTCAGCTGGCCCTTCGCATGAGCGGCCCGCGCCTTGCGTACCTGCGGCGTCTGCGGGAAGGACCCGATGGTCGTCGTCGGGAACGGCGGCAGCCCGAGTGAGCCGGCCTGGACTCTGGAGCGCTCGCCAAAAGCGCTCTCTCGTCGCTTCGCGCTGTCCTGAATGCTAGCGATCCGCCCCTGAACAAGCGGGTCATGGATCCTCGTGGATGTCACGCGCGTGGCGGCAGCCTCGGCAGACGCTTTCAACGCGCCTGCCACCGCATCCCTGCCTTGGGACAGGGCCCGGGCCAGCAAGACCAGCTCGTCGGTCTTCTGGGCCGCGAAGGCGAGCCACGACCTGATGTCCGCGTCGAGTTCCGTCTCCATGCGCAGATCAATCGGCACATGCAGCATCGAGCAAGAAGGCGCGATCTCGACGCGGTCCAAGGGCCAGCCGGCGACGATCGGTTTGATGCGGTCGAGAATGGCGGGCAGGTTCGCACGCCAGACGTTGCGGCCATCGATCAAGCCAAGCGAGAGCACCAGATCCTTCGGAGCGAGCCGAGCCACCGTTTCCAGCTGCTCGGGAGCGCGCACGAGATCAATATGCAGGCCGGCCAGGGGCAGAGAAATCGCGGTTTCGAGATTGTCTCCCAGCGACCCGAAATACGTAGCCAGCATGATCTTCAGCTCGGGCGCGGCTTTCGACAGCTGGCCATAGGCGAATTCGAACGCAGCTCGTTCGTTCGGGTTCAGATCGAGGACAAGCGCTGGCTCATCGATCTGCACCCAGTCGGCTCCCGACAGCTTCAGCCTCTCCAGAAGCTGCTCGTAAACCGGCAGCAGCCGCGGTAGGAGAGCGATGGGACCGAACCCCTCGGCAGGCGATTTCGCCAGCTTGAGGAAGGTGATGGGTCCAAGGATGACTGGGCGTGTGTGAATGCCGAGAGCTTTAGCCTCGAGGAAGTAATCGACCGGCTTCGATGACGAGAGGGCGAACGTCTGATCATCATCGAGTTCCGGCACAATGTAGTGGTAGTTGGTGTCAAACCACTTGGTCATTTCCATCGCGGTTACACCAAGTCCATGAGCCTCCTCCTGGTAACCAGCGTGTCCACAATCCTCCGTCTGACCCTGGTTGCCGCGCGCCATTGCGAAGTAGATGTCAAGTGGGACCTCGCCGCTATTCCAGCCGTAACGGGATGGAACGGCCCCGACCATGGCTGCGGTGTCGAGCACATGGTCGTAAAGCGAGAAGTCGTTCGACGGGATTTTCGACACGCCGCGATCGCGCTGCTCTTCCCAGCTAGCGGCACGGAGCGCCTTCGACGTCGCAAGAAGGTCGCCAGCGGACGATGTTCCGGACCAGTAGCTTTCAAGCGCGAATTTCAGTTCTCGCCGACGACCGAAGCGCGGCACGCCGAGCGTTGCTACAGGAATTTGCTGAGAGACAGTCATGTCATACCCCGATGATTGGGGCGTCGGTGACAAGGAAGGCGCTAGCAGGCCGGCATCAACGCCGGGTTGCAGCGGCCACCGAGACACCCCGCCCGTGGACGTAATTCGCGTGGCAGGCCTCCTGGCTCGCGGGGTTGGCTCGCCGCTAACAGTTGCGGGGGCAGCGCCGGCATCGCACCGGCTTCCCTCTTAGCTCCGCTGCGGCAGCACCGTACGCGAGAACCACAACACGCAGACAATCACAGCAACCCGCTCTTTGTCAATGACGCATAATGAAATGTTTATGTCGTTATATGGTCGCGTTTTACGCCTTTGTCTAACATTGTGAAATATTCAGTCTGCTGCCCGCATTCGGCATCGTGGGACGTGATCGCAAGTCAAGTCCGACGGACGCCGCGAGTTCTCCGTTACGTCAGGAACCTTACTGGCCTTCCCCAAGCTGAGCTTCTGGAAAATGCTGGTGACGATCTGGATGACGGTGAATGCCGTCATGGCAAGCACGCCTTGCACCGCTCCTCCAGCGAGCTTCACGGCAGCAGCATGGGTCAGTTCTCCGAAGCGAATGGCTGTCGCTATCAGCGAGCTTTGATACAGTTCCGCCACTGCGGTCATCGCGTCAGTAGGGCGGCTGGTTAGTTGCCCGCGCATCTACAGCAACCCAGCCCCTTCCGCCTCGCGGCGCAAATTCTGCCTTGGCCTTGGGCCGATCTGCTGGATCACCAGGCCGGCCGCCAGCGAGCCGAGATCGCCGCAATCCTTCAGGCTGCGTTCGGTCGTGTAGCCGTAGAGGAAGCCGGCGGCATAGAGGTCGCCGGCGCCGGTGGTGTCGACCAGTTCGCGGATCGTTGTCGCCTGGATGGTGACGGTCTCGTCACCGCGCACGATCACCGAGCCTTTTTCGGAGCGGGTGACGGCGGCAATCTTGCAGTCCTTGCGGATAGCCTCCAGCGCCTCGTCGAAGGATTTGGTCTGGTAGAGCGACTTGATCTCGTGGCTGTTGGCAAAGACGATGTCCACAGTGCCCGAGCGCATCAGCTCGAGGAACTCGTCCCGGTAACGGTCGACGCAGAACGAATCCGACAACGTCATCGACACTTCGCGTCCGGCCTCGTGTGCGAGCTTCGCCGTCTGCCGGATCGCCTCCTTGGCGCGCGGCGGGTCCCAGAGATAGCCCTCGAAATAAGTAACCTTGGCGCCCGAGGCCTTCTCGGCCTCGACGTCCTCCGGCCCGAGTTCGATGCAGGCGCCGAGATAGGTGTTCATCGAACGCTCGCCGTCGGGAGTGACGAAGATCATCGAGCGCGCCGTCGGCGGCTGTCCCTCAAGCGGCCTAGTGTCGAAGGCAACGCCCTGGGCATGGATGTCATGGGCATAGATTTCGCCGAGCGGATCGTTCGACACCTTGCCGAAGAAGGCAGCACGGCCGCCGAAGCTGGCGACGCCCGCCGCCGTGTTGCCGGCGCTGCCGCCCGAGGCCTCGATCGCCGGCCCCATGCGGCTGTAGAGCAGCTCGGCGCGCTTGGTGTCGATGAGGTTCATCGCACCCTTGATGATGCCGTTGGTCTCGAGAAAAGCGTCGTCGCACTGGGCGATGATGTCGACAATGGCATTGCCGATGCAAAGCACGTCATAATCGGGCATCAATGTCTCCGCCAAAAAACCCGAACCGGCTTCTCGTCACGCCTGCCAGGCGCGGGTCCGCGGTGGGAATGGGCTTTCCGCTTGTCAATCCGTTCGCCGGTCTCACGGGGCGGCGAGTCCTGCCTCGCGACGCAATTCGTCTGCCCTGTCTGTCTTCTCCCAGGTGAAATCAGGCTCTTCACGGCCGAAATGGCCATAGGTCGCTGTATTGCGATATATAGGGCGTAAGAGATCAAGCATCTTGATAATGCCTTTCGGTCTGAGATCGAACAACTCAAGAATGAGGCGCTCGATCCTGCTTTCCTCAACCCTGGCTGTCCCGAACGTGTTGACCATGACGGAAACCGGACTGGCCACGCCGATTGCGTAAGCAAGCTGCACCTCGCACACGTCCGCAAGTCCGCTAGCGACGATGTTCTTTGCGACATAGCGGGCTGCATAGGCAGCCGAGCGGTCAACCTTGGACGGGTCCTTGCCCGAGAAGGCGCCGCCGCCATGACGACCCATCCCGCCATAGGAATCGACGATGATCTTGCGTCCAGTGAGACCGCAGTCGCCGCGCGGCCCGCCGACTACGAACCGCCCCGTCGGGTTGACCAGAATTCTGATGCCTTCCGTCTCCAGGTGGGTAGGCAGGACAGGCTTTATGATTTCCTCAATGACGCCCTCGCGGACAGTCTCTTGCGAGACCTGCTCGTCATGTTGCGTCGACACGACGATGGTATCCAGGGCGACCGGGCGCAACCCCTCATAGCGCACTGAGACTTGGGATTTCATGTCAGGACGCAACCAGCCAAGCTGTTGTGCCTTCCGGACATACGCCTGCCGTTTCGTCAAGCGATGAGCGAGCTGGATCGGCAAAGGCATCAGGGTATCGGTTTCGCGGCATGCGTAGCCGAACATGAGGCCCTGATCTCCCGCTCCCTGCTGGAGGTCTTGCCCTCTTCCCTCGTCAACGCCTTGGCTGATGTCGGGCGACTGCTCGGTGAGGGCATGAACGACGGAGCAACGCCGGCCGTCAAAGCCGACGGCCTCGTCGTCGTACCCAATGTCGAGAATCGTATCGCGCGCAACTTGGCTGTAATCCACCTGGGCATCGCTGGTGATCTCGCCAGCCAGAACGACTATCCCTGATTTTACCAACGCTTCACAGGCGACGCGCGCCTTGGGATCTGTGCGGAGGATGGCATCGAGGATGGCATCCGAGATGTTGTCGGCCAACTTATCCGGGTGCCCCGCGCCAACCGATTCGGAAGAGAACACGAACTGCCTAGCCATGAATACCTCGCTTCGGATGTTGGATGTGGTATGGGCATTTTGCTTGGCCCACCTTACTTGTCGGAGATGCCCGGGACCTCGAACGCAGCGCACAAGTCGGCAACGTCTCTTCGCACGCAGGCATGGAGATCTTCGTCGTCTGGCCGCTGGAGGACGGAGTCAATGAAGCCAGCAATTTGCACCATTTCCACATCGCGCATGCCCATTGACGTCACTGCTGGCGCCCCCAGGCGAATTCCGCTTGTGACCGCCGGATGCCGCGGGTCGCCAGGCACCATATTAAAGTTTGTGATGATTCCTGCCTTTGCTAGTCGCTCGGCATAGGCCTTGCCCGATAGTGGCCGATCGCGAAGATCAAGGATCAGCATGTGATTGTCCGTCCCCCCGGTAACCAGGTCATAACCTCGCTCAAGCAGTGCATGTGCCAGAGCCTTGGCATTCTTGACCGTCTGTTGGCCGTAGCCTCGGAAGGACGGGTTCGCGGCTTCGTGCAAGGCAACCGCTAGCGCAGCGATGGCATTCATGTGAGGTCCGCCTTGCAGGTGAGGGAAGACCGCCCGGTCTATTCGTCTGGCGAGATTGTATTTGCTCTTTGTATGATACAGGGCCTGATAGCGATCTTCGTTCCTTGACAAAATGAAGCCACCGCGGGGACCGCGGATCGACTTGTGGGACGTGCTGCTGACCACGTCGCAATGGCCCACGGGATTCGGGTGCGCTCCCGCGGCAATCAGGCCGCTGATGTGCGCAATGTCGGCTACGAGATAGGAGTTCGCTTCCAGGGCAATTTCTGCCATTGCCGCGTAGTCAAAGACACGCGGGTAAGCGGTTCCGCCGACCCAAATGAGCCGCGGCCGTTCCCGCTTGGCTGTCTCGCGCAAGCGGTCATAGTCAATCTGCTGTGTCTTTTCATCTAGTCCATAGGGCACGCGTTGATAGTCAGTTCCGGAAAAGTTGATGGCCCAACCATGAGTCAGATGGCCCCCTTCCGGAAGGGGCAAGCCCATGACTTTGTCACCGGGACTCAAAAGCGCACGATAGACAGCCTGGTTGGCCGGCGAGCCGGAATAAGGCTGGACGTTGGCATGCTCGCTGCCAAATAGCGTTTTCAGGCGCCCAATGGCCAGATCCTCAAGCTCATCAACGATCTCGTTTCCAGCGTAGTAGCGCGCGCCGGGGTACCCCTCGGCGTACTTGTTCGTGAAAATCGAGCCGTTCGCTTCCAGCACGGCCGAGGACGCAAAGTTCTCTGAGGCGATTAGCTTGAGGGTCGTCCGCTCCTGCCGCTCCTGTCTCAGAAGCAGCTCGTGAACGCGGCAATCAACCGCGGCCAAGGAAGACCGCCCGTGAGTGTCGGGCTGTGCGATCGGGCCGTCGGCGGAGTTGTCCATGGTAGCTTCGCGCTCCAATTGGATTGACCTATTTCACGATCAAGCACGCGGTCCCCTTCGGCCGCGTGTCTCGTACCGCTTCGAGCCGCTGCAGGTCCTGTTTATGAAAGCCGTCGCGATGGGGCAGGAGATCGATCAATAATTGAACCAGCCCGCCGTCCTTGGATCCTGCGTTGAGATGGTACGAGCGCCACGGAGGCTGTTCGTTGCAGCAAAGAAAGTCGGCTCTGGCGAGCAGCCGGACGTGTCGCGCAACCCGCTCTCGACACACGCTCAGAATCTCCGCTAGCTCGCAGACAGTTAGGTCCGCATGCGCACAAAGGCCCAGGATTCGAAGGCGGTCAGGATGCGCTGCCATGCGTAGGCGATTAACCAGTGTCATCATGGCTCAGGACCAAGTCCTACCGAATTTCTCATTTCGCGTTCTCCGCAGAAGTTGCGATTTCGAAGGGTTGTCCAACGACCGGACAAATCTCGGTGGCCGTGACGACCGTCGATATCCTGTGTCGAACAAACAAATGGGCGCTCTTCTTGCCTTTAGCCGAAATTGCAAGCAGTTCGGCCAGTCGAAGACAAGCGGGGCCACGGTTTGGAACCACTGACCTCAGACGTTGCAATAAGCCTACCATTCACAGCGAGCCGGAGTTGCTAAGAGTCTATGAATTTCCTTGAAGGATCTGTTGCAACGTTTGCCCAGCCTAGCCTGCTCCCGGTTTGCAGCGGTCATGGTCAGGCGATCCATCGCCTCTGCGAGCACGATCAGGAATTTGCCCTGCATCGTATCGCTGATCAGCTCCTGAAGGCCGGGACGCAACAGCGACCCGCCGCAGATCGCGCGGTGGGTATTGCTGTCGACGACTGTCCAGCCTTGCTTTTCAGCACGCAAGCAGCAGAGCCGCAACTGATCCTCGATCGAGGCGTCTCGGTGATTGTCAGTTGAGTAGCGAGCGCCAAGCGCGACCTTCATGAGGCGGCCCCTTACTCCGGGACGCGGTCTCGCGTCTGGCTATCCGTTTCGGCTTGAACGAAATCCCGTGCGGCCTGTCGCGCCAGCAGCCGGACCAGATTGACGAAGCGTCGATCGGGCTTCGGCGACGCAGACACAGCCGATTCGCGGGCCGCGCCGGCGACCACACGAAGCTTTTCGGCTGTTGCCGTTTCGGCGCGCTATGATCGCGTTCCTGTCCTGACGCGAAATACTCCGTTTCGCGACAATGATGCCAAGTCACAGTGCTTCGACAAGCTGGAATTCTATCAATAACGCGCGTCGCGCAGGAGCCAGTGCTGGCCGATGACGGGGCACCTTGTGCTCCGAAGAAGCCATGGCTATATATCCGGATAGAGAACGGAGGCACGCGATGGGCAACACTGCACAGAAGAGAGCCATCGAGAATTATCGCTCTCGCCTGGCTGAGCGCGGCATCGCGCGGTTCGAGATCCAGGCCTTCGACGCAGACCGCGATCTACTGCGAACTCTTGCCCGAAAATTAACGGAGAGCGGGCCGGATGCCCGACAGCTTCGTCGGACCATACAGCAAGCCGTGGCGGGTGAGCCACCGAAAGCGGGCAGCATTCTCGCCGCCTTGCGTCGCTCCCCTCTGGTTGGCTCCAATCTCGACCTCAGCCGGCCACGCGAAGAGGGGCGCAAGATCGACCTGTGACGCGCTACCTTCTTGATACGAATATCATCAGCAACGTCATAAAGCCGGAGCCTTCGGGCTCGTTGCTGGCCTGGATGGGCGCGCAGAAGGACGAAGACCTCTTCATTGCTTCGCTTACTGTCGCCGAAATTCGCCGAGGCATCCTAGAGAAGCCGAAGGGGAAAAAGCGCAGCAGCCTTGAAACTTGGTTCGAAGGCTCCGAAGGCCCGCAAGCGCTGTTCGCTGGCCGCGTGCTATCGTTCGACGAGAAAGCTGGCCTCGTGTGGGCGCGGCTGATGGCCAACGGCAAAGCCAGAGGCCGTTTGCGGAGCGCCCTAGACACAATCATTGCCGCTGTAGCCGAAGTCAACGAGTGTGTCGTAGTGACCGACAATGAAAAGGACTTCGAGGACGTTCAGATAATCAACCCGCTCCGTAGCTCTGGAAGCCAAGCGGGTGATGATAGCTCCAACGGTCCGGCCGTTTCAATTTGAGGATTTCAGCGGCACGGAGTCCGAACGTCTCGTGTTCGCCTACCTTTAGCGATGGCTGGATTGATCTTACTTAGTTCGGCCAGGGACGTCTCTTCCAGTTCCGCTTTAATGCCATCCCGGTTCATCTAGTCAGCTCGATCTACCAACAGTTCGCACGCACGAGCGCCGCGAACAAGGCGCGATCGCAGGGACTGCGCGATACGCGTGTCGAGCTTGTCCATCTTACACTCGATCTCGTCTTCGAAGGCCCTCTCGCCAAACGCCACTGTAGTCCATCCCGCGTGCGCCTCGGGGGCCTTCTCATCGAGGGTTTCTCGCCACTGGTCTGGCGCGCTACCAATGGCAAGTTCGCCCACTGGGAACTCGTCGGTCTGCACTCCCAGCTCTGGGCATCCACATCAACTGCGGAGCTCTTCATAGCCGTGTTCTTCCTTTAGCTGGCAGCTCTCGAGCTCGACGAGCAGCCGATCAGCGACACCCGCGACCTCAAGTTCGACCCGGTTGACTCGATAACACCCTATTGGCAGATTCAGTCGGGGAGGATCTGCCCACTCCGATCACAAGCCGATCTTTCGACCCCGTGGTCGGGAATTCTCCATGGACCTTCGTGAAGAAGGAATGCAGCGCCGAAAGCCGAAGCGCTTCCGATACATCGAAGCCCCTTCCGAGTCGGAGCCCCGATTAGGCATTCCTGCCACTCTATCTAGCCGACCCCGTGGCCGCGTTGCCGATCGGTGCGCACTAGTCGCCTACATCGCCCCGGCACGTGAAGATCGTCTCTGCTGATGCTCGTTGAGCAATTCAGGCCGCCTCCGGCTGGCGTTTGATCAGCGTCAGCGTCAACCAGCGCGCGGTCAGCGCCGGCTTTTTCGAGCCCTCGATCTCAATCGTCACGCCCAGCGCCGTCTGCACCCAGCCCGACGGCCTGACCTTGACGTCGGCCAGTACGAAACGGGTGCGGATGCGAGATCCGGTTTTCACAGGCGCCAGGAAGCGCAGCGATTCGAAGCCATAGTTGACACCCATCTTGCAGTTTTCGAGCGGCCGCATGGTCTCGAAAGTCATCGCCGACAAAAGCGAAAGCGACAGGAAGCCATGTGCGATGGTGCCGCCGAACGGCGTTTCGCGCTTGGCGCGCTCCGGATCGCAGTGGATGAACTGGTGGTCATCGGTGGCCTCGGCGAACTGGTCGATCATCTGCTGCGAGACCACCCGCCACGGCGACACGCCGACTTCCTTGCCGACGCTGGCCAGAAGTTCGTCGAGACTGATCGGTTCCACGCTAATGTCCTCCATTTCAACCGTCCGAAGCGCGAGCGGCTTCATTCCGAACAGTGTCAGCCCATGCTGCACCGACTGCCGGCCATCCATCGGCAGGATGGCGCCGGTGAGATGACTGCCGTCACGGCTGTACGAATAGAACGTTCCGCCGGAAATCTCATCGGCGCACCGATGCGCCCGATCCGAACATGGCCGCAGACGGGCTGGCTTGTACCTCGGTCGCGGTGCGCGTCCTACAGGCCACCGAAACAGCTCGTCTTGCTACCGGTGATCATTCCGCCGGCGCCGCTATGCGGTATTGTCGCAGATTGATAAAATCAATTGTCTGGATAGTAACCATCCGTGTTTCGAATTTGGAGGAGTCCAGCAGACGGGGTGGCTTGTGGTCCTTGTTGAAGCGCGCCGGCCTCATTCACCGGTACCACTGAGCCGGCAAGAAGCGCCAGTTCAATGACATTGGGTGTCGACACGGCAAAGCGGCATCAGATGCTACTTCATGATGCGGGATGGCGCTTGCTTCAAGAACCGCTCGGCCTGACGTGGAAGCCAGCACCGGATCTGGATTGTCGGTGCGCGGATATTCGCGCAGCACAGCGGCAACCGCAGCGACGATCGATCTCAGCCGTTGCGAGCATGCCGATCTTGGTGGCGGCCACTCTGTTAGGCTGAAGCGTAGCGCGCATCTGATCCGCCACCGGACGGGGTTGCGTAACTTGGATTTCCAGGCGTGTTCATGGGTTTGCACCGTCAGCGCGCTGACAGCAAGGCAGGTGCGCACGCCACTGGAAGCGATCGTCTGGATCTCGCGGGCAATTCCAGCCCCCACCGCTGGTGTCTGACCCGACAGCAACGAGCACATGCGGTTCTCGCCTCGGCGCCATTGCTCTGTCTTTCGATCCATTCTCGCGTGCGCGCTTCTGGGGCGTCGTTCAGCGCAAAGTCGGTGACCACGGCTGCGCTTTCCGCGCCAGCCTCGAAAAACGCCTTCGAGACGGTCAGGTTGAGGCCGCCGATGCAGACCAATGGGATCGGCGCGACCTGGTGCTTCCACTCGCTGATCCGCTCGAGTCCTCGCGACGCCCATTCATCTTCTTGAGGCTGTTGGATAGACTGGGGCGAGCGCCACATACTCCGGTTCCGCCACTGGCGCCGTTTCCAGTTCGGTGTGATCGTGGATCGACAGGCCGAGCTTCAATCCGACGTATTTCATCGCCAGCATCGGCGGCAGCCAAATCCTTTTGACCAAGATGGACGAAGTCGCAGCCTTCCTCGATTGCCGTGCGCCAAATGTCGTTGACTCACTTGGCAACCATGGACCGCGCAGGCGTCGTTCGCGCGGCGGATTTCCGTCTGCAGTCCTTTCTCGTCCATATCCTTTATCCGGAGCTGCACCAGACTCACGCCGAGCGGAACCAGCCGGTCAATCCAGCCGGCACGTCCACGACTTCATGAGTAGACGGCCCCGCCAATCGTCGGTGGGTAGCGCCGTTCGAGCATTCCCGAGCTGAAAGCTTCACGACCGGCATCGACCGCTTTGCCGAACGCACGCGCCATGCCGACCGGATCGGCCGCCCTCGGGACCGCCGTGTTCAGGAGCACGGCGTCAAACCCGAGCTCTATGACGTCGCCGCGTACGACGGCCGTCCGAGCCGTGCATGCACAATCAACGGAATGTAGGGGGAATGTCCGCGCATCAACTGGACCTCGGAGCTCAACGCTTCATCGCATTAGAATGAGCGTTCGAAACGCAGGATACCGCCGACACTGCTCTTCTTGTTGGCATTGGTCCAGTTCACTTCGGAAGCTTTCACCTTTCCGACGGCGGAGCCTCCGTAGCGGTCATAGTCGAGTTCAGCCGTAACTGTGAAATCTGGAAGGAACGCATAGGCGACGTTCGCAGCGACACCATAGTTGTTGAGCTGATCACCCGAGAGCTGAAGGTTGAACGAAGCTGACTCGGTGAGCTCGTAACCGGCGCCAGCCCAGAAAGCCCAGTTCCCGCCCCAAGGTTTATAGAAACCGCGACCATGAGCGTCTACCGAATTCGTCGAGCCGTAGTTGAGCTGGCCATGGGAACCGTAGCCCAACATTCCGGATATCAACAGTTCGTTGGTGACATTGATGTCGACACGGACCTTGGCGGCCACCGATTCGTAGTTGCTATCATAAGCTGCAACGCCGGTGATCGCTCCCCAGCCATGTGCGTATTTCAAGCCGCCTACTATGTGGGGAGCGTAGCTGTCGATTGTGCCGACCACGTCCGAGCCTTGTTCCAGCGAAACCACGGCCGAAAAGCCGTTCCCTGCGTCCAAGTAGTACTGAACCACCTTGGTATCGAAAGCGCCGTACGGAGCCGGCGTCTGGTTCAGTACATCACCCGCGCAGCCAATAAACATGTCGAAAGCCGACCGGTCCTTACCAACTCGCAGGCCACCAAGCTGAATCCAGGCGATAGTCAGGCCGCTGCCTCCGTTCAAGGCATAGGACCGAGAACTGTCCGAAACCGATGTCTGGTGGCTGCCGAAGTTCACGCGGGTTTCGGTGTAGGTCTTCAACGTCCCGCGTTCGGTCTCCTGGCCGGTCCAGGTTTTCAATGTGAAGCGTGTGTTGTTTTGCCACGCGCTCTGATGCTCACCAGTCCTCACATCCGAGGTTCTTGAGTGGTCAAACAATCCGACGTTGTAACGGACAGAGCCGCCGATTCGCAGGCAGGTCTCGGTGCCTGAAATGTAGACGTAGCCCGAGCCGTAGACGTCGCAGATCTTGACGTACTCAGTCGGGTCAGGCTCGGCGGCGGTGGTGACGGCGCGAGCGTTGGAAGCGGCAATCAGTGCCGCAGTTGAGCCGAGGAGGAGGCTCCTAATGGTCATTGTCGATCTCCGCTTTAATAATAAAGTGATGGACGCGAGTGATTCTGCGAACAACTTTGAAACGTGCGCAGTTTTGCTGCGCCATCAGCTAAGCCCTGAAGGAAATCCTAGAATGTACTGCGATGATTGTTGTCCAATATTTGGTTTTAGCTGCCGATAACATAATTTTCGCCGAAATGGAGGTCTGCAAAATTTTGTACAATCATCACAGTCAACTCAGCTGGTAGAGGTAGGCATCACAAAGGGTCCTGCATTCGACCGCAAATGACGTGCCAGCCTGACGACCAGCTGCGGCTTAAGCTCAATTGTGCGGGCGGACCTTGGTTCGCACTTCCTTGTTTTTGCCTTGCGGATCCACCCAAGCACGAACGGAAAACGTTCGGCTACAGTTCGACTGTTCGCTTCGCGACAGTTTCGTTCAATGGGGACAGCATTGTTTGTGGTGAGCCCGACGTTGAGGCATCATGCGGCGGCACCGCTCGGCACGACGCCGTCATGTTGGCGAGCTGATGCTCGACAACTACGCGCTGCAGCCTTGCACCTCGACCAGCGCTCAAAGTCCCGATAGGTCCGGCCGTAGGATGGAGTGCGCAGGCCACCCCTTCACGCTGGAATTCTTCGAATGTGATGGCGATACGCTTAATCGCGTGAAGATCATCTGTTCGCGGATTGTCGAGCAGAAGACCGAAGTTCGGGGTCGTTACAAGCGCGATTCCAAGTTCCTTTGTCCCCCTAAATGATGGCGGTGCGCTGCTCGCCAAGGGTCCACCACGGTTCAATCCGATGATCGTGATTGACGCCGGTTAGAACAATGTCAGCGATGGCGTCTATGTTGTATGTGCGACAGAGGTTTCGCGCGTTTCGAAGTGAAGCTTTCCTGTTTGCAATCGATGAGATCGGGCAAGCGCAAGGCGGACACTTTGCCAGCGAGCGGCGTCGTTCGACTGCTTCCATGGTAGATGAGCGGCACGGTATCCGCGCTCAATTGGGCAGAACAAACGGCCGTGCGTGGAATGTCCTCAAATCCGAAGCCGCCAACCTCGCGCATCTGCTGCACAAAGAGCTGCGGCTTATGCCGCCGCCAATGCTCACGATTGGCCAAATCTTTGGAAGTTGGCTCTCCGGGATCGATGAATCTGACAAATACGAATTCGCCATAGCGCTACTCCGGGACGCGGCACTGCCGCATCAAATGCGAAAACGTGATCGGGACCGCGCGGAAGCGCTACACCTCGCAGATGGGCGTCCACCATCGCTCCGGAATCGCGCCGTTGCTCTGGCGCAAGAACGCGGCGAGGTACGGACTCGCGATCTCACCGACGTCGGCATCCCACGGTGCTACCTCTCCCGGATGTGCGAGGAAGGGCTGTTCGTGAAGGTCGGCTATGGGCGGTATCGAGCCGCTGCCTACGTTGAAGCGAACTGAGCTGGCTAGGCGAGTGACCTCAGGATGACCCCGGAAGTATTATCAAAGAGATCGTTGCGGAAAATTCAGATTGGCATGTGCTCAAACGTGATCCAGAATTTCCGTTGAGCAAAGTTGGTAGTGAAAGCGCGTGACCTCGTCGGCGTGTGGCAGAAGGCGATTTCAGCTGTGATTGACAAGACCGCGCCTGCTGGTCGCTGAACGGTCAGCGACAAGAGGCCTGGCACACTAGCACACGTGAGTTCAGGGCTCATGAAAGGGTAATGCTCAACAATCCTGCTCAATGAACGTCGTAATGAATGACGAGCTTGTTCTGAGTATTTAACAGGTGAGCGATTTCAGGGGCGTGAATTCGGTTCATTCAGGTTGAAAGGTCCAAAAAGGTTGCAACTTACTACCGACACCGTCCCGTCATCGCGCAATTGCAATTCGATCTAACCGGCTTATTCTGGCTGTCGGGGAAATGTTACAGCGGAGGGAAACCGTGAACGATTTGCTGAACAAACCGGCTACGCCCAGGTCAAGACATTTCAATCTGAAACTGGCTGTCGCAGCCGTGTCTATCACTTACGCGCTTTTCGGCGTCTACGGCAAATCCTTCGGCGATGCATTCTTCGGCATCATTCTGGCGCTCATAGCCTTCCTCGACGAGTATGGATTTGACACTAACCGTTATGTCGATGCGGCGCGGCAAAAGTTGCAAAGGTTCTATCGGCAAGGTGATAAGATCGCGCGGGTTCTCGTCTTCACTATCGGAGTCGGTGGAACCGCTCTGATCGTGGACTGGATATTCAATCTCAACGTCATCCCGATCGATGCGGTCGATCCATGGATAAAGCGTCTGGTGCCGGCGCTGGTCATTGCCGCGACAACGCTTTTTCTCGTGACTTTCTTTTCCAAGTTTTTCTATCAGCTCAATGTCACCGTCGCGGATCGAATATCGAACCGGATTGAGATCACGCTCTACCTGGCCACATCGCTCTTTATTGTTTCGAACATCGTCTTCTGGATCGGGATTAATGTCGAAAACGCGCTTCCCTCCTCCTCCACCGATCTGAACAGGTATGATCCAGGGCAATGGGCAGATATTTCTCCGTGGTGGCAGAATTTGCTTCTGTCCCTTGTCCTAATCTCCCTGGTTTGGCTGACCGCCAGCTTCATTTGGGCCTTCTCGCGCTACGCGGAATATTATTGGCGCGACGTACCGCTGAACTCCAAGCCCAAGAGGGCTCAGAACCAGGACGGCAGAAGTACGAAATCCAAGTAACAGCCGCAGGTTGGCGGCGGTGGAGAAGGCGCTGTTTTAGGGGGTGAGAAACCTAGGATTCAGCGCAATCGAAGAAGCCACTCCTATCTAACACCGGCAATTCCGGTCGAACATGATCAATCGCTGGCCGGCTCCAGCGTCTCCGCGAACGGCGTCGCCAAATGATGCTGGTCGCGGTAGGCGATCTTGCCGGTTATGAAGACGTGGCAGGTTTTGGCGTCGCAGAACTGGTTGGTCAGGTCGATGTAAAAATGGGCGAACTTCTTGTGGTTGCGTGGAGCCTGAGGTCGGTAAGGTCCGAACCCGGCGCACTGCGGGACGTCGCTGAACTCAAAGCGTGCGTCGACGGTGGGATGGACTACAGCCTCCGGATTGATCTCTCGGAGTTTGACCTTGTAGCCTAGTTGTTTAGTCCCAAGGTTTGATGGGTTGGATCGAGCCTGAATCGTTCGGGCTCTTTTGTCCAGATTTTGCAGATGTATTCAAAGGGCGTGAGGGCCCTTGAGGGTTTTCAGTCGACGCCTGGGATCAAATACCTAGTTTGGCGCTCAACCATGAGAGCCACGTAGGGGTCCGGCAAACAAAGGCCTGTGATCTTGAGCCGAAGCCAGGGCTGCATCCTTGATCGTGCGGTTCATGCGTTCGACCTGGCCGTTGGTCCATGGGTGCCTTGGCTTTGTCGTTCGGTGGTCGATATCGGCCTTGGCGAGTGCCCTCGTCTTTCGGCCAATCCGTTGCATAGACGGTCTTTAAGGCGGAGTCCTTGTAACGGACCGTGCGGCTACGAGCCGGCCTCGGCTACTTTGCGTCCGAATTGGCGTTATGCTAGTATCGGGGATTTATTTGCTAGGAGTGGGACATGGGCATTAACGATATTTCGACAGATCCATTGGCTGACCTCGAGGACGCTTGTGACCTTATGGATGGCAATTGCGCCGGGCGCACTCACTTCATCCTCCACCAGACCGTGGACGGAAAGCTCACCTACGACACAGTGAAGCCTTGGATTGGGAAAAAGCGTAACAAGTCGCACGCGGTAATTCTCAAAACGGGAGAGGTGGTCCATTTGTGGCCATTCCAAGAGACGAACGTGTGGGCGACGAAGGCAGAGTCCGGCTTGAAGCCAAAGAACGGAAAGCTGCCTAAGTTCGACCTTAAGGGCAAGGCAATTAACATTGAAATAGACTACGAGGAGGGGGGCTCTCCGAACTCGGCGCAGTACACGAGCCTAGCGGCTTGTTATATTGGCGCTTGCCGTACGGTCGATCGAGTTCTCACGATCGTGCCACATATAGAAGTCGATCGCGGGATTCCGGACGGCCACAGTGACCCGCAGAACTTCAATTACACGGGATTCTACGAGCGATTGAACGATCTGGGCGTGGACATGGATCGGGTTCCTCGGTTCGACCATGACCGATATTGGGCAAAGGAGTCGTACAAGGTCCCGTACGCGGATGATTGGTTTTCGTGGCCACCGGTGCTGACCGGCGACCCGCATGCCAAACCCAAGGGGGTCGAGCGAGTGGCGAGCCCGCACGGCGATCAGCGCGAGTGGGCAGGGATGCTGTCGAAAGATGCCAGCTTTCACCTCGTTTCAACTGGCGCGATTGGGGTCAAAGAGTTCGATCGCCTTATTCGAAGACTTGAGCAGGAGAGGGAGATTCTTGCCGAGGAAACCGAGGAGGGGGATGAAAACTGAGACGACCACGCGCCATGATCTTCCAAACGTTGATCATTACTGGGGCAGCGGCATTCTGAGGCGAGCCAGTGCTCGAGAAGGTTCCGCCGTTCTGCGCGGGCAATCGGGTGTATTTTGGAATGGGCACGAATGGCGGACGGGAGCTAGCATCTTGTGAGTCATCTAGGAATTGCTGAAACTCCGAGCGGAAAGACTGCCAGCGCAAGCTTCAGCTTGTTGAAGTCACTCAGCTGTGCGAGCACGGGCCGGTTTGCAGGTGCATTATACGGGGAGGGCGTGTAGGCGACTTCAAAGCGGTCGAGCACGCGATCGGTCGAGGCGCTCCATCGGCTGGTAAACGCGCCTTTCAAGATGCAGATCGGGGCTCGTTCCGCGCCACCGGTTTTGAGGGGCGCCAGTCCCCCCAGGATCCGATTGAAGAGCGGATCCGTCACGCTTTTGCCACCGGCAACACCAAATCGACGCTGGCGCCCTGGTCAAGGAGGTCCTTGCCCCCCCGGCGTCGGCGCGAAGAGCCGCTTGAGGGCCCGGAGCCGGCCGGACGCTCGCAGCGTCGACGCATCCGGCGAGCCGACGAGATTGGCGCAGTTGGTCGATTCCCAGTCATCGGCGTCCGGGGCCTCGTAAACGGCGTTCAGGGTGCCGTAGCGCGAAGTGATGGGCAGCGGCGCCTGTGGCCCATTGCTAAAAAAGATCTAGATTCGAGCCCAAACGGAACGGACTGACATAGCGCAAGGACCCAGGCGGGCGCGGTGGGTAGGGTTGGTTGTTATCAGTATGGGATTGTGCCTTTGCAGACCACGAAATTTCGAGAGGCCCGGCTGCCTTGGTACACTATCTATCCGGCTGTGTCGGAGTTCTCCGGGGCGGTCGGCGCCGAGGCTTATGAGGCATGGCTCAGGAACCTGCCGGCTGAGGATCCGGTGTCACTCTATCTGCACGTTCCGTTCTGCCGATCAGCCTGCTGGTATTGCGGCTTCCCAACCACCATCACCCGCCATGATGCGCCCATCCTCAACTATCTGGCGGCGCTGCGTGACGAGATCCGTCTGGTTTGCGAGCGAGTGCCGAAGACGCTGCCCGTGAGCGACATACATTTCGGCGGCGGAACGCCGTCTCTCATCGGACCAGCCGAGTTCCTCGCTCTGATGGAGTTCCTGCGATGCCGCTTCGCCATCTCGAAAACAGCTACGGTCGCCATCGAGATCGATCCACGCACGCTCACGCCCGAGATGGCGGAAGGCTTGGGAGCGGCCGGCGTGAACCGCGCGAGCCTGGGCGTACAGAGCTTCGATCCCATTGTTCAAAAAGCGATCAACCGAATCCAGAGCGAGGCCCAGACGTCGGCTGCCGTGAAAATGCTGCGCCGGCATGGAGTAAACCGGATCAACTTCGACCTCATCTACGGCCTGCCGCGTCAAACGGTGGAGTCGTGCGTCGAGACGGCGAGGGCGGCGGTCGCCATGCGCCCCGACCGGCTTGCCTTGTTCGGCTACTCGCATATCCCATCCCAAATAAAGAACCAGCGCCTCATCGAGGCGGAATTTCTTCCCCACAGCGCTGCCCGCGCTGAACAGCATACGGCTGCCGCCGTGACGCTGGTTGCCGCCGGCTACCGAGAGATCGGGCTCGACCATTTCGCCTTGCCGCACGACGAGCTCGCGCTGGCACAGGAAACAGGTCGCCTGCGACGTAACTCGTTGGGCTACTCTGCCGATACCTGCAGAACCCTGATCGGCTTCGGCGCGTCGGCTATCGGCCGCTTTGGCCAGGGGTACGTTCAAAACGAAGTTACACGGGATTTCTACATCCGGCACATCGCAGCTGGCCGACTGGCGACATCGAAGGGCCATCGCCTCACAGACGACGACCGCCTGCGAGCCGCAATCATCGAGCGATTAATGTGCGATTTCGAGGCTGACGTGCCGGCAATCTGTGTCGCCCACGGATCTGATTTGATCCGTCTTCGCGGTTCAGATGAGCGTTTGGCGATGCTGGCCAAGGACGGAATAGTGGACTTCGAAAACGGTTTTGTCCGCGTACGGCGGGAGCATCGCTTTGGGATTCGCGCTGTCGCTGCCGCATTCGATGCTTTTAGGGATGGCCTTCCGTATCCCGCAGGTGAGGGCAAGCACACAACATGGAAGCTAACACAGGGAGTATCTTTTGCCGGAGAGAACGAGCTGCCACCGTGCGGTGCCCGTTAGTAGTGAAGCGCCCTAAAATGTCGACATAGGCGTTGGTGAACTGGACCGAACCACGAGAACAGCCTATCCAGTTTGTTGTCGGCAGTTAGTTCGAAAAACAAGGGCTTCTAAGCGGTAAACACATGCTAATCCATTTGATTTACGGGCCGACCTGCAGCGGCAAGACAGACGTTTCAATTTAAATTGCACGAGAGACCGGACGGTCGGTCATTGCGTTGGATCGTGTACAATGCTGTCCTCAAATCGCTACGCGCAGCGGGCGTGCCTCGGATCCCGAACTGCAATCTACCCAGCGGGTTTACTTGGATACGCCTCCTAACCGCGGGCACATCCACGCCGTGACTGCCCGTCGTAAGCTGATCATGCACGTGGATGAGCTTAGATCTTAGCCTGGGCTCACTCGAAGCCGGCTCGATCTCCCTTCTCAATTCACATGGCGCGAGTCAGCATCGGGCTGGCGCTTTCAGTGGCATGTAAGGCGGTTGCGGCTCGGCAACTCCGATGCCTTTGTAGAGAGAGCAAAGCGGTTGTGTGCGACAAGTTCTGCAAAATGGGGCGGCCATGATGCTGGTCATGCGGCTTGGCGCAGAGCGAGCTTCTTGTGCTCGCGCAGGTCGTCCATGTTGATGTATCGGTTGGCCTCCATCCAGTTTTCATTGGTCTCGACGGCCAACGCCCTGACCAGGCGCGGCAGCTTTCGGTATTGGGGAAGATGCGCACGACATAGGTGCGCCGGCGGAGAGCCGCTCCAGCATGTTGGTGGATTTGAGATGCTTATGGTGCTGTCTCGGCAGCCTGAAGAAGGTCAGGGTTTGTTCGATGGCATCCTCGGCCCAGCCTGTCAGACCGGATAGCGGGCCGACCATTTGGCAAGCCATGCGGCAAGATCAGCCCTGGCCCCTGCGAGATCGTGCCGGTCGTAGAGCCAGCGCAATTCCTGCAGGCAGTCGTCGCCGTGCTTCCTCGGCAGATGATCGAGCGCGTTCCTGAGGAAGTGCACGTAGCAGCGTTGCCAGGCGGCTTCGGGGATCACCTCGCCGATCGCTGCCACTAGGCCGGCATGATCGTCGGACACGACCAACCCGATGCCCTTGCTTTGACGGCAGCGCTGGCGGTCTTAACTTCAGTCTTGGTCATGGTGGCGTTCCTTCGCGGCAATCGGTGACGTGAACAATCACCAGCCTGCCATGACCGCCCCCTCTCAGCGAATTTGCAGAACTCTCAGCACACTACCCCGACGTACTCACCCGGATAGTCCCGGCGATCCAGACGACCTGCTGCTGCCGTGCCGGAGCGGATCAGCTCGACGAACTCGTCGCGGTAGGGGTCGACGCAAAACGAATACGACAGCGTCATCGACACTTCGCGCCAGCGGCATGCGCCAGCCGCGCGGTCTGCCGGATCGCTTGCTTGGCGCGCGGCGGGTCCCCCAGATAGCCCTCGAAATAAGTGACCTTGGTGCCCGAAGCCTTGTCTGGTTCGACATCGTCGGGCCGAGTTCGAAGCAGGCGCCGAGATAAGCGCTCGCCATCGGGCGTTACGAAGTTCATCGAGCATGCCGTCGGTGGTTGTCCCACTAGCGATTCGGTGTCGAAGGCGACGCCCTCGGCGTGGATGTCGTGGGCGTAGATCTCGCCGAGCGCGTCGTTCGTCACCTGCCGAAGAAGGCGGCGCGCCCGCCGAAGCTGCCTACGCCGGCGGCGGTGTTGCCGGCGCTGCATTGCCGATGCAAAGAACGTCATAGTCCGGCGTCAATGTCTCCGCTTGGGAACCCGCCGGCCTTCTTACCACGCCGGCCGGGCGCGGGTTTGGCAAGTGGGCTTTCCTTTTGCCAATGCGTTCGTTCCCGGCCCTCACGGGGCGGCGAGTCCCTGCCACCTGAGGCTACATGGCGGCCGTGGAGATTACCTCAGCAGCGGCGCCCGATCGGAAACCTTAGCACCTCCGCGCTTTGGCGTGGCTGCTTGAACTCTTCGACGGCAACCGCCTCAATTAGCAGATCCAAGGCTTCGCGGCCCCTTTGACTCATCGGGTCATCCCCACAAAGGTAGTCATACGCTCGATCTAAATGCCCTCGGGCGGCGGAAAAATCGCTTGTCATATCATAGAACCCTCTCCATCCGCCCGCATTGCCGTTTACGAGGTGAAGGTGGTGCAATCGTCAATATATACAGACAAATTTGAATTAAATCGGTGATGATCATAGAGGTCGAGTCCCCGACCTGACAGCGCCATCGAGCCCGCCGACGACCACTCGCTGGCGCTCACGGGCGCGGCGCTGAGTAGTGAAGCGCCGTAAAATGTCGACACAGGCGTTGGTGAACTGGACCGAACGACGAGAACAGCCTATCCAGTGTGTTGTCGGCAGTTAGTTCGAAAGTCAGCCGAAGCCGGCCTCCCCAATGGTGGGTCGAGCCTTCGCTTACCCCGTGCTTGCCTCACAGATCCGCGACCGAGAACCCAGCCTCATGCTCCCGCCCTGCCGGGGCCTAGGTCCATCAAGCATGAAAGGAACACGTCGGAACCTGGGATATCGCTTGCCCGGCCGGGCGGCGATAGCCTGTCGGGGCGGGCGAGGAGCCGTAGCCGAGTGATGAGCGCACAGGAGAAGTCTGGCGTGAATGGGGCGATGATTGTCAAGCTTTGCTTTTCGTCAACCATCTTGCATGACCGATTGGCGACCATCTCCTCGTCCCGACCTTATATTACCCGTCGCCTGTCGCCGCCAGCGCGCAGTGACTTGTCAAGGATGGAGGCCCGCAGACCCCATCGCGCGGCGACTTGTCCTTGACGGTCACGATCACGGCGGCAGGTTTGCCGTGGTCGGGGAGCCCTTCCTTGGGCGGAAGCCGACGACAGTGTTCGAGGGGAACTCGCCATGAGCCGGGTGCGCAGAGATCGTCCGACGCTCTTGTATTTGCTGGATCCCAGCCGGCTCCGCCTCCGATTGCCTCGGTAGCTCGGTAGCCTGAGCGCGTCGGCGGCATCATGCCATTATCATCCTACGAATTGCATGCTCCATCGTCCTGGACGAGACCGGTTTGGCTAGCCAAAGGACGAAGGTCTGATTACCAGATGTGATCGGCATGGGGTCGCTTCCACCAACGACGATGATGGGCACCGTCATCAGGGTGGTACGTACGGCTTCGGGCTGTCCTGGCCCGAGGAAAGTCGCTTGATCGAAAATGAGGAGGTCGGCTGCCTTCCCGCTCTCGATCCAGTCGCAAAGACTTTCGAAGGTCGCGAAGCCGACAGGCTTATAACCAAGCGCGGCGATCTTATCGTTGTAGATCTCCAACGCTGCTGGATCGGGCTCCACGACTGCAATGATTTCTCCATTGCCAAGTGATCCATCGTATGGACCGGAAGCGCTATCAGCTCTGACCTGCTCCTCAGCGCAGGCCGGTAAGTAGAGATCGAAGCGTGTACCTCGGCCAACAGCCGAGGTGACGTCAAGGCATCCTGCGAGCGCGCTCACATGGCGGTCCACTGCAGCAAGACCCAGTCCGGTCCCGCCGACGCGAGAGCGCGTGGTAAAAAAGGGCTCAAAGATGTGCGGAAGCACCGAACTTGCGATTCCTTGGCCATCGTCGCTGATGGAGAGGAGAACGTAATCTCCCGGTTTCAAGGTGCCCTTAGCCACGGGCTTCGTTTGACAGACGTGAGCGCGAGAAACGCTAATCTGGACACGGCCCTCATTCAAGAGAGCCTCCGACGCGTTCTTGCATAGATTCATAAGGATTTGCTGTAACTCGGTCGGGCTGCCCTCGATCACCGTTTGCCACTCGTTGATCTTGAAGTTCAACTGAACATCCGCACGAACTGTAACCCGCAGCAATGGCGCTAGATCCATTACACTCTCCGAGACGTCGAAAGGCATCGTCACGCGCTTCCGAGTTCGGCTTAGTGACAAAATTTGATCAATAATCAGCTTGGCTCGGTTGCTGGCCAAGATAATTTGGCCGATGTGGCCCCGAATTCTCGAGGGGCGGCGCACAAGACCTTTAGCCATCTCTGCGTAGCCGACTATTGCTCCTAGAACATTATTGAATTCATGTGTAACGCCGCTTGCGATTGTGCCGACAGCCGTCAGCCTTTCCGCATGCTCCCATCGACTCTCAAAAAGGTTACGTTCCGTGTGTACACGTTGCATTTCAAGATGGTTGCCTAAACGCACAGTAGCGCTCGCCAGAACCAGGAGGTCGTCTGTGGAGGGTGGTGAGCGATCTCCTTCAAAAACAAGGATACAAACCGCAGCCTGCTGATCGGAGGCCCTGCAACCAACAATTTGACAAACACCGGTAGTGCCTACGGCAGTCCGAACCACTTCCGACGCCGGAACGACGCGAAACACTGGCTGTTCCGGGTGTACAAGTGAGACGACTTCATGGATTAGCGCGGCGTTCCAGACGCGCATGCGCTTGTTCGCGACAAAGTACTCGGTATTCCTGCTGATACTCGGATCCACCAGAGCAAGCGCGCATTGATCCGCATCGAAAACGCATTGAATGAGTCTAAGCGCTGCTTCGGTGGAGAAGCGCCGCGAAGCCTTCGTTGCTTGACTGTCGATGAAACAAGCTTCGATCTCACTCATCGCCGCTTCAAGCTCTAACCGCCTTTCCAACCGGTTCGTCCGCACATGCTGCGTGGAGGCTCGAATGGTCGCAAACAAGCAGAGGCATATGGACACCAAGCCAAAGAAAAGTCGTGTACGCTGCGCTTGCGCGCTGGCGAAGCTGTAGGCTTTCAGATGTTCTCGCTCCAATTCGGCAGCCTTGGCGAACGTGTCGAAGGATGGGATCCGATTGACAGCGCGGTCCAACCTCAACATTGAGGACAGGATAGCGCGGCCCTCGCGGGCAACATCCTCCGTGACTTGGTCCTGGCTAGGAGGAAGTCGGCGGAGAGACTGATCGATTTGTAATGCGAGGCTGAATCCCGGTCTGGCCGAAAATTGAAGGATCAGATTGGAAAATTCAGGCCTGTTCGACACTCCCCCCCGAAGGCGATTAGCCGAGCGAGCAAAGCGTACGAGAGAGCTTTGCAGAAGCTCATTTTGCGCGGCCGAGGCCGAGATGGCAGCTTCTGTGTTTTCGAGGGACTTTTTGAGCTGTGCAACCAACCTGGAGTGCACCCCGGAGCTCTCATTGGGCGAAATCTCAACAAGGCGTTGGTAGTTTTGAAGGTTCCTTTTTAATGCTTGCCCGGTAGAAGCAACGGAACGGAAGTCCAATACCATGTCGGCGCGGGCGACGTCTCGCTGGAGCAATGCGTAGTTGATCTGAATCGTCCGCAGTTCGCTTAGGACCGCCTCGTTGATCTGGGGGTCTTGCCACTGTATCGCGACCAAGAGCGCAACCGAGGCCACTAGGGCCATCACAGAAGCTTTGTCGGTACTGAGCCATTTTTCCCAAACGAACGGCGTTTGAGCCGCGGTGCGTGCCTTGCGAAGGTCCGATTTGAATTCTAGCTCCCCATCGCGTCGGTGTGCGGCCGGATGCTGCTGGAACAGGAAAGCCAAGTGTACCTCTCCCCCTCAAATAGGCGGTGTAGACACCGTTGCACTCTGCCCCCATGGCCCGCTGACCT
Source organism: Mesorhizobium sp. M0862 (assembly GCF_040319795.1). Lineage (NCBI taxonomy): Bacteria > Pseudomonadati > Pseudomonadota > Alphaproteobacteria > Hyphomicrobiales > Phyllobacteriaceae > Mesorhizobium > Mesorhizobium sp. M0862. Next base: position 60,717 of record NZ_JAMYOJ010000030.1, read on the forward strand.
TCCATTGAATCGCGGGCGTTTCGACCTCGACGGCGAGGCGCCAGCACAAGGCGGGCAACTGATCGCAGTTTTCGGAACTGGTCTTCCGAGAGATCATCGAAGGGGCATACAAGCGCACGCCTGCAGCAGCCGAGGATGATACCGGCCGGTCAAACGCAACTGGCGAGGGCCGGATCTGCTGTTGGCTGGCAGCTAACACTGGCGGGGCGGCGGCCTCGGCGTGCCTAGAGCCGGCTGCTGCGAAAGCGTCCGACACGCTTCCCTTGGGGTCATCCCGTCCATCGGGCATCCCTGGGTTGCTGAAAAAAGATGAGGCGGCTTGATGATCCTGCCCTCGCTGAAGCACCTCGCGAAACCCCTGTTCCAGTCGCAGAAGCTCCTCTGGACCGGTAGGCGGCTCGTCAGCTCGACCATCGAACAGCGGCCGGAGCGCCTCGGACACGTGCTGCTCAAAGCCCACTCGCCGGGCCTGGACCGCTTGCCCGTCTTCCAAGCCGGCGTCCTGCACCTGCGACAAAGCTGTTACACGGGATGGATTACTATTTCGCGGGTTCATACTAGCCTCACATCAAACTGTATCGTCAAAGTCCTGCGCCAATTCACACAGCGGGTCACCGAGTTGAGATTCTGCGGAGAGCGCCTCCTCTGCTCCCGTCAAGGGCGCCGGCTCCGGGAGGGCGCCTGTCTGGCTTTCAAAGATGCGTTTCAGAATGCGATCCGAAAAATATCGCACCTTCCTCAATTTTAATGGTGGCAGACCTTGATGAGAACAATCTCGTACTCGTCATCGAGCAGCCGAACCTGTTCGGGACGCAACAGCGGTGCACCTTGATGTGAATTCTGAATGTTCCAGTCGAACGTTCGCGCCTGGCTGTAGGAAACGATTGGGCTTGAAATGTGAATCCACCGATAGGTTTGGAAATGTAGTTCGGAGTCTCGTCATCTACCTCGATGTTCCTAGAAGCGCGCCGGCAGCCCGGGCGGGGGGCTTGGGGTTAGACTGCCAGCGCACGCCACTCATAAAGAGCGGCCTCTTTTCGCGGTTCGGACACCCATAGTCAACCCGGCAACGTCTGGATGCCCGCTGTGCTTTTTGCAGAGCGGCGATGCCGGGCATATCGGCCGATCCTGTCTAGGATGGTGTGGCCACTCTCGTCGGCCGAGTTGATGCTCCAGCCACTATCGCCTTGCCGACCAGCACGAGTTCGCCGCGTCGGTTTGGCGATTTGACGACATAGGCTTGTTGGTCGGGCTTGTCACGTTGTCTGAAATTGGCCGGCCGAGGGCTGCTGCTGCTGAATTCATGCGGGCGTTCCAGTCACGGCCTTCGATTCGGCGATGGCTTGCAAGCATGAACATGTATGGCGAGAGCAGAACGTTTGGGGCGGGGCGGGACGAAGAGGTTGCGGAGGGCTGACAAGGTCGAGACGAAGCGTTGCAGGCCTCCCGGCGATCGGACCCCTGCATCATCCGCTCCCGTTTTCGCGGCGGCACATGGGAATTCTCCGCTCTGTTGTTCAACCCCTTGTGCGACCGGTGCTCGACGTCCGGCATCATCTGTCGCTTTGCCGCTCCATACGAGCGAAGCTAGTCGGTGATCATGCGCTTCGGCGCGAGCCCCTGCTTCTTCCACAGCCGCGTCAGCAAGCGCAACCTCTCGCAGGGTGCGCTCTCAGAATTCGTTCCTGCGCAGCGGCGTTGTTATCTCGATACTGGATAAGCGTCGACGAACCTACGCGTCAGCGGACGCGAAATCCTCACCATCCTTCTGCATCGCGCTATTTGGCCTGCCGAAAACCCAATTTCGCCGGCACGCTGCCGCTGAATACGATGATCATCTCGCATTCTTGCTATGGAGGCTGTCGTCCTTCCTGGGCACGCGGCTGACGGCGACGAAAGCGGGTTTATTCATGCAACACCCCTTTTTGGCAGGCAAGCTGGAGGACTTCGGGATGTCGGGGGCGAATATAGCGAAGACTCCCGCCGCTCGCCGATGCATTCTGGACGCAACCGCATCGAGCCGATGTGTGTTCGAGACGCTTCGCGGCTGCAGTCGCCGAACGATGGCGTGGTTATGCGACCTGTTCTGCACGCCTACCCCCGTCCAGTCAGGCGTTCACGAAGGTGTTTGTCGAGAATTCGTGGAGAAAGTCCGCCACTTATCGTTGGCGAGGGCTTTGCTCCGGAGTGGCGATCGGTGCTGATCGACAGGCAGGCTCTGGCCAAAATCGAATCCCATATCGCAGATGCCGTCGCGAAAGGCCGCAGAATTCGATGCGGGGGCAAACGCATCGCGCGAATGGCACGTCGAACTATCGGTCCTGTCTCCAGCGAGATGACCATCGCGCAAGAAAGAGACATTCGGGCGGTTGGCGCCTGTGATTGCTTCGACGATGCGGATAGGTCGTGCATGAGGCCAACGACACGATCTACGGCCTTGCCGCCCACATTTGTGCCTCAAACGGAAGCGTGTTTGGCGTGTGGCCGAGGCCTTGGAATATGGCATGGTGGTATGAACACGGGACGCATGTCGTCGGAAGCCGCGCCTTTCGGCCGAGTGAAGCAGTCCGGCATCGGGCGGGAGGGTTCCCGCCATTGCCTCGAGGACTACCTCGAAATGAAATACCTCTGCAGGGCGGCATCTGAAGCATGGGCTTGCAGGGCTCGCAGACCGGTAAACCAGCGAGCCATCTCCAAATATGTGAATTGAGGATTGCTCCTCGACGGGAGCTGAGGGGCGGCTCCGCAAGCCTTACGACGCTCTTTGCGAGCCGTAGCTGCCGAGCTGGCAAAAGGCCGGGCTACGTCGCGCCAGCGCAATCGGCGCGCAGAAAATTAGGCCTACCCGCTCCGGGACCGCGGACCTCGTCAGCTTCTCGTAAGTATGCCCGAGTAGGTTGCTCAGCTGATCTGTGGACGTGAGGCTAGCGTGAACCGGCACAAATTTGACCTATCCAATGTAACAGGTTGGCGGCAGGTGCAGCCCCCGGCATCTCAAGAGCAAGCGGCACAGGCCGGGCAAGAGGGCTTTGAGCAGCGCTCGGGCGAGGCGCGCCAAGCCGCTGCCCAAATTCCCGCCCCCGGCGTTCCGGCTCTGCCAGACCCGTTCCATCCTCATCCGTCTCAGGGAGACCTGAACCTCATCGAAGGCGCGGCCCCATGGGAAGCGCAGCCCATGATGCAAGGGAGCGGACAAGAACACGCCGCGGCGCCGTACGCCGGAGGCAGTGGGTCGATGCTGGGTGCCTCGGTGCTGCAGCCGGGTCACTCAACGGCGCGCCATCATCATGCGCCGGATTCGTCAGTGGTTGATCTGAATCCCCCCGCACGGGTCGAGTTGCGTGACCATGCTCGTTCTCTGCCGGCGGCGGTGCAGCCAGATCCTCCAGTAGTGGTCTCCGGTCGCGACAAGCGTCCTCTTTATTCCAACGATGCGACCGTTGTCGAAGGGCTGAGGTCAGCACTCTATGCCGGTAAGGTCGGGGAGCGCACGGTCACGGACCATGTAAATTCTCTTCTCGGCTTTGGTCGTTGGCTCTTTGATAATAACAAGCCGGGATTTGCTGCTCGGCTTGACGATCCGTTGCTGGATCAGGATCTCAAGGAGTACCAGCGCGAGAGTGGCTCCTCGAACGTGGCTAGAGCACTGGGTCGTCTCAAAGAGTCGGCGCGCGGAGCGCCAATGGTGGGCCGCGCTGCCCTGAATCCCGACCCTGTCGACGCCGAGCTCATCAGAGATTACAAAGCGGCTCTGGTCAAAAAGTACGAGGCAGCGCCTGCGACCGGGCCGAATCCCAAAACCATTCAGGACTATGCGGCTACTCTTAGACGTTTCAGTCAATACCTGCATGAAAACAACAGGCCGGGGATTGCGGCTCGGCTTTACGAGGGGTCGCTGGATGAAGATGCCAGGCGCTATTTGGACTCCAGTGGTAACCGGTGGATCAGTGCACTAGCTCATCTCCGGAAGTTCCCGCCGTACGCCGCACTCGGGCGCGAAATTGCCCTTGCTGCTCGTCCGGAAGACGCAGTCGACATGGAGGCTCGTGCCATTGGGGACGCCGCTGCGCAGCACAGCGGGCCGCAGGAGGAATACAGTTGGCCAGAGTATCTCCCCCCTGGGAAAGCTAATGAAGACGACGCTGTTCTGGCATCGTCTTTCGTGCCTACTGGGCCCCATCACCAAGCCTCGGATCCCGCAGGGTCCTTTCGTCCCCTGAGCTGGAGCGACGGCGACCAGGGCGCGCCGGACGAGCGGATCGCTGCACAGGACAGGAGCAACCAGCTACCAAGCGAGGAGGTCCTCATCAACCGTGAGCATGATACAGCGGAGTTGAGACCAGCGAAGAGGCAAAGGACCCTGAACAGTCGTCTGCAGGACGTTGCCACTGAGCCGCAGCTGAGCGAGATCGGCAATTCAGGCGCTCGCGTGCTGATGCAGGCCCCCACCCATCAAGTGGGTGCACTGCCATGGGAGGCGCAACTCATGACGCAAGGGAGCGGACAAGAACACGCCGCGGCGCCCTACGTCGGAGGCAGTGGGTCGATGCTGGGTGCCTCGGTGCTGCAGCCGGGTCACTCAACGGCGCGCCATCATGATGCGCCGGATTCGTCAGTGGTTGATCTGAATCCCCCCGCACCGTTCGAGTTGCGTGACCATGCTCGTTATGTGCCGGCGGCGCCTGCCGGGCCAGCGTTCGCCAGGGCAGAGGAGACGCCCTCCGCGGTTGGCGAGGCCGCGGTGGCCGAAACGCTGGCTCGGTTGCAAAAGCAGATGGTCGATGCTGACTTGTCGGGATATTTCGACTCGATTCCGCACGCGGACCTTCTACGATCGTCATGGGAGGCGCAACTCATGATGCATGGCAGCGGACAAGAACACGCCGCGGCGCCGTACGCCGGAGGCAGTGGGTCGATGCTGGGTGCCTCGGTGCTGCAGCCGGGTCACTCAACGGCGCGCCATCATCATGCGCCGGATTCGTCAGTGGTTGATCTGAATCCCCCCGCACCGTCCGAGTTGCGTGACCATGCTCGTTCTGTGCCGGCGGCGCTGCAGCCAGATCCTCCAATAGGGGTCTCCGGTGCCGACAAGCGTCCTCTTTATTCCAACGATGCGACCGTTGTCGAAGGGCTGAGGTCAGCATTGGAGAGCACGGTCAAGCGCCATGTAAATTCTCTTCTCGGCTTTGGTCGTTGGCTCTTTGATAATAACAGGCCGGGATTTGCTGCTCGGCTTCACGAGGAGTCGCTGGATCCGGATCTCAAGGAGTACGAGAGCAAGAGTGGCTCCTCGGACGTGGCTAGAGCAGTGGGTCATCTCAAGACGTGGGCGGGCGGAGCGCCAGTGCTGGACCGCGCCGCTGTCCTGAATAATCCCGACCCTGCCGACGCCGCGCTCATCAGAGATTATACAGCGGCTCCCATCAAAGAGTACAAGGCAGCGCCGACCGGGCCGAATCCCGGTACCATTCAGACCTATGGATCTGCTCCTAGAGGTTTCAGTGAATACCTGGTTGAAAACCACAAGCCGGGGATTGCGGCTCGGCTTCACGAGGGGTCGCTGGATGAAGATGCCAAGCGCTATAACAACTCCGGAGGGATCAGTGCACTAGCTCATCTCCGGAAGTCCGAACTCGGGCGCGAGCTCCCTGGGAAAGCTAATGAAGACGACGCTGTTCTGGCATCGTTTTTCGTGCCTACTGGGCCCCATCACCAAGCCTCGGATCCCGCAGGGTCCTTTCGTCCCCTGAGCTGGAGCGACGGCGACCAGCGCGCGCCGGACGAGCGGATCGCTGCACAGGACAGGAGCAACCAGCTACCAAGCGAGGAGGTCCTCATCAACCGTGAGCATGATACAGCGGAGTTG
>NZ_JAMYOJ010000031.1:0-60216 GCF_040319795.1 Mesorhizobium sp. M0862
GGCGTTCCTTCGCGGGAATCAGGTGACGTGAACAATCACCAGCCTGCCATGACCGCCCCCTCTCAGCGAATTTGCAGAACTCTCAGCACACTACCTGTGGAAGTCGTGGCTCCAACAGTCGCCGATCTGGCGCCTGTCGGCCACCGCCTGGTGCGTCGGTCACCGCGCACCTGAGAAAACCAACTGCAGTCCACTAAGGAGCGCCTCAGGTCACCGCTTCCACCAAACGCCTGAGGAAATCCGTCAGACCGGCTTCAGGATCATCACCTGCGCCAACGAGCACCGAAATACCCCAGCGCCCAAGCACGGCCTCCTCCACAGGGTTGCGGCTGGGCATGAAGATGAACGAAGGGGGACGATCTTTCTCATATCCAGACCGGTGCCAGGTTTGCCAAAGCCGGTGCAACAGCAGCCGGATGTTTGGATCGGAGAGGCTATAGCCAATGAACAGGATCGTGCTGCCGAGAGCATCGGAGCGAAAGCGGACATCAAGGGGAGAATTGAAGGACAGGCGGTCAAGATAGTCGGTTTCGGTGAGGACAAGGGAAGAGTCCTCGTCAAAGTCGCCGTGAAATTTCACGATGTGCGTTACGCCTCGACGGGCCTGCGCAACGTGCCGTGCGTTGGCCACTTTCACGTACTCTCGACCGTGGATTTCAAAAGCGAGTTCCAGGTTCCGGTCATAGTTCGTCGTGTAGATGACGGGAAAATCGAGCGTCACGATGAGACGGTGCAATTCCGATTTCTCAATCCGTTCCTTGGCGACAGACCAGTTTCTGTCCATCCAACTGCGAAGTGGTCCGATGCTGCCATGCTTGATCCGATAGTATTCGGCCAAGGTCTGAAAACGATCGCGTCGCGTGGAAAATTCATCGTCGACGCCGAGCTCCTTTGCCATTCGCTCGATGAGTTTCTCCCAAGACGGAAGTCCGACGCTGATCGATACCCCCGCCCCCACAAACAAAATTGCGCTGCGATGACGAATTGCATTGGCGAGCGAATCTATAGGATCATCATCGTTCATGGATTGGTCCTCCGAAGCCACTCGCGTGGGCCGGACCTAAGGTGCGTGCCCCGGTGCGGGGATCGTGGACGCGGCTCCCCAATTCGAGCCAGCGTGCTCCGCCCTCATCGACGAAATCGGATCGACCACGCACCAGCCAGCCCAGAGGGGGCGGCCCTTGCAGTCCTGCCGAGCCGCTTGCCACCCGAACCGAGGTAGCGGCCGCGAGGACACTGGCTGTGAACTGGAACCGGCGCTGTTGCGGTTTACTGGCCACGTTGATTCAGTTCTGCGCCAGCCATATTGCGCAAAACTCTATCGAGTTTCGCATTCACCAAAAGGTTGCGCCGCTTCGCGCCGATAAAGATGGCGAGAGAGTAAATCATTGTAAGAACAGAGATCATCGTCATTCCGGCCTAAACATCAGCGACCGGAGATGTTCCATGCGCCCGGAAATATTCCAGTGCAGGTGTTTTAAATCGCCGAAGCTACGCGCTCAATGCGCGGTTGGTTTCGTGTCTAGGGCGGACGAATTAGCGCAAGGCGGTATTCATCCTCCCACATCGGCGGCGGACTGAAGCGAAATGCTGGTTGTGTCCCCCAGGATGCAATGAAACGCCGATGCTTTGCATGCGGCCCGGAACAAATGCCCGCTTGCACAGTTCGAGCCATGCAGCGGTCGACCCCCGCGCTGCAAGATCGGTAGCCCGATCGCCCGCGCCGGCCCCTCCCACGGCGCGGGCTTTCGTTTGAATTCACGCTGTCGGGGTTGGAGTCGCTCCGCCGTTGTCGCGAGCCGGCTGATATACGCGCTGTCCGGGGCTCGCGGGATGCCGGCGACATCGGCATTCGCGCAGTCCGGCAGGTCAGCCGATGCACGGGAACAACGCGGCACTGTGATGGTTTGGTGGCCTCGGAAGGTGGCAGAGAACGATGGGCAAAAAGCCCAAACAGCACGCAAAATCCACGGCGGATCGCGAAAAGGCGATCGAGGCGCTCTACTTCGCGCGCAAGTGCGGCCTTACGAAGGAAGAGGCACTCAAGATGCTCAGGGAAGCCCCGATCGGGATCGATGATGAAGCCGAAGAGCGCTCCGGCAGTTAGAGGCGACCGCCATTCGCGCGTCGCAGCCGGCCGCGGCGCATGATCTTCTTCACTTCCGATACGCATTTCAACGATCCGCGCATTCTGCGCCTCGACCGGCGTCCCTTCGCCTCGTTGGTAGAGCATGACCAGGCGCTGGTTGCGTTTTGGAACGAAACCGTTGGCCCGAACGACGAGGTCTGGCACCTCGGCGATTTCGCCAAGGGTCCAGCCGAGACCGTGTCTTCACTGCTGTCGTCTCTTAACGGGTCCAAGCACCTGATAATTGGCAACAATGACAGCGCTGCCACCGTTGGCGACCCGGCCTGGGCGAGCGTGCACCACTACATGGAGCTTCTTGTCGAGGGCCGCTTGCTGGTTCTGTGTCACTATCCTTTTCGCACCTGGAACCAGATCGGCAAGAGATCGGTAAACCTGCACGGTCATTCGCACGGTCGTCTGAAGCCGATGACGCGCCAGCATGATGTCGGCGTCGACGCATGGGGGTTTCGTCCGGTAACCTTTGCTGCCATTCGGGCCAGTCGCCGGCGGGGTTAGCCCGGCAGAACGCCGGGCGAGCGAAGGTGTCAGCTTTGCGGGATTCGAGCCGACGAGAGGCCGTCTGTAATCCTGCCGGGCCTGCCACAACGCGACAATCCTGGTTGGGCGACTTCAAATAGGAGAACTGCTTCATATATGCGGTTTTCGCGGTACGCGGACCGCGCCGCACCATCAGCTTGAGTGCGGCGAAGTCTTAAGAAATCCCCACCGGTCGTCGCAGCGCGAGATCGAACGCATCGCCTGAGCTCAGCACGTGAACCCTCAGATCATGGATGGAAAGGGCGGCATCAGGCTCACCTTCCGCGATGTTGGAATGCGTCACGCCGGCTGCATCGACCAGATAGACAGCGCCGCTGCCGATGACCTTGAACATCTCGCCCTTCACCACGATCGCCGTGTCTTCATCGATGCCGATGCCGAGGACGCGCGGGTTCTGCGACACCGCCCCGATGAGCCGCCCAATGCGGCCCCGTTCCGCAAAGTGCTGGTCGATAATGACGTTCGGCAGCAGGCCCAGTCCCGGCGCCATGCGAATGTGGCCGATCCGAAAGGACGCTGCGTTCGGCCCCTTCACCATCATTGTGTCGCTCATGACCGACGCGCCCGCGGAGGTGCCGGCAATGACGCCTCCGGCTTCATAGATTTCGTGCACCCGCTCGTCGATGGGCGTGTCGCCGATCTGGCTGGTGATCCGGAGCTGGTCGCCGCCGGAGAAGAACACCGCACTCACGTCTGCGAGCGCACTTATTTTCTTTTCATGAGCTGCCTCGAGGCGGTCGTTGACGTAGAGCTCGATGACATCCTTGATGCCCAGCTCACCGAAGGACCTCTGATACTTCTCGAGATAGCCATCCGGCTCATGAGACGCGATGGTGGCAAGCACCAGGCGGCCGTTCGGAACCAGGCTCGCTACCTCCTTCAAGATGACACGATCGCCATCATGGTCCTCGTGGCCGCCGATGATGACGAGCGTTCCGGCTTTACCGTTCGAGGATCGTTTTTTCTTCTTGTCGGTCATTTGCCCACGTCTTTCTTGCGCAGGAAAACGTGCGGGTGGTTGTCCTCGCTGGTCATGAAAGCGACTGCGAACTCCCTGCTGTTATGCGCCCATCCAGACACGCCGGTCGCGGTAAGCACGATGGCTCCGGCTTCGCCGCCGATCGCCTCGACTTCCTTGAGCGCGGGATTCAGCACCTGCTCCAGGCCGCCTTCAGCCTGTCCCGAAGACAATGCCTGCCGCGCCGAGAGTGCCTGCATGACACGGGCCGCGAGAGCCTTTCGCGCGATATGCTCACCGTCTCCCGAGAAGGCGACGGCTCCCAACCGGTTGTCGGCATAATAGCCGCAGCCGGGTTGCGGAGAATCCCCCACACGACCGGGAGCACTGCCGTCCAGTCCGCCGGTCGAAGTGCCGACGGCGATGTCCCCGTACTGATCCAGGGCAACCACACCGATCGTATCCTTCGCCTCAGACTTGCTGGAGGCGTCGCGCTGCTGCGACGTGATCAAATCCGCCGGATCGCAAAGCTCCAGCTGCTTGTCGGCGGCGAAACGCCGGGCCCCCTCCGACGCCAGCAGGATCGGCTCCTCATGCAGCATGGCCTTGGCGACACTGATTGGATGGCGCACGCCCTTGATCACTGCGACGGCACCTACATTGAAGTCCCTGCCCTCCATCAGGCCAGCGCACATCTCGACCTCGCCGTCCGAATTGAGGGCACTTCCATATCCCGCATTGAATGTCGGGTCGGCCTCGAGGACGCGACCGGCAGCTTCCACGGCATCGACCGCCGTTCCGCCGCCGGCCAGGACGGCCCGACCTGCCTCGAGCGCCTCGATGCATCCGTTGCGATGCGCCTCCTCCTCTTGCGGATCGATCTCCTTGGCGCCGCCGTGCAGGATCAGCGACCACATCAGCCAGCCCTCAGATGGCGAATATGGGTCTGATCGGGCCCTCCCCTCGAAGGCGTCGCGCCTCCGAAGCCGGTTACCTGCCGCCACACGGCTTCAACGTCGTCGACGGTCAGCACGACAAGGTCGTTTTCCCGTGCAAGCCTGAGACACACGTCGACGGCCTCCTTCTCGGGACAGACGGCGTGAATGCGGCCTGGGGCGCAGCCGGCGTTCAAGGCACCTTCCCGCAGCAAGCCGGCGATCGCTCCGGGGGCTCGGCCGCGCAGCTCCTGCTCATCCTCCTTGAAGACGATGACGTCGAATATCCGCGAAGCGATCGCGCCCATCTCGCGTATATCACAATCGCGGCGGTCACCGGGTATGGCGACCAAGCCGATCGTGCGCTGATAGCCGCGCCTCATGTGGGAAACGAGCTTTCCGAGTGCCTTCAGCCCTTCCGGATTGTGCGCATAGTCGACGATCGTGCGGAAACCATGCCCGTCGAAGACGTTGAGGCGACCGGGAGATTGCTCGAACGAGGTGCCAAACTCGGCCAGCGCCGCCCGGATCGTTGCCGCCGGAACGTCGTAGCAATGCGCCATGGCGACGGCTGCCAGGCTGTTGGCAACGTTGAATTCGGCCGAACCCTCGAAGGTCGCGGGAATTTCGTCGACGCTCATCAGGAACATCGACTCCCCATCCTCGTGGATGAGCCGTCGCTGCTGGGCTCCCGCGTCACGGCGCGGCCGCCTTCCGCCAGGTGGCTGCGCAAGAAATCGGGCCACTCGCTCCTGCTCGCCAGCGAGAAGTAGCAGATCCTGCCGCCGGCATCTCGCGACATTGCGGACGTGTGGACGTCGTCGGCATTAAGAATGCTCCATCCGCCGCGGCGGACGGACTCGACCACGACAGATTTCACCTCCGCCAGGTCCTCGATCGTGTCGATGCCCCTCAGCCCGAGATGATCGCCGTGGACGTTCAGCACCGCGCCAACATCGCATGCATCGAAGGCAAGCCCTTCGCGCAGGATGCCGCCGCGTGCACATTCCAGCACCGCGACATCGACACCCGGCTCGCGCAGCACGATCCTGGCGCTCTGCGGGCCTGAGCAATCGCCTGTGATGATTCGCTCGCCGTTCAAGTAGACGCCGGTGGTGGAGGTGAGCCCGACGGTTGCCCCATTCGCCTGCAGGATGTGCGCCAGCATCCGGGCAGTGGTCGACTTGCCGTTGGTTCCCGTGATCGCGAAGATCGGAATCCGGCCGTCCTTGCCGCCTTTGAAGAGAAGATCGAGCACGGGCCGTGCGACGTTGCGGGCGCGCCCCGACGAGGGTTCGAGATGCATGCGAAAGCCAGGACCGGCATTCACCTCTATGATGCCGCCGCCGGTTTCGCTCACCGGCCGTGAGATGTCGGGACAGACGAAGTCGATCCCGGCAATGTCGAGGCCGACGATCTGTGCCGCCCGCCTGGCGATCAGCGCGTTTTCGGGATGGATTTCTTCCGTTCGGTCGATCGCGGTCCCACCGGTGGAGAGATTGGCGGTGGGCCGCAAGAGCACCATTTGACCCGGCGCTGGAACGCTCGCCAGGGTGAGCTGCGATTTTGACAGGAAATGCTCGACGCATTCGTCGATCTCGATGCGGGTCAATACCGAGGAATGGCCCTCTCCCCTTCGTGGGTCGCGGTTCGTCTCCTCGACGAGCTCGGCGACAGAACTCCGGCCATCGCCGACCACATGGGCCGGAACCCTCTCGGCAAGCGCCACGACCTTTCCACCGATCACCAGGATCCTGTGGTCCGAGCCGACGAAATGCTGCTCGACGATAACGCTGCGGCTGTATTCTCGCGCCTGTTCGAAGCCCCAGCGGACCTCGTCTTCTGTTGCCAAACCGATGTTGACGCCGCTTCCATGATTGCCATCGAGTGGTTTGGTGACCACGGGGTAGCCCAGCCGTGCTGCCGCCGCGACTGCGTCCTGCGCCGATCGCACCAGCTCCCCGCGTGGCACCGGCAGGCCGGCCTGTTGCAGCAGGAATTTGGTCAGGTCCTTATCCGAGGCGATCTCGGTCGCAATCTCGGAAGTGAGGTCGCTGCAACTGGCGCGGATGCGCTTCTGATGCTTTCCGTGACCAAACAGCACGAGGCTGCTGTCGTCGATCCGCGCCGCCGGAATGCCTCGCCTCTCGGCCTCGCGCACCAAGGAAGCAGTCGTAGGCCCCAAGGCACGCTCGGCGGCCAGAAGCTTGAGCTGCTGCAGCCTGGCTGCGAACTCGAATGGCCCCTGCCTTTCCGCAATGTCGCCGAGCCCCTCGACACCATGCAGATTGGCCGGCAGCAGGCTGTCCACCAGTTCGAGCGCGACGCATCCGGCGAGCAGCCCGACAAGCTCATCCTTGTAGGCGAACATGACGTTATAAGTGCCGGGACTGCCTTTGACCGACCGTGTCTTTCCTCGTGTCACCCGGTGACCGAGCATGCTCTGCAGTTCCAGGGCGACATGCTCGACGACGTGGCCGAGCCAGGTTCCTTCCTGCATGCGGCGGACGAAGCCGCCGGCGGCGCCATAGCTACAGCCATGGCCCGCAAGGCCGGGCAACAGTCGGACGATTTGTTCGGAAAACCCAGGCAGTTTGTCTGTCGGGAACGCCTCAAGTGCTCCGAGGTCGATCCGAATCTGGACCATTGGCGTCATGCTATAGAGGTGCGGCCCGCGAAACACACGGGCGTCCACGACGCGGATAGGGCGAAAACGCGAGGCGCCCCGATGAATTTCTTTGTCCGACATAGTCCGTTTCTCCTGACTAACTCCGCAACATCCGGAGGATCGGTTAGTTCCCGGCCTTTAAGCCCAAATATTTTTGCAGGAGAGAGAAACAAAAGTGGCCGTTAACATATGTTGGCCCAAGAACACCCTCTGGTCATCTCGGCCACGTGCGGTCGCTGTTCTGAGGGCTACTTATCTCTCGGGACGAGGCGGGCCAAGCATTCGCTCCTCTTCACAATCATTCGCCGGGCACACCGCGGCCGTTGAGCTAGTGCCCGGCTTTGCTCATGGCGACCCATTGTGCGGGTGCAGCACTGAGGCATTAATCTTCAGCACGCCTTCGGCACCCGGGAACATTTCCAGACGCGTCAGGTTTGGAACCATCCTTGCACCGGAACTACAGCCATGCAGAGTCGAAAATCGGTGAAGGCCGCGCTTGTCAAGGAGATCGACGCGGTCCGCCTTCGTATCTCGCTGCTTGAAAGCGAGCTATGCAGAGATGGCAGACCCAGGCAAATTGGATGGCGTTCAGGATACGAACTGAACGCCCACAAAGCCCGCCTTGCTCGACTGGAGACCGTGCTTGCCCAATATCCGTCGGCACCGACGGCCCGGGCATCGAAACAGCAACAGCTTGAGTTGCGCGCAAGGCAACCAAGTAGTTTTGGGGAAACGCCATGGCTGACAGACCCTCAATCAGAACTCCGCTAGCTCGAGTGCGGGGCCTTGGATCGGCGAAACACGGAACCGAAACGTTCATGCTGGAGCGGCTGACATCTGCTGCCCTGTTGATCCTTGTCATTTACATCGTCGCGATCGTTATAATGCTGGTCGGTGAGCCTCGAGACGCCGTCCTCAGCGTCGTAGGATCGATCTATGTCGCGCCAGCCCTTATTGGCTTCATTCTCGTAAGCTGCGTTCACATGCGGCTTGGAATGCAATCGATCATCGAAGATTACTGCCATGCCACCGTGCTCAAATCGCTTCTTCTGATCGCCAATTGGTTATTCTGCTGGGCAGTCGCGCTCGCAAGCTTGTTCGCTGTGCTGTTAATCAGCTTCAGATAGCGATCCGGTTCTCAGCTGCAGCCAGCGTCTGCCACCGGCAGGCTGAAGTTCGCCTCAGCGGCGAACCGGGCTTGCTTGCGCAAAGGAGTTCGACAACCCGGCCTCATCTGATTTGCGGCAGCCTGTCCCATTGATGGAAAGGGGGTGGAGAGGTCAGCTCCCACTCCAATGTGGTAGCTCCTGGCCCCCATGGGTTCATGCCGGCGGCTCTTTGCCGGTAGAAAGCTTCCAAGATGCCGAAGAGGAAAATCACGACACTGGCGGCCGACAGGTACGATCCATACGAGGACACCATGTTCCAGTCGGCGAATGCGTCGGGATAGTCGACATAGCGACGCGGCATTCCAGCCAATCCAAGGAAGTGATGGGGGAAGAAGACGAGGTTCACGCCGACGAAGGTCGTCCAGAAATGGACCCCAGCCAGAAGCGGATTGTAGAGATATCCCGTCATTTTCGGAAACCAGTAATACCAGCCCGCGAAGATGCCGAAGATCGCTCCCAGTGAAAGTATGTAGTGGAAATGCGCGACGACGAAGTATGTGTCGTGCAGTTCACGGTCGAGGCCGGCATTTGCGAGTTGAACGCCCGTCACCCCGCCTACGGTGAACAGGAATATGAAGCCGAGGGCCCAGAGCATCGGCGTCCGCAGGCTGACCGAACCGCCCCACATGGTTGCAATCCAGGAGAACACTTTTATCCCCGTCGGCACTGCGATCACCATCGTGGCGAAGGTGAAGTAGCGCTGCGTGTCGAGGCCTATCCCGCTGGTGTACATATGGTGGGCCCAGACGACGAAGCCGATCACCCCGATCGCCACGATTGCGTAGACCATCCCGAGATACCCGAAGATCGGCTTTCGCGAGAAGGTCGAGATCACCTGGCTGACGATGCCGAACGCCGGCAGGATCATGATGTAGACTTCCGGGTGGCCGAAGAACCAGAAGAGATGCTGGTACAGCAGCGGGTCGCCTCCGCCGTCCGGCGCGAAGAACGTGGTTCCGAAATTGCGATCGGTCAGGAGCATGGTGATGGCGCCGGCCAGCACCGGCAGAGCCAGCAGCAGCAGGAAGGCGGTGATGAGGATCGACCACACAAACAGGGGCATCTTGTGCAGGGTCATCCCCGGCGCGCGCATGTTGAAGATGGTGGTGATGAAGTTGATGGCTCCCAGGATCGAGGAGGCGCCCGCAATGTGCAGAGACAGGATGACCAGATCCACGGCGGGACCGGGATGGCCGGAGGTCGACAGCGGCGGGTACAGGAACCAGCCGGTCCCAGGGCCATAGCCGCCGGGGACGCTGGGCATGAAGATCGACAATAAAAGCAACATCAATGCCGGCGGCAGCAGCCAGAACGAGATGTTGTTCATGCGCGGGAAGGCCATGTCGGGGGCGCCGATCATGATCGGAACCATCCAGTTGGCGAAGCCGCCGATCAGGGCGGGCATCACAGTGTAGAAGATCATGATCAGCGCGTGGGCCGTGGTGAAGACGTTGTAAAGCTGCTTGCCGGCGTCGATCGCCGCGTCGCCCTGGTAACCGTAGATCATCGACGCCAGTCCGGGGAAAAACTGGATCCCGGGTTGCTGCAGCTCGATTCGCATGCTCACCGACAAGAGCATGCCGATCACCCCCGCGATGAAAGCGAAGACCAGATAGAGTGTGCCGATGTCCTTGTGGTTGGTCGAAAACAGCCATCGGGTGATGCCGCTCGGCTGATGGCCGTCGAGACCGCCCGGATCTGCCGCCGTATATTCGTTCATGACCTTCTCCGCTTGAGCCGTCCGTCGCCAGCATCGAACCGTGCTGGAACTTGATTGTTCCCTCCACCGAACCGACAGCCAGGAACATTCCACGGAAGCCGCTGTTAGGTTCCGCGCGGCCGACCCTGCGCGGCTGAGGATCGACGTCCATGCTGGCGATAATTGCTGCGACACTGGTTCTGACGACGGTGGTTGGTGGGCTGATATCCGCCTTCTGGCTCGAGGCGCGTCATGGTCTCCATGACCCCATGCCGCCGGACATGTCGGTGCGCAGGCAACTGAACGCCCCGGCCTGGAGCCGGTGGTCCTGACATGGACGCGATCACCGCGACACTCGACCCGAGAACGCGAGCCGGCTGGCTGCTGCTCGGCTTCGCGCTCGGCGGTTTCTTCGACGGCATCGTCCTGCATCAGATCCTGCAATGGCATCATCTTCTCTCGGGCGTCGCCGATCCGGTGGGTTCCGACCTGCGCTTCCAGATCATGGCCGACGGCCTCTTCCATCTTTGCATGTATGTGCTCGCCGTCGCCGGCACGGTGCTGCTGGTGGCCGCGAGGGCGGCCGGCGCGCGGCCCGGGACCACCACGGAGATCCTGCGGCTCGCCTTCGCCGGGTTCGGCGTCTGGCATGTCGTCGATGCCGTCGTGTTTCACTGGCTGCTGGGTCTGCACCGGATCAAGATGAACAGCGACTTGCCGCTCGCCTGGGATATTGCGTGGCTGGTCATCTTCGGCATCGTGCCGCTTGTGTTGGTGCTGGTGCTGCCCAACCGCGGCGGACCGGCACGCGGTGCTTCGGCAGCGCTGACCAGCATCGTCCTGCTTGCGGGACTGGCAGCCGGCGCCGGCCCGTTCTTCAACGGCGCCGCCAATTCCATCATCGTCTTTCGGGCCGGGATGGAACCGGCGGCGATGATGCGGGCCGTTGAAGTCGCCGACGCCCATCTCAAATGGGTCGACGCCAGCGGCACCATCTGGGCGGTCGACCGCGTCTCATGGCGCGGGTTGGTAGCTCTTCACGCGCGCGGCGCCCTTGTGGTCAGCACGACGCCGGTCATTGCCGGATGCCTTGCCTGGACCGATGCCGCCGGAGTGAGCAGTAGCTCCAGCCAGCAGCGAGGCACTCCTGCCAGGCTATGACTTCCGGACAGGGATAGGGGAGTATCAAGCATGCAATTCGCCACCGAGAGCAGCCACGGCCGGAGCCTGACACCGCGCATCGTCGTGGTCGGCGGAGGCTTTGCCGGTCTGGAGGTTGCCAAGGCGCTCGGCAAGGCGGAAATCGGGGTGACGATCATCGACCGCCACAATCACCACCTGTTCCAGCCCTTGCTCTATCAGGTTGCAACCGCCGCCTTGTCGGCGCCTGACATCGCCGAGCCCATCCGCAAGATCCTGGGCCGCTATCCCTCGGTTCAGGTCCTCTTCGGCGATGTCACCGAGATCGGCACCGAGGCCAGGATACTGGTGCTGGCCGATGGGACCACGGTCCCCTACGACATCCTGGTCTTGGCCACTGGTTCGCAGCCATTCTATTTCGGCCAGGAGAGCTGGGCTCGGGTCTGTCCCAGTTTGAAGACCATCGAGGACGCGCGCACGATCCGGTCACGGCTGCTGCTATCGTTCGAGCACGCGGAACGGACCACCGATCCAGTCGAGCAATCCCGGCTGATGACGATCGCCATTATCGGCGGCGGCCCGACCGGTGTCGAACTGGCGGGCTCGATCGCCGAACTCAGCCGGCACACACTGGCGCGCGACTTCCGCAACATCCGGCCCGAGAAGACAAGGATCATACTGGTAGAAGCCGGCGAGCGTCTGCTCGCCGGATTCGCCCCGGAGCTTTCCAGATATGCACGTCTGCGCCTTGAAAGCCTGGGCGTCGAGGTCGCGCTCGGCAACCGGGTCGAGGCGATCGAAGCGCATCAGATCACCGTCGGCGGCCAGGTGATCCCGGTGGCCTTGACGCTCTGGGCCGCCGGGGTGGCGGCTTCTCCGCTGGTCGCCCAGCTTGGTGTCGGGCTCGACCGCGGCGGTCGGGTGAAGGTCGAATCCGACCTGCAGGTCGTCGGCCATCCCGATGTCTTCGCGCTTGGCGACGTCGCACTGGTCCTCGATGGGAACGGCCAGCCATTGCCGGGTCTTGCCCAGGTCGCCAAGCAGCAGGGCGAGCACCTCGGCAAGGCACTGGCACGCCGGATAGATGCTGGCGATACGCTGCCCGCTTTTGTCTTCAGCAATCGAGGCAACACGGCCATTGTCGGCCGCCACGCTGCCGTGTTCGAATCGGGTAGGCTGAAACTGAAAGGCTGGTTCGCCTGGTCTGCCTGGGCGCTCATCCATGTCTACCTGCTCGTCGGTTTTCAGCACCGCGTTCAGGTCTCGATCCAGTGGCTCTGGCGCTACCTGACCTATGAGCGTGGCGCCCGGCTCATCGCCGAGGAGCGAGTCGAACCGGGTTCGAAATCATCGCCGGGAGCGGCCCCGAGAGAGCCGCTGCCAACCAAGGCAGACGCCGCCCCGGCATTGCACGCCCGCACTGACTAGATTGCCGGGTGCTCAGTTCGGAGACAGTGGCGATGCGGGGGTCATCTCTGGATTCCGCCACGGCCCGTCGTCCCACGGCAGCCTGAACCTCGAAAATCGAGGCGGGTGGTTCCCAGCTTGTATCCGGTGCCGGCCTGATGGGATCCGGATGGCACCAGCGGCGTTGCGTCCCTATATGCTCAAATGAACACAGGCTCCTCGAAACGGGAGCTGTTGAACCCTCCTCTTCAGAGACAGCTTGTCATGACGTCACCTGCGACTGCTGAACAACCCCCGGTCATTCAGACGGGGCTTCCCGCCCTGAGCAACAGCTATGGGCAATTGCCGGAGCGCTTCTTCTCGCAAACAGATCCGAAGCCGGTATCCGAACCGCGGCTGATCCGGTTCAACCGGCCCCTCGCGGAGGAACTCGGGCTCGATGCCGACCAGCTTACCAGCCCGGATGGAGTGGCGATGCTTGCCGGCAACAGATTTCCGGAAGGCTTGCAGGCAATCGCCCTGGCTTATGCGGGCCACCAGTTCGGAAACTTCGTGCCTCAGCTTGGCGACGGGCGCGCTCTGCTTCTTGGCGAAGTGGTGGACGTCAACGGCATTCGCCGTGACATCCAGCTGAAGGGATCGGGACCAACGCGGTTCTCGCGCAACGGTGACGGCCGCGCCGCACTCGGCCCTGTCCTGCGCGAATATGTCGTCAGCGAAGCGATGGCGGCGCTCGGCATTCCGACGACGCGAAGCCTTGCGGCGGTGCTCACCGGCGACCCGGTCTATCGCGAGGTCCGGCTGCCCGGCGCCGTCCTGACACGGGTGGCGGCAAGTCATATCAGGATCGGCACGTTCCAATATTTCGCCGCGCGCCACGACACCGAGGCGCTCAAGATATTGGCCAACTATGCCATTCAGCGTCACTTCCCACAGCTGGCGGGGGAAGCACGGCCGTACCGGGCTTTGCTGGAGGCCGTTGTCGCCGCACAGGCGGACCTGGTGGCGCGCTGGATGCTGGTCGGCTTCATCCATGGCGTCATGAACACCGACAACATGTCGATCTCGGGCGAGACGATCGACTATGGCCCATGCGCCTTCATGGACGCTTACGACCCCGGCGCGGTGTTCAGTTCGATAGACCGCGCCGGTCGCTATGCCTATGCCAACCAGCCTCGTGTCGCCACATGGAACCTTGCGCGCTATGCCGAGACCCTGCTGCCGCTCATGAGCACGGACGAGAATGAAGCAGTGTCTGAAGCGGAAGAGGTGCTGAGGTCGTTCCAGGCCTCCTATGAGGCTGTGTTGCAGCGCGGCTTCCGCAGAAAACTCGGACTGCTGACCGAAGCGGAAGGCGACTTGCAGCTCGCTGCCGACTTTCTGGACGTGCTGGCTCACGGCGAAGCGGACTTTACGCTCGGCTTTCGGCGCCTGGGCGATGACCTCGACGCTGCGGACGGCCAAGGCACGGCGCGGCAGTTGTTTAAGGATCCAGGCTCATTCGATGCCTGGTCGGCGCGGTGGCGCCAGCGCATTGCAAGCGAAGCAGCCGACACGGCCACGCGCCGGGCAGCCATGCAATCCGTCAATCCCAAATTCATCCCCCGCAATCATCGCATCGAGGCGATGATCCAGGCGGCGTTGGGCGGCGACTTCACACCGTTCGAGGAGATCCTGGCGGTCGTCAGCCGTCCCTTCGATGAGCAGCCGGGAATGGAACGCTATGCTGAGCCGCCACGCCCGGATGAGCGCGTCCTGCAGACATTCTGCGGTACATGAGACATTCGTGATGGTCGCTTAACATGTGCAAATGCGGAAGACCCATTTGCAAGCTATCGTCACGGGCACTCTCGTAGGGGCTGAGCTATGACGATCATAGAATTGGCATTCGAATTGCTGGCACGGAAGCTCGTAGACCGTACCGGAATATCAGACGAAGATGCTCGAGACCTTGTCTCAGCCATGGGAGCTGACTGGTCATCGCTCGTGCGAGCAGCGAGGGCGATCAAAGAGGCTTAGGTCTTTTGACGTCGTTTTAGCTGCCATCAGCTGCAGGCAGATCGGACCAGAGGCTGCTGCCGCGATCCAGGCGCGACACCGCGCTCGTCACCGATCATGTCAGCAACGTGGTCAAGCACTGTATTTCGGTCGCTCCAATTGACCGGGTACAACACGCTGCTCTCCTGAAAGCCACTGCAGCCCGCTACGCAAGTCGCCGGAAGCTCGCAATAAACTGCGATAGCAGCCCAGGCTTAGGATTTATATTGCAGGCCCGCACCACTGGCGGGGCGACGCGGGCAGGCCGCTGCCGTTCGTTGAAATCCGCGTTGGGAATCAGATTCCGTCGGCACCGAAATCACAGGTGCTGACGAAGCAGACGGAACTTCCCCCCACGATCACGGTTTCGAGTCACGAGACCAACCCAAGGAGATGCAGATGTCGAGCAAAATGCCGCCCGTGCCGCCTGAGAACCAGAGCCAGAAGGGTCGAGGAGAAGGGCGACAGGTTAGCCACGATGATGCCCAGCACGGCACTCACGGAGCGCCGGATCCGGAGCGCCAAGGGCAGCAAGCCAACACCAAGGTCAACACCACTCATCAGGGCCGTCAGCAGGATCGGTGATCATGTCCACATCGAAGAAACACCCGAACACGATCCGGCAGGGCGGGCCAGGCGCATCGCACGAGAACGCCAGAAAACCCCTGCAGGTCAACAAACCCCCGGCGGATGAAGACCGTCGATCCAAAAGCCGAGTTTCAGGGGGTGGCGGTGAAAAGGACAGTCATCATTCGCACAATCCAGCCAAGAAGGGTAGCAACAGTTGAACCCACGGCTTTGTGAATGATTGTGCTAAAGCGCGCCGCGTGTGCATGTCATTGTCTCACAACCGAGCCTTTTTTTGAGTGACATGCATAGCCGGACCAGGGTGAGGATCAGCGAGTCGAGACGCCCGGAAAAACCGGAGGCCGTGGGCCCGCACCACTGGCGGAGCGATGCGGGCCCGGCCAAGGGTTACGGCCCTCGACCAGCAGCGAGGGGCTCGCTGCCGCATGCAGAACAAGCCCCGTAATTTCAGGTTCCGCTAATATACAAAAAAGCCGGCCACCTTTCGGCAGCCGGCCAGTTCCAACAGAACAAGGGAACGTGCACTGATGGGGCAGTGCAACGCCCGAAGTGTTTCGAGGCGACGATGTTCCACCGGAAATCCACGGATTCGCCGTTTCGATCTACATTGGCCGGATTGAAAGATCTTTGACGATCTCTCCCAAGTTCTCGCGGAGCCCGGTCCGACGTGTGGCGCCCTGTCTGCGTCTTGGCTCTCTATGCGGCCAGCAAGCTCATCTTTGAAGAATGCCCGCCGCGACTGCCGCGGGCGTCAAACACCGGCGTGCAATTGGTCGAGCGCGCGGCAGACCGGGGACGCGTCAAGTCGAGCGTCGGTCGACGTAGGTGTAGACGCCGGCCCCAATGGCGACCGCGCCGACCGTGATCACGATCGATGGCGCGCCCATCAAACTGGCAAAGACCGCCCAGATGAGGGCGATGACGATAGCGCCGAGTGTTCCCAGGATCAGTCTCGGCATTGTCTACCCCTCCACGTTCGGGCCGCCCGTGGATGGTCGTCACCCACCGGTCATGCGAAACGCCGCATGAAAGCACAGTGTGGCCCATGAGGTGAAGGGCCGCGCCGGAATACTCCGGTGCGGAAAAGATGATGCCCGCGCCGCCAAAGCCCGGGTGTTCAATAGCCAAATGGCTGGACCGGCGCCTAGCGCCTCAGCGCGTGGACTTCCGCCATGCTTTCGCCGCCCATCGGCAGGGCCATGTCATCATCGAGCAGCCGGGTGATGCGGGCAAAGCCCGTAAACGCCTTCCTGGCTGCTTCGGCCGACATTCTGCCCGACAGGGCCGCGGAGCAGCAATTCACGGCGCACTGATACACAGGCCCACGCCGTCCCAATGGCCATTTCTGCAAAAAGACCATCGCTTCGGCAACGCTATCGACTTCCTCGACGGGGTGTCCCTGCCCGCGCGCAATGCGCACGGGCGTAAAGAAATGCAAGCGGTCCATTTTGTTCTCTCCCTGGTCGGCCGCAGCGCGAACCAACCCTACTAAATTCGCGGATGGCGCGTTTGTTCCGCTTATTGCAAAAAAATCTGCGCTGGTGGGCTTGGGTTGCCGACGCCCGCTTTTGTCCGGAACGTTAGGCCGGCTGATGCATTTCGCTCTCGTGATTGCCTTGAGGGACACGTTCAAACCATGCGCATAGCCCATGTCGCCCCTTTGCACGAATCGGTGCCACCCCTTCTCTATGGCGGCACCGAGCGCATCGTTTCCTATCTGACCGAAGGGCTGGTCGAACTCGGCCATGAGGTGACGCTGTTCGCCAGCGGCGACAGCCGGACGTCGGCCAGACTGATACCAGGTCGCGAACGCGCGCTACGCCTCGATCCGCGTCCACTGAAATCGGACACGGCGGCGCATCTTGCGATGCTTGCCGATGTGAGGAACCGAGCCCACGACTTTGATATCATTCATTTTCATCTCAGCCATTTCCTGCATTTCTCGTTCTTCGAGACCATGCCGGACAAGACGGTGACAACGCCTCATGGCCGGCTCGATTATGTCGATCTGGCGCCAGCCTATGAGCGTTTTCCGCGCTTTCCGCTGATCTCGATCTCGCATAGCCAGAAGACCGGGCTTGCGAATGCCAATTGGCTGGCCACCATCCATCACGGGCTGCCGACGGGTCTCTATCAGCCGACCTTCGAGACGGCGGCAGGCGAACCATACCTCGCCTTTCTCGGCCGGCTTTCGCGCGACAAGCGCCCGGACCGGGCCATCGACATCGCCTTGCGCTCGGGCATGAAACTCAAGCTGGCGGCCAAGATCGGCGACGATGATCGCGCCTATTTCCATGAGACGATCGAGCCGTTGATCGATGGCGACCGCATCGACTATGTCGGCGAGATCGCCGAGGGTGAGAAGACTGAATTCCTCGGCAATGCCGCTGGTCTGCTGTTTCCGATAGACTGGCCCGAGCCGTTCGGCCTTGCCGCGATCGAGGCGATGGCGTGCGGTACGCCAACCATCGGCTGGAACTGCGGTGCGTTGCCGGAAGTCATCGACCATGGCGTTACCGGATTTGTCGTCGATTCTCTCGACGCCGCGGTCGCCGCGGTGCCGGCCTTGCTGCAACTCGACCGGCGAAAGGTGCGCGCCGTCTTCGAAAGTCGGTTCTCCGCCAACAGGATGGCGCGCGACTATCTCACTGCCTATGCGCGTCTCATCGGCGCCCCGGCTGAATCGAAAGCGTCGTGAACGACGGCGGACGTTCCGAGCCCGAAACAGAGATTTGTGACTGATGACCGAACTTGACGAGCGCAAGCTCGACCCTGCCGTGGCCCTTGCCTCCCTGGACGAAACCGCGCCGCGCGAGCCGCACCGGCTGTATGCCCTAAAGCAAGGCGACTGTTTTGCCGTGGCCGATGCCTACGGCGATATCAGGGGTGCGGGCGACGGTTTCTTCCGTGACGACACCCGGGTGCTGTCGGAGTTCAGGCTCACCGTCGGCGGCCGGCAGACATCGCTGCTCGGCGCCTCGCTCAGCCAGGACAATGTGCTGTTCACCAGCAATATGACCAATTTGCCGATGCAAAGCGTCGGTGGCCGCGACATCCCGCAGGGCGCCATCCATATCGAGCGCGTCAGGCTGTTGTGGCAGGACCGGCTGTTCGAGCGCATCACCCTTTCCAACTACAGCCAGGAGCATTCGGCAATCCGCGTCTCGCTGCATTTTGCCGCCGATTTCCGCGACATGTTCGAGGTGCGCGGTTCGACCCGGCCGAAGCGCGGAATGGCGCATGCAGCGGAGATCGCGCCTGCCTCGGTGCTGCTGCGCTATGACGGACTGGACGGGCTGGCGCGGGTGTCGGCGATCTCGTTCTCGCAGCCGCCAGACCAGTTGAGCGCCGAGCGCGCGGATTTCCTCATCGCAGTGACCAAGCGCAGCAGCAAGATGCTTTACGTCGAGGTCGGCGCGGAACTGACCGAAACGCCCGACCGCGACCGCTTCCGGGCGGCCGCGGCGCGCGCCCGTTTCGGCATGCGGGCCAAGCGCCGCCATGGCGCGACGGTGCACAGTTCGGGTCGCGTCTTCAACGATTGGGTCGAACGCGCCCGCGCGGATGTCGCCTTGCTGACCACCGAGTTGTCGACCGGCCCCTACCCCTATGCCGGCATCCCCTGGTTTTCGACGGCCTTCGGCCGTGACGGCGTCATCTCGGCGCTGCAGATGCTATGGCTCAACCCCGGCCTGGCGCGCGGCGTGCTTGCCTTCCTCGCCCAGCACCAGGCGACCGAGACATCGCCTTTCAGCGACTCGCAGCCCGGCAAGATCATGCACGAGACGCGCAAGGGCGAGATGGTGGCGCTGCAGGAACTGCCTTTCGGCCGCTACTATGGCGGCGTCGATACCACGCCGCTCTACATCCACCTCGCCTGCGCCTATGCCGAACGCACCGGCGACATGGACTTCATCGCCAGCCTGTGGCCGTCTCTCTGCGCCGCCGCCAAGTGGACGGAAGAGGCGAGCCGCGCAACCGGCTTCGTCACCTATCAGCGCGCTGCCGAATCCGGCCTTGCGAACCAGGGCTGGAAGGACAGCTTCGACTCCGTCTTCCACGCCGACGGGCGCATTCCCAAGGGGCCGATCGCGCTGGTCGAAGTGCAGGGTTATGTCTTCGCCGCCTTCAGGGGCCTTGCCGCTCTCGCCCGCCGCCGGGGCGAGTTCGCGCAGGCCGAGCACTGGGAAAATCGCGCCGAAGAGATGCGGATCGCCGTCGAGCGTGATTTCTGGCTGGACGATCTCGGCTTCTATGCGCTGGCGATCGACGGCGCCGGAGAGCCGTGCAAGGTGCGCACCTCGAATGCCGGACACCTGCTCTATGTCGGCCTGCCCGAACCGGCGCGGGCTAAGATGGTCGCCGACCAGTTGCTTTCGGCCTCCTTCCACTCCGGCTGGGGGGTGCGAACGCTTTCCGACGATGCTGTGCTGTTCAACCCGATGTCGTACCACAATGGTTCCATCTGGCCGCATGACACGGCGATGTGCGGCGCCGGCCTGGCGCGGTTCGGCGAGCGTGACAGCGTGGTGCGGCTGATGAGCGGTACGTTCGAATCGGCAGTGCATTTCAACATGCGACTGCCGGAACTGTTCTGCGGTTTCACCCGCTCGCCGGGCGAAGCGCCGATCGCCTACCCCGTCGCCTGCCTGCCGCAAGCGTGGTCGGCAGGCTCGGCCTTCATGCTGATGCAGGCGTGCCTCGGTCTGGAAATCGACGGCTGGAACGGCGAAATCCACGTCACTCGACCCCGTTTGCCGATCGGCATCGATACGCTGACGCTCAGGCATCTGGGTGTCGGCGAAAAGAGGGTCGATCTTACCTTCCAGCGCGTCGGCGACCGCGTCGTCGCCTTTCTCGCCGATCGCCATGAAGGGCTGGTTCCGCTGATCGTGCGGACATGATCTGAACGGCCTTCAACGGGAACCGAACCCAGGGTTTGTGCGTTGCGAAAAACACAGGTTCTCACGGGCGATCGTCGGCTGCGAACACTCAAATCGAACCATGAAGAAAAAGGCCCTGACGGCCAAAATTGAGTTGGAATTGGAATGACTGATTATGGCATGGCCCTGCTCTGGGTCTTGATCCTTGCAAGCCTTGGCCTTTCGATTCTAGCCGTTCTGTTATCGATCTCCAGGCAACGTCGTAGCCATAGCTTGACGGTTGCACCGACTGCCGGCGAGGACGTCGCATCGGAAGCGACGCGCAAGGTTTTGCGGGAGTTCGAGAAGAATGGACAATCTCCCGACGCGGCGCTGGTGAACTGGTCGCCCGACACCTTGCGCAAGATACTTGCCGACGACCTGCCGGACGCGCAGGTCATCGTCGTCTCGAACCGAGAACCCTATATCCACAACATCAAGGACGACGGCGTCGAGCTTCTGGTGCCGGCCAGCGGCCTGGTGTCGGCGCTTGAGCCTATCACCCGCGCCTGCAGCGGCACCTGGATCGCCTATGGCGGCGGAACGGCGGATCGTCTGACGGTCGATAGCAACGATCGGGTTCAGGTGCCGCCGGACAATCCGTCCTATACGCTGCGCCGCGTGTGGCTGAGCGACGACGAATATCAGGGCTACTATCTCGGCTTTGCCAATGAAGGGCTTTGGCCGCTCTGCCATATCGCCTTCACCCGGCCGGTCTTCCGTGCCTCGGACTGGGAGGCCTATGAGGTCGTCAACCGCAAATTCGCCGATATGGTGGTTGCCGAGGCGCGCAATGAGCGGCCGATCGTGCTGGTTCAGGATTACCATTTCGCGCTCCTGCCGCGCATGATCCGCGAGCGCCTGCCGGAGGCGATCATCATCACCTTCTGGCACATCCCGTGGCCGAACTCCGAAGTGTTCAGCATCTGCCCATGGCGCGAACGCGTTCTTGATGGACTGCTCGGGAGCTCGATCATCGGCTTTCACACCCAGTTTCATGCCAATAATTTCACTGAAAGCGTAGACCGGTTCCTGGAAAGCCGCATCGAGCGCGCCGACGCCGCGATCTCGTATGGCGGGCGGACGACCCTGGTGCACGCCTATCCCATCTCCATCGAATGGCCGGCCGAACTCCTGGCGAAACTGCCACCGGTCGAGGAAAGCCGCGCCCGCCTGCGTGAGCGGTTCGGCCTGTCGGCGGACGTCAAGCTGTGCGTCGGCGTCGAGCGCCTGGACTACACCAAGGGCATCCTCGACCGCTTCCATGCGCTGGACGAATTGTTTACGCGCCACCCCGAGTGGATCGGCAAGGTAGTGTTCCTGCAGATTGCTGCCCCAAGCCGCGGCACGCTGCCGGCCTACCAGCAATTGCACGATGAATGCCTGCGTTATGCCAACGAGCTCAACCAGCGCTACGGTCATGACGGCTACAAGCCCGTGGTCATGGTGGCTGAGCACCATTCGCAGCAACAGGTCTATGAGATCTATCGCGCCGCCGACATCTGCATGGTCACCAGCCTGCATGACGGCATGAACCTCGTAGCCAAGGAATTCGTCGCCGCGCGTGACGACGAACAGGGCGTGCTGTTGCTCAGCACGTTTGCCGGCGCGTCGCGCGAACTGCTGGAAGCACTGATCGTCAATCCTTACGACGCGGCGATGATGAGCCAGGTGTTGCTGCAGGCGCTGACCATGTCACCGGACGAACAACGCGAGCGCATGCGCCCGATGCGCGAAATAGTGCGCGACAACAATGTCTTTCGCTGGGCCGGCAGCATGCTTCTCGATGCCGCGCGCCTGCGCAAACGCGGCGACCTCGAAAGAGCGACAAGTGTCGCCGAGCGGCCCGCAAACACCGACACCAACATCGTCTCGCTGTTCGACCGCATGCGGAAGGTGGCGTCATGAATAGCCTGTCGAAAGCACCGGGCCTGCCAACCGCACCCGACCTGCCGGAAGGACAATGGGCGCTTTTCCTCGATATCGACGGCACGTTGCTGGAGCACGCGGCGCACCCCGACGCCGTGTCCGTGAGCGACGAACTGCGCAACCTCCTCGGCATCGTCGATGAACGGCTGGACGGCGCTGTCGCCTTTATCACCGGCCGCTCGGTCGAAGGCGCCGACCGCCTGTTTCATCCGTTGAAGCTGCGTGTTGCGGGTCTTTATGGGCTGGAACACCGGCTGACGCCGGACGGCCCGGTCGTTACCGCCGATGCTCCCGCCGATATAGCTGCCCTTGCCGACGCCATCGAAGCCGAACTGGATGACGGCCTTGTTCATATCGAGCGCAAGGGTCCGATCCTCGCCATCCATACGCGTGCGGCGCCGCATCTGCTGGCCAGGGCAACGCATCTTGCCGAACAGGCATTGACCGAGCTTCCCAAGGGCTATCGGGTTATCCCGGGCAACGCCGGCGTCGAACTCATGCCGCTCGAAGCGGCCAAGGGCGCTGCCGTGCGGCGTTTCATGGCAATCCCGCCCTTTGCCGGACGGCGGCCGGTCTTTCTCGGCGACGACACCGCCGACGAAAACGGTTTCGAGGCGATCAACGAGGCCGGCGGCATCTCGATCCGGGTCAAGCCGCGTGGGCCGACCGTGGCCCAATACAGGCTCGATGATGTCACCTGCGCGATAGCTTGGCTTGCCGCCAATTTCGATGCATCACTGCCCTCAATCGCAAAGCGTCCTGATCGCTGCCGCCTGCAGATCGAATCAAGATCGCCGCGATTGCGCCGACCTTCGCCAAAAGCCGCTCGATAAGCGCTGTTCTCATTGAATATCTTTAAGGCCAAAGCCGGCAAATGGATTGCTTGCCGGTTCCCCTGCGTCAGGCATAACCTGCGCAGTCGACGCATGAGGGCGCGTGCGGCATCAAGGGGAGGACATCGCAGTGACCATACAAGGCGCATCACCTGATCTATACAATGAGGATCTGGCTCCGGCCAAAGTCCGAAACTGGGGGCCGTTCTCTATCTTCAACGTCTGGACGTCGGACGTCCACAGCCTCTGGGGCTATTATCTCGCCGCAAGCCTGTTCCTGTTTTGCGGCGGCTTCGTCAATTTCATCATCGCCATCGGCATCGGTTCGCTGATCATCTACGCGCTGATGAACATGGTCGGCTATGCCGGCGTGAAGACCGGCGTGCCCTACCCCGTGCTGGCGCGCGCCTCCTTCGGCATCTGGGGCGCCAACATTCCGGCCCTGGTGCGCGCCATCGTCGCCTGCTTCTGGTACGGCGCGCAGACGGCGGCGGCATCGGGCGCGATCGTGGCGTTGCTGATCCGCTCGCAATGGTTCGCCGATTTCAACGCCAACACGCATTTCCTCGGCCATACGGGTCTGGAAGTGATCTGTTTTGTGGTCATCTGGGCACTGCAATTGCTGATCATCCAGAACGGCATGGAAACGGTGCGCCGCTTCCAGGATTGGGCCGGACCGGCGGTGTGGGTGATGATGTTGATCCTGGCGATCTATCTCTGTGTAAAATCCGGGAGATTTGCCTTTACCAGCGACATCCCGATGGATGTGCTGCTCGACAAGACAAAGGATGCCGGCGTACCCGGAACCCCTGGCTCCTGGACGTCGCTGTTTGCGGTGGCGGCGATCTGGGTCACCTATTTCTCGGCGCTCTATCTCAATTTCTGCGATTTCGCCCGCTATGCCCCAGACAAGGCATCGCTGCGCAAGGGCAACATCTGGGGCCTGCCGATCAATCTCATCCTGTTCTCGCTGGTCGCCGGCGTGACCACCATCGCTGCCTTCGACGTGTATGGCGAAGTGCTTCTGCATCCCGACCAGATCTCGGCGAAATTCGACAGCTGGTTCCTGGCAGCGCTTGCAGCCCTGACCTTTGCCGTGGCGACGCTCGGCATCAATGTGGTGGCAAACTTCGTCTCGCCGGCCTTCGACTTCTCCAACGTCTTTCCCCGGCAGATCGACTTCAAGAAGGGCGGCTATATCGCGGCCGTAATCGCGCTGGTGCTCTATCCCTTCGCGCCGTGGGAAGGCAGTGCCGCATCTTTCGTCAACGTCATCGGCGCGACGATGGGGCCGATCTTCGGGGTGATGATGGTCGACTACTATCTGATCCGGAAGGGCGAGGTCGACGTCGAGGCACTGTACCGCGAAGATGGCGAGTTCCGCTTCCAGGGCGGCTGGCACATCAACGCCTTCATAGCCGCCGGCATCGGCGCCATCTTCTCCTCGGTCCTGCCGAACTTCACCAACTTGCTGCCGGCATGGTGGGGCGTTTATGGCTGGTTCTTCGGCGTCGGCATTGCAGGGGTCATCTACTACGTCCTTCGCACCGCCGCCCTTGGCGCAGGGGCCAGGACGGCGAAGGCGTGAAATTGAGGGATAGGGAGTAGTCAGTAGTCAGTAGTCAGTAGTCAGTAGGGAATAATACCCCTACTCCCTACTCCCTACTCCCTACTCCCTACTCCCTACTCCCTACTCCCTACTCCCTACTCCCTACTCCCTACTCCCTACTCCCTACTCCACCATCTCAGCCAACCTCCGCACCGTGTTCCAGTTGCGTGCGGTGCCGATGCCCATGCGCTTGTGGTTCATGGCAGCGAGCAGCCGCGAGCTTGGCCGCTCGCGCGAAAAGACGACCCAGATGTCGCCATCGACCGAAGCCACCTTCTCGTCCTCGGCGGCATAGGCCTGGAGCGCGGCCACACCATCCGCTGGCGCTGGCTTGCGCATCACCCGCACAGCCACCTGATCGCCTGCCTCGGCAGAGTCGGCCGGGAATGGGTTGCCGGCGGCAAGTTTCAGCCAATCCTCGGCAGTGCGCACGATGATGACGACGTTGCGGCCGAAGGTTTTTTCGAAGGCCGTTTCCAGCCGCTGTTCCAGCTTGGCGATGCCGGTCGCCCGTGTCTCGAAGACCAGATTGCCGGTCGCCACCAGGGTGCGCGGGTTCTTCAGCCCAAGCTGTTCAGCCATCGCCTTGAGGTCGGCCATGACGACCCGGCGGCCTTCGCCGAGGATAATGCTGTAGAGCAGCGCAACATAGGTCTGCATCAGCTGCGAAACCTCACCGTGGCCCTAGACCAGTCGCGACTGGTCCACCGCGGCCGAGATGAAGCTGGCGAACAGGGGATGCGGCTCAAGCGGCCGGCTCTTCAGCTCCGGATGGTACTGGACGCCGATGAACCAGGGATGGTCGGGGTATTCGACCGTTTCCGGCAGCACGCCGTCGGGCGACATGCCGGCAAACACCAGGCCGCAATCTTCCAGCCGCTCCTTGTAGTCGATATTGACCTCGTAGCGGTGGCGATGGCGCTCGGAAATCTGGGTGTCGCCATAGATGTCGGCGATCTTCGAACCCTTGGCGAGTTCAGCCTGATAGGCGCCAAGCCGCATGGTGCCGCCGAGATCGCCCGTTTCGCGGCGCTTCTCCAGCATGTTGCCTTTCAGCCATTCGGTCATCAGGCCGACGACCGGCTCGTCGGTCGGACCGAATTCGGTCGACGAGGCGTGTTCGACGCCGGCCAGCGAGCGCGCTGCCTCGATGCAGGCCATCTGCATACCGAAGCAGATGCCGAAATACGGCACCTTGCGCTCGCGGGCGAATTTCGCCGCCAGGATCTTGCCTTCCGAGCCGCGCTCGCCGAAGCCGCCGGGCACCAGGATGCCATGCACCTTTTCCAGCCACGGCGTCGGGTCTTCCTTCTCGAAAATCTCGCTCTCGATCCAGTCGAGCTTGACCTTGACGCGGTTGGCCATGCCGCCATGCGACAAAGCCTCGATCAGCGATTTGTAGGCATCCTTGAGGCCGGTGTATTTGCCGACAATGGCGATCGTTACCTCGCCTTCCGGATTGTGGATGCGGTTGGACACGGCCTGCCAGGGCTCCATGCGCGGCTTCGGCGCCGGATCGATACCGAAGGCGGCCAGCACTTCCGAATCGAGCCCTTCCTTGTGGTAAGCCATCGGCACGTCATAGATGTGGGGCACGTCGAGCGCCTGGATGACGGCACTTTCGCGCACATTGCAGAACAGCGACAGTTTTCTGCGCTCTTCCTTGGGGATGGCGCGGTCGGCGCGGACCAGCAGGATATCGGGCGCGATGCCGATGCCGCGCAGTTCCTTGACCGAATGCTGGGTCGGCTTGGTCTTCAGCTCGCCGGCCGTGGGGATGTAAGGCATCAAGGTCAGGTGGACATAGACGGCGTTGTTGCGCGGCAGATCGTTGCCGAGCTGGCGGATCGCCTCGAGAAACGGCATCGCCTCGATATCGCCAACCGTGCCGCCGATTTCGCACAGCACGAAATCATAGTCGTCATTGCCGTCGAGCACGAAATTCTTGATCTCATCGGTGACATGCGGAATGACCTGCACGGTGGCACCGAGATAGTCGCCGCGCCGTTCGCGCTCGATGATGTTCTTGTAGATGCGGCCGGTGGTGATGTTGTCTTGCTGGTTGGCCGAGCGGCCGGTGAAGCGCTCGTAATGGCCAAGATCGAGATCGGTCTCGGCGCCGTCATCGGTGACGAAAACCTCGCCATGCTGGTAAGGCGACATCGTTCCGGGATCGACATTGAGATAGGGATCGAGCTTTTTGATGCGTGCGCGATAGCCTCGCGCCTGCAAGAGAGCCCCAAGGGCCGCTGCAGCGATGCCTTTTCCAAGTGAGGAAACCACGCCGCCTGTGATGAATACATATCGCGCCATGGGAGTCATCGCTTAACGCGGCCGAATTGATTCCGCCAGAGAAAAAACCGCCGCTGAGGCTTTTTCCAGAGAAGGCGCGATAGTCCCGAGGTTCGAGACTGGTGTTTTGGTCAAAACAAAAGGGCCGGCAAAAGCCGGCCCTTTCGGCAGGTTTGTGAAAGCGTCAGATGATGACGACCTTGGTGCCGACCCTGACGCGGCTGTAGAGGTCCATGACGTGCTCGTTGATCATGCGGAAGCAGCCATTGGAAGCGCTGGTTCCGATCGACTGCGGCGCGATGGTGCCGTGGATGCGCAGATGCGTGTCCTTCTTGCCGTCGTAGAGATAGATGGCGCGGGCGCCGAGCGGGTTCTGGCCGCCGCCGGGCATGCCGTCCTTGTACTGGCCATAATGCTTGGGTTCGCGCTTCTGCATGTCGAGCGTCGGGATCCAGCGCGGCCATTCCTGCTTGTCGCCAACGGCAACCTTGCCCTTGAACTGCAGGCCTTCGCGGCCGACCGCGATCGCATAGCGGCGGGCGGTGAAAGCCGATTCGACGAGGTAGAGGCGGCGCGCGCTGGTATCGATGACGATCGTACCCGGCTCATAGCCGCTGAATTCGACGTCCTGCGGCACGAATTCCGGCTTCACCTTGAACTGCTTCTTGGCTTGCCGCTTGGCGAGAGCCTGGTCGAGCGCGCGCGTTTCGGGGAGATAGGCAATCGACGAGGCAGAGGACGTGCCGCCGAACAGGCCGGCGAACAGTCCGCCGCTCGTCGGCTTCTGGCCCGGTGCCTCGCTGCGCAATTCGCCATTGTTGCCGGTCAGCGCGATATTCATCGCTTCGGCCGGAAGCGGTTCAGCCGATTCGATCGGCTCGATCGGCGCGATCGGGTCAACCGGAGCGATGATCTTGGTGGTCTTCTTGCCTGGCTTGGCGTCGGCAACCACGACCGGCTTGCCCTTGCTTGCCAGGAACGCCTGGCGCTGGGCATCGGCCCTGGCTTTCGCCGCATCGCGCATCGCCAGCTTGCGGGCCTCGAGCGCCTTGACGCGGGCGAGATCCCTGTCGGCGGCGATCTTGTCTTCGAGCTTGCTGATCTGAGCCAGATCATCCGGGCTCGGGTTTTTCTTCTTCTTGAGAAGCTTCAGCTGCGTCGCATCGCTCTTGGCGGCGACGTTGATGACAGCGGTTTTGCCAACCGCCTGCGGTGAGGTCATTGCCGGAGTGCCGGCGAAGACCGCGGAGCTCATGCCGAATACGGCACAAAACCCCATGAAAATGAAGCTGCGAAGCTGCATGGCGAAGATCCGATCGTTCAATGCTTGTTGCCCACGGCGTCGCCCGGCGCCCCCCAAGGGCGCAGAAAGTGCCGCGGGCAATCTATAATCGAAGTGGCGTACGGGCCTCAAGCACGGGGTGCGGTCGAATCTTCGTGATCGTGTGCCATTTGCCGCGACTGTGTTGAAACAACAACAGATCGCGGCATCTGACGCTACCGACTACTGGTTCGGAACCTGCGGTGTCACCGGCAAGGTAACGCCATTGGTAGCCGGCGGCGTAGCCGAATCGGTTGCAGGTGGCGTCGCCGGAGATGGAGCCGTCGCCGGGGCCGTGGTGGCGGGCGGCGTGGTGGCGGCGCCGTTGGCCGCGGGCGCGGCCGGTGCGGTGTTGCCCGAAGGCGGCGTCGGCGCCGTCGTGCCGGGCAACTGATTGAGCACGCCGTTGCCGCTGTCGGCCGGCACGCGGTCGAGAATGTCGATCGGTTTTTCGCCATAGCGGGCAACGATCGAGAGTGTCAGCGACGTCACGAAGAAGGCCGCGGCCAGGATCGCCGTCGCCCGCGTCAGCGCATTGGCGGCGCCACGCGCGGTCATGAAACCGGAACCGCCGCCAATGCCGAGACCACCGCCTTCGGAGCGTTGCAGCAGCACCACGCCGACAAGGGCGAGCACGACCATGAGGTGGATGACGATCAGTACGGTTTCCATATTTTATCCTGGCAAGCCCTGCCGCTCCCTGGCGATCAGGGCCGGTGATTTGGAGGCGGCTCCATACAATGCTTTAACGGCATTTCCAAGCCCGTGGCCGGAATATGGGAAGCAATGCGCCCTTTGCAACGATTTCCGCCGAACTGCTGCGTTCATAAGTCTATGACCGAACTGGTCGGCAACGAAATTCCGGGGCCTACGAGATATTCTGGTATGCCTCGGCGATGGCGAGAAAGTCGGACGCCTTCAGGCTGGCGCCGCCAACCAGCGCGCCATCGACGTTTTTGACGCCTAGCAGTTCGACAGCGTTGGACGCCTTGACCGAGCCGCCATAGAGGATGCGCATCTTGCCGGCCACGGCTGCGCCGAGCGCTTCCGCCAGTATTTGGCGGATATGCGCGTGCGCCTCCGCCACGTCTTCGGCGGTCGGCGTCAGGCCGGTGCCGATAGCCCATACCGGCTCGTAGGCGATAACGGTGTTGGCGGGCGTTGCGCTCGGTGGCACCGAGCCGGCGACCTGGCGCGATAACACGTCGAGTGCTGTGCCCGCTTCGCGCTCGGCCTTGGTCTCGCCGATGCAGATGATGGCGACGAGCCCTGCCCGCCACGCCGCCGAGGCCTTGGCGAGGACGATGGCATCGTCCTCGCTGCGCTGTTCGCGGCACTCGGAATGGCCGACAATGACGTGGCTGGCGCCCGCATCCTTCAGCATCTCGGCTGAGACGCAGCCGGTGAAGGCGCCGCTTTCCTTGATGTGGCAGTCCTCGCCACCGGCCCGCACCGGCGTGCGCGACAGGATTTCGACGGCGCGCGACAGTAAGGTCGCCGGCACGCAGACCAATGCTTCGGTCTCTGCGTCGAGCCCGCTCATGAAGCCGTTGCCGATCATCCTGAGCTCGTTCAGCGAAGCGCTGGTGCCGTTCATTTTCCAGTTGCCGGCAACGAGCGGTCGAATTCCTGGCGTCATGGGGATCTGGTTCTCCGGGCGACATTGGGGTCTCGCCCTCCCTATCAAAATCAGGCCACAAAGCAATCGACAGTGAGCCGGAAGGGCGCTATTGCGCTTGTTTCAGACTCGGGCGCACGCAAAACTGCGCAAAAATCGGAAGTAACAATGCTTGGTATATTGAGAAGCGCGGCAGGGACCTGGGTCGCGAAAGCCCTGCTGTCGCTGCTGGTGTTGAGTTTCCTTGCCTGGGGCGTCACCACGCGGATGACGGGCGGCTTCCTGGCTGGCCATCATGCGGTGATCACCGCCGGCAGCACCACCGTGTCGATCACCGAGTACCGCCTCGCCTACGATCGCCAGATCGCCATGCTCCAGCAGCAGATCGGCCAGCGCATCAGCCGCGACCAGGCCAAGGCCTATGGCATCGACAACCAGGTGCTGGCTCAGTTGGTGTCCGGCGCCGTCCTTGACGAACAGGCGCGCAAGCTCGGGCTTGGCTTCTCCAAGGACAGGCTGGCCGAACTGACGCGGCAGGAACCCGCCTTCCAAGGCCCGAATGGCCAGTTCGACCGCCGGCTGTTCGAATCCCGGCTGCGCGAACTGGGAATGCGGCCGGAGGATTATCTGAAGAACCGGGCTCAGGTGGCGGTGCGCCAGCAGATCGTCGAAGCGGTTTCGGACGGCCTCAAGGCTCCGGACACCTTCTTCAAGGCAGTTGCGCTCTATCGGGGCGAAGACCGCACCATCGACTATCTGATCTTGCCAAAGGCGTTGGTGGAGCCCATCGAGGCGCCATCCGACAGCGTGCTTCAGGCTTATTTCGAGGCCAACAAGAAAACCTACGCGGCGCCAGAATACCGCAAATTCTCCTATGTCCGGCTCGAGCCCGAAGACATCATGGATGTCAGCGCCGTAACGGACCAGCAGGTCAGCGACGACTACAACAAGAACAAGGGCCGCTACACCACGCCGGAAATGCGCACCATCGAACAGCTGGTGTTCCCTTCCGCGGACGCCGCCAAGGCGGCATCCGATTCGCTGAAGACGGGCGCCACTTTCGACAAGATCGTCACCGCGCAGGGCAAGACCCCGGCCGACACGCTGCTCGGCACGCTCTCCAAGGATAAGATCACCGACAAGGCGGTCGCCGATGCCGCATTCGCGCTTGCCGTCAACGAAGTCAGCCCGGTCGTCCAGGGCGCGTTCGGTCCGGTGCTTTTGCGCGTCACCGAGATCAAACCGGAAACGGTGAAGCCGCTGGCGGAAGTGTCAGACCAGATCCGAAAGGATCTGGCGCTCGGCGAAGCAAGCCGCATCCTGCTCGACGTGCACGACAACTACGAAGACACCCGCGCCGCCGGCAGCACGCTGGCCGAAGCCGCCGCCAAACTGAAGCTCAAGGACGTCACCGTCGAGGCCATAGACCGCACCGGCCTCAAGCCGGACGGCACCATCATCAAGGACCTGCCGGCATCGCCGGACCTGATCAAGGCGGTGTTCGAGGCCGAGCCCAACACCGAGAATCAAGCCCTGACCACGCCTAACAACGGCTTCGTGTTCTATGAACTGACATCGATCACGCCGGCTCGCGACCGCACGCTGGACGAAGTCCGCCAGCGCGTGGTGGCGGACTGGACGACAGAGGAAACGACCAAGCGGCTGACCGCGAAAGCAGACGAACTCGACAAGCGCCTCAAAGCTGGCACCACACTCGACGTCATCGCCGGCGAACTGAAGCTTGAAAAGCAGACCAAGCGCGGCGTGAAGCGCGAGGCCGACGATGTCGATTTCGGCAAGGAGGGTGCTGCTGCGATGTTCGGGGTCGGCGAAGGCGGCACCGGGCTGATCCCCTCGCCCACCGGCGACGGCCAGATCCTGTTCAAGGTCGCCGAAGTGTTCGAGCCGGCCGGAGCCGACGCCAGCTCGGTACCCGACGATGCGCAAAAATCCTTCACGCAAGGCATGTCCGACGATCTGCTCGACCAGCTGGTGGCGCAGTTGCAGACGCAGTACGCCGTCAGCGTCGACCAGGCCGCCGTTTCCCAAGCCCTCGCCCAATGAATGGCCTTAGCCCAATGAACGTCTTGGCCCAATGAGCGCCCTGAAGACCCATATCGCCAAGGTCGCCACGGGAACCGGGCTTACCTTCGAGGAAGCGCGCGAAGCTTTCGACATCATCATGTCTGGCGACGCGACGCCG
The DNA here is from genome assembly GCF_040319795.1 of Mesorhizobium sp. M0862. NCBI lineage: Bacteria > Pseudomonadati > Pseudomonadota > Alphaproteobacteria > Hyphomicrobiales > Phyllobacteriaceae > Mesorhizobium > Mesorhizobium sp. M0862. Next base: position 32,015 of record NZ_JAMYOJ010000031.1, read on the forward strand.
GGCCAGATCGGCGGCTTCCTGATGGCGTTGCGCGTGCGCGGGGAGACCGTGAGCGAGATTTCCGGCGCCGTCGCCACCATGCGTGCCAAGATGCTGCGCGTCGAAGCTCCTGAGGGCGCCATCGACATTGTCGGCACGGGCGGCGACAATTCGCATTCAGTCAACATCTCGACCGCTTCGGCCTTCGTCATTGCCGGCTGCGGCGTGCCGGTCGCCAAGCACGGCAATCGCGGCCTGTCGTCGCTGACGGGCGCTGCCGATGTGCTGGTCGCGCTCGGCGTCAAGATCGATATCCTGCCAGAGGTGATCGGCCGCTGCATCCAGGAGGCCGGCGTCGGCTTCATGTTCGCGCCGGCGCACCACCCTGCGATGAAGCATGTCGGCCCGACCCGCGTCGAGCTCGGCACGCGTACCATCTTCAACCTGCTCGGACCGCTGTCCAATCCGGCTGGCGTCAGCAGGCAGATGGTCGGCGTGTTCCTGCCGGAATGGATCGTGCCGGTGGCCGAGACATTGAAGGCGTTGGGCACCGAGCATGCCTGGGTGGTCCATGGGGATGGCTATGACGAAATCACCACCACCGGCGAAACGCAGGTGGCGGAACTGGCCGGCGGCGAGATCCGCCATTTCACGCTCACCCCGGAAGCCGTCGGCCTGCAGCGCCACACCAAGGACGAGTTGCGCGGCGGCGACGCCGCCTACAATGCCACGGCGTTGCGCGACATGCTGAGAGGTGCTGCCGGGGCCTATCGCGATACGGTGCTGATGAACGCCGGCGCCGGCATGGTGGTGGCCGGCAAGGCGACGACGCTTGCCGACGGCATGGCCGCGGCCACACAGGCCATCGACAGCGGCCGGGCGCTGGGCGTGCTCGACAGGCTGGTCGAGATTTCGAACGGATGAGCCGTGGCTGACATTCTGCGCAAGATCGAGGCCTACAAGCGCGACGAGATCGCGGCGGCGAAGGCGCGGATACCGTTGGCCGAGATCAAGGCGCGAGCCAAGGATGCCGACGCACCGCGTGGCTTTCGGAGGGCGCTTGAGGCGAAGCGCAGATCGGGCAGCTTCGGCCTGATCGCCGAGATCAAAAAGGCAAGCCCATCCAAAGGCTTGATCCGTGCCGATTTCGACCCGCCCGCACTGGCGCAGGCCTATGAGAAAGGCGGTGCCGCCTGTCTTTCGGTGCTGACCGATGCGCCATCCTTCCAGGGCGCGCCGGAATTTCTCACCAATGCACGGAAGGCAGTGTCCCTGCCCGCGCTGCGCAAGGATTTCCTGTTCGACCCTTACCAGGTCTACGAGGCTCGCGCATGGGGCGCCGATGCCATCCTGATCATCATGGCCAGCGTCGATGATGCCTTGGCGAGCGAATTGGAAGCGACCGCGTTCGAACTCGGCATGGACGCGCTGATCGAGGTGCATGACGAGGCCGAGACGCAGCGCGCGGTAAAACTCTCGTCGCAGCTGATCGGCATCAACAACCGCAATCTCAGAACATTCGAGACCAGCCTCGAGACCTCGGAACGGCTGGCATCGATGGTGCCGGGCGGCCGATTGCTGGTCAGCGAGAGCGGAATTTTCACCCACGACGATTGCTTCAGGATGCAAAAGACCGGCATCAGCACCTTCCTCGTCGGCGAGAGCCTGATGCGGCAAGAGGATGTCGCTGCGGCAACGCGGCTGCTTTTGACAGGCAAGGCGAAAGCAGAGGCCATCTGAGGATGGCAGCCGCCCTCACCCATCTCGGCGCCAAGGGCGAGGCCAACATGGTCGATGTCGGCGAGAAGGCGGAGACGACGCGCACGGCGGTCGCCGAGGGCTTTGTCTCGATGCGGGCCGAAACCCTGAAGATGATCCTCGACGGCGACGCCAAGAAGGGCGATGTGCTGGGTACCGCGCGCATTGCCGGCATCATGGCTGCCAAGAAAACGCATGAGCTGATCCCACTCTGCCATCCGCTGCTTTTGACCAAGGTGTCGGTCGACATCGAACCGGACACCACGCTGCCCGGCCTCAGGGTCACCGCGCTCGCCCGCGTCACCGGCAAGACCGGGGTCGAGATGGAGGCGCTGACCGCGGCATCTGTCGCGTGCCTGACCATTTACGACATGGCCAAGGCGGTCGACCGCGCCATGGTGATTTCCGGTATAAAGCTGGTGGAAAAGACCGGCGGCAAGTCCGGCGACTACAAGGCGGGTTCGTAAATGGCGCTGGTTCCGGTCGCCGAGGCGCTTCAACGCCTACTCGACGGCGCTGTGGCGTTGCCCGGTGAAAGCGTCGCGCTGGCGGATTCGGCCGGCCGGGTGCTGGCGGAGCCGGTCGTGGCGCTGCGTACCCAGCCGCCTTTCAATGCATCTGCCATGGACGGCTATGCCGCACGGGCGCGGGATGTGGCGACCCTCCCGGCGAGGCTTTCGGTGATCGGCAAGGCGCCTGCAGGGCGAGGCTTTGACGGCGCTGTAGGTAAGGCGGAAGCTGTGCGCATCTTCACCGGCGCGCCGCTGCCGGAAGGCGCAGACACCATCGTCATCCAGGAGAATGTCCGCGATCTCGGCGGTGGCCGGATCGAGGTCACCGAACCGACGGCGAAGAACCGTAACATCCGCCGCCTTGGACTGGATTTTGCCCAAGGCGACGTGCTGCTGGAAAAAGGCCGCGTGCTCGATCCGGCTGCATTGTCCCTGGCGGCGTCAGCCAATCATTCCCGGCTGAACGTGGTGCAACGGCCGCTGGTCGCCATCATCGCCACCGGCGACGAATTGCTGCCACCGGGCAGCGAACTTGGCCCCGACCAGATCATCTCGTCCAACGCCTATGGCGTCGCTGCTGTGGCGCAGTCGGTCGGCGCCCGCGCCCTCGATCTCGGCATCGCTGCCGACCGCAAGGAGGCGATTGCGGCACTGGTGAAAAAGGCGGTCGCTGCGAAAGCCGACGTCATCGTCACGCTGGGCGGCGCTTCGGTCGGCGACCATGATCTCGTCCATGACGTGCTGACCGGCGAAGGCATGAAGCTCGACTTCTGGAAGCTCGCCATGCGCCCGGGCAAGCCGCTGATGTTCGGGCGGCTCGGCGATATCAGGTGCATCGGCCTGCCCGGCAATCCGGTGGCGAGCCTGGTCTGCTCGCAATTGTTCCTGAAGCCGTTATTGGCGCAGCTCGGCGGCCGTCCCCACCGGCAGGACATCCGCCAGGCTCAGCTTGGCGCCGCGATGCCGGCCAATGATCTAAGGCAAGACTATGTGCGCGCCGTGGTCCGGGAAGAAGCCGGCGCATTGGTGGCGACGCCGTTTGGCATCCAGGATTCCTCGATGCTGAGAATGCTGGCCGACGCCAACGGCCTGATCGTGCGCGAGCCCTTCGCTCCGGCGGCAGAAGCAGGCGCTGCTTGCAGCGTTCTGATGTTGCGCTGAGGGTCGCGCATTTAAGCCTTTAAATCTAACAGATAAACCGTTTGTTACTACGCCAGCAATGTCCGCGTCAGCGGATGTGTCGGATCGGCAAGCCCGTCGACGATGCTGAAATGATGCCGGTCCGGCTCGACCACTGTGCTGGTCGTGGCGCCGAGGCCGATCCAGATGTTGGCAAGCAGCGCATTCTGGCGCAGGAACTCCGCCCGCTCGCCGCCGCCGGCCCAGCAGGTGATGCGCGCGCCCTGCATGGGGCGCAGCAGAACAGGGCTTTCGGCCAGTGCTTCCGCTTCATCGATGGCCAGTGTCGCGTTCATCCCCGTCCGCATGATCGGCCGCAGATCATGAACCCCGGAGATCGAGACGACATTGCGTATGCGGCCGGCCACATCGGCGGCCAGAGGCGTCGTTGTCGTCACCATCCTGGAGGCGAGATGGCCGCCGGCGGAATGCCCGGTCAGGATCACCGGCCCGCCGACCATCGTCGCCGCCTTGCCGATCGCCGCCGCGATTTCCCTAACGATGCCGGAAATGCGTATGTCGGGACAAAGCGTGTAAGTCGGCATTGCCACGGCAAAGCCATTGGCAACCGCGCCGTTGGCCAGATGCGACCATGGCTTGTTGTCGAACGCCTTCCAGTAACCGCCATGGATGAAGACGACGAGCCCTTTGGGCATGACATCGGGAAGGAACAGATCGAGCCTGTTGCGCGGGCTGTGGCCATAGGCGATGTCGAGCTTGGCCCGACCGGACGCCGACATTGTGTCGCGAAAAGCCTGTGCCGGTGTGTCCCACGCGGCCGGCCAGCGATTGCTGCCGGCAATGTTGTCGCCGTTGGCGTAGGCATTGTCCCAATCGGCGACACGATGTTGGAGCATCTGCATCCCTCCCGGATGGCTTCAGTTCAGTCGACAGGAATGGCCGCCGAACAGGGCGGCGTCAATGCTGCGACCTAAAAACATTTTAGGCTTGAAACAAATTTCGACTGGTGCGATCCTGCGCCTTGTTCAGCCATGGGCGCGAGGCAGACAGGGGCAGCCGAAAATGCTTGGGCCATCAGCACATATCGACACATTCACGCGCGACAACCTGCCGCCGCCGGAGCAATGGCCGGAGTTTTTGCTCGACGGCTTCGACTATCCCGACCACATAAATGCCGGCGTCGAATTGACCGACAGGCTGGTCGAAAAAGGGTTCGGCGACCACACCGCGCTGATCGGCAATGGCCGCCGCCGCACCTACAAGGAACTGTCCGACTGGACCAACAGGCTCGCCCATGCCCTGGTCGAGAATTATGGCGTCAAGCCGGGCAACCGGGTGCTGATCCGCTCGGCCAACAACCCGGCCATGGTCGCCTGCTGGCTGGCCGCCACCAAGGTTGGCGCGGTGGTCGTCAACACCATGCCGATGCTGCGCGCCGGCGAACTCGCCAAGATCGTCGACAAGGCGGAAATCACGGTTGCGCTTTGCGATACAAGGCTGATGGACGAGATGACCGCCTGCGCCAAGGGCAATGCGTATCTCAAGCAGGTCATTGGCTTCGACGGCACGGCCAACCATGACGCGGAACTCGACCGAGCCGCCCTCGACAAGCCGGTCACCTTCACTGCCGTCAACACCGGCCGCGACGATGTCGCGCTGCTCGGCTTCACCTCCGGCACCACCGGCGTGCCGAAGGCGACGATGCATTTCCACCGCGACCTGCTGATCGTCGCCGACGCCTATGCCCGCGAAATCCTGGAGGTGACGCCCGACGACATCTTCGTCGGCTCCCCGCCCCTTGCCTTTACCTTCGGTCTTGGCGGGCTCGCCATCTTCCCGCTGCGCTTCGGCGCCGCGGCGACGCTGCTGGAACAGGCGACGCCACCCAACATGATCCACATCATCGAGACCTACAAAGCGACCATTTCCTTCACCGCTCCAACCGCCTATCGGGCCATGCTCAAGGCCATGGATCAAGGCGCTGACTTGTCCTCGCTGCGCGTCGCGGTTTCGGCGGGCGAGACGCTGCCGGCGCCTGTCTTCGAGGAATGGACTGAGAAGACCGGCAAGCCGATCCTCGATGGGATCGGCGCCACCGAGATGCTGCATATCTTCATCTCCAACCGCTTCGACGACATGAAGCCGGCCTCCACCGGCAAACCCGTCGGCGGCTATCAGGCACGCATCGTCGATGACGAGATGCGGGAGTTGCCGCGCGGCTCTACTGGCCGGCTGGCGGTGCGCGGCCCGACCGGCTGCCGCTACATGGCCGATGCCAGGCAAAAGGACTATGTCCGCGACGGCTGGAATCTCACCGGCGATACGTTCACGCAGGACGAGGATGGCTTCTTCCACTTCGCCGCGCGTTCCGACGACATGATCGTCAGCGCCGGCTACAACATCGCCGGCCCCGAGGTCGAAGCGGCGCTGCTCTCGCATCCCGACGTCGCCGAATGCGCGGTGACCGGCGCCGAGGACGGTGAACGCGGCCAGATCGTCGAGGCGCATATCGTGCTTGTGCAAGGTGTTTCGCCGGACGCATTGACCGTCAAACGCCTGCAGAACCACGTCAAGGCAACGATCGCGCCCTACAAATATCCGCGTTCGGTGAAGTTCATCGACGCCTTGCCCAAAACCCAGACCGGCAAGATCCAGCGCTTCCGGTTGCGCGCGGAGAAGATCAATTGATTAAGCCGCACGATCCGGCGTCCGATGGCGCGCAGATGTCGTTCAAGGAGCGGATGTCCTACAGCGACTATCTGCAGCTGGACAAGGTGCTCGATACGCAGGCGCCGCTGTCTTCTGCCCATGACGAGATGCTGTTCATCATCCAGCATCAGACATCCGAATTGTGGATGAAACTGGCCCTCCACGAGATCGGCGCCGCGATCCTCTCGATCCGCGCCGACCGCCTCGAACCGAGCTTCAAGATGCTGTCGCGTGTCGCGCGCATCTTCGAGCAGCTCAACAATGCCTGGGACGTGCTGCGCACGATGACGCCCAGCGAATACACCGAGTTTCGCGACGCGCTCGGCCAATCCTCGGGCTTCCAGTCCTGGCAGTACCGCGCCATCGAGTTCATGGCCGGCAACCGCAACCTAGCCATGCTCGGGCCGCACAAGCACCGGCGCGACCTTACGGACAGGCTGGAAGCGATCCTGGCCACGCCGTCGCTCTACGACGAGGCGCTTCTGCTTTTGGCGCGCAATGGCTTCGACATCGGCGCCGATGCCGGGCGCACGGACTGGCGCGAGACGCGCGGTGAGAACGAAGACGTGCTGGCTGCCTGGCAAACCGTCTACCGCGACCCGCAGCGCTACTGGATGCTCTACGAACTGGCCGAGAAGCTGGTCGACTTCGAGGATTACTTCCGCCGCTGGCGCTTCAACCACGTCACAACGGTCGAGCGCATCATCGGCTTGAAGCGCGGCACCGGCGGCACCTCAGGCGCCTCCTATCTGAAGAAGATGCTGGAGGTCGTGCTGTTTCCGGAGCTCTGGACGGTCCGCACCCGGCTCTAGAGCATTTCACCGTTTAACGGAAACGGCGAAATGCTCTAGCTCTTTGATTGACGCAATTTCGGACGGAAAACCGCTTCACACTTTTCCTGAAATTGCTCTGGTTTCTCACGTAACCGCGGTCTTCACCGCGAAGCGGGCGTCCTGCCAGGCGCCGGTGCGCAGAATATCCTCCAGGACTTCGACCGCCTGCCAGACATCGCCATATCCGACATAGAGCGGCGTGAAGCCGAAACGGATGGTCGACGGCGCCCGGAAATCGCCGATCACGCCGCGCTCGATCAGCGCGCGCATCACCTGATAGCCATGCGGATGGAGGAACGACACCTGGCTGCCGCGCTGGCTGCCGTCGCGAGGACTTTCCAGTTCAAGCCGGTAGGCGCCGCATCTGGCTTCGACGAGCTGGATAAACAGGTCGGTCAGCGCGATGCTTTTTCTGCGCACCGCCGCCATATCGACGTCGTTCCAGATATCGAGCGCGCCCTTGAGCGCCCGCATCGACAGCACCGGCTGCGTTCCGCACAGGAAGCGGCGAATGCCGCTGCCGACGGCAAAGCCCTGCTCGAAGGCAAAGGGCCGCGCATGGCCCCACCAGCCGCTGAGCGGCTGGTGGGCATCGTCATGGTGGCGCTCGGCCGCGTAGATGAAGGCTGGCGAGCCCGGGCCGCCATTGAGGTATTTGTAGGTGCAGCCGACGGCGAAATCGGCATTGGCACGGTCAAGTTCGACCGGCAAGGCGCCGGCCGTGTGGCAGAGATCCCAGATGATCAGCGCGCCGGCGTCATGTGCCTTGCGCGTCAGCGCCGCCATGTCGCGCAACTGGCCGGATTTGTAGTTGACGTGGTTGACCAGGATGACGGCAACGCTGTCGTCGATCAGCTCCTCGATTGCGGCCGCGTCGACGCCCTCCAGCCGCAGCCGCGTTCCCGGCCGGGTCGAGGCGACGCCTTCGGCCATGTAGAGGTCGGTCGGGAAACTGTCGCCCTCGGCAACGATGACCGACCGATCCGGCCGCATGCCGAGCGCTGCGTGCAGCAGCTTGTAGATGTTGATCGAGGTTGTGTCGCAGACCACCGTCTGCCCATCAGCCGCGCCGATCAGTCGCCCGAGCTGATCTCCGAGTTCCACCGGCATGTTGAACCAGCCGGCGGTGTTCCAGGCGCGAATGAGGTCGTGCGCCCATTCCTGCGTGGCGGCCTGCTGCAGTTCGCTGAAGACGACCGCTGACGCGGCGCCCAGGGAATTGCCGTCGAGATAAATCACGCCTTGCGGCAAGACAAAGCGTTCACGCATGGAGCGCAGCGGATCGGCGGCATCCATTGCTTCGATTGTAGCGAGATCGGGTGTCGTGCTCATGATCCGGCGCCCCTCCATGGACAAACGCGCGCGGCGGAGCCTGCCGCCCAAACATGCCGGCGATCTTGAGTGGTCGCCCTTGAACTGTCAAACATTATATATAATTCACCCATTGAAAGGCTTTGATATATAATGATCCGCCCGAGCGTTTATGTCTGATGGATCACGATGCTGGATGACGAGCAGACCTCGAAGACGGAAGTGGCCTATCGCCTGCTCAGGCGCGATATTCTTGCGACCCGGCTGGCGCCTGCCGCGCCGTTGAAGCTGAGCACGCTGCGCAACACCTACGGCATCGGCTGGACGCCGTTGCGCGAGGCGCTGTCGCGGCTGGAGGCGGAACGGCTTGTGACCGCCATCAGCAACCGCGGGTTTGCGGTCGCTCCCGTCTCTCGGGCGGAGCTCGAGGATTTGGCACGTGCGCGGCTGGTGGTCGAACTGCCCCTGCTGGTGGAATCGATCGAGAAGGGCGACCGTGAGTGGGAAGACGCGGTCGTTGCCGCCCACTATCGTCTCTCACGGTGCGGGTCTGTTCTCGACGATCCATCGGATGATGCGGTCGACGCGTGGTACGAAAAACACGATGCCTTCCATGCGGCGCTGCTCAGTGCCGCGACATCCAGCTGGCTGCTGCGCTTCAATGCAACGATTTCCGACCAATTGCATCGCCATCACCGCTTTCTGGGTCTGGCCCCGACGCTGCGCGCCGCCGCCGGCCGCACGGACGGACACCGGAAGGCCGTGGCGGCCCTGCGCGACGCCGTGGCGATCGAACACCATACCGCCCTGATGGAAGCGGCCCTCGATCGCGACGTCGAACGTGCGAAAACTCTGATGACCGCTCACATCGGCTACACGCTGCGGGTCTATGCCCAGAGAGAACCCCGCGCGGATGCTGCGCAGCCCCGTCCGAAAAGGAAGCGGCGATCGTAGCCGACGACGCAGGGCACTTTGTCTTCGTTTCACCCCGTTGCTGGCAACTGGGCGCAGGCGGCGCTCGCAGCGCCGAACGTTACGCTGAACAAAACGTCAACACATTCATTAAACTTTAAAAGGTTGCGGAACACAACTGGAACAGATAGTGTTTGTTCTGGGTTTGTTTTTTCTGATTCTGGTTTCAGAACCCTTGGGGGCCGCGATGCTGACGCGCAAACAACATGAGCTTCTGATGTTCATCCATGAACGCCTGAAGGAGAGCGGAATCCCGCCGTCCTTCGACGAGATGAAGGAAGCGCTCGACCTCGCCTCCAAGTCCGGCATCCACCGCCTGATCACGGCGCTTGAGGAGCGCGGTTTCATTCGCCGGCTGCCGAACCGGGCGCGCGCGCTGGAAGTGCTGCGGCTGCCCGACTCGATCGCACCAGGCCTCAATGCGGCGAGGAAGTTTTCGCCGAGCGTCATTCAGGGCAGTCTTGGTCAAACCGGCCAAGGGCAAGGCGGCCAAGGACAAGGCGCGTTGGGCCAAGGCGGTCTCGGCCGCCAGATCAAGCCGGGCTCGCCGTCGCGTTCGATGTCGGCCGGCAATGACGATGCCGTTTCCGCGATTTCAATCCCGGTTATGGGACGCATCGCCGCCGGCGTGCCGATCGACGCCATCCAGCATCAGACCCATTCGATCTCGGTGCCGCCCGATATGATCATGGGCGGCGAACACTACGCGCTCGAGGTCAAGGGCGATTCGATGATCGAGGCCGGCATTTTCGATGGCGACACGGTCATCATCCGCAATGCCGACACAGCCAGCCCCGGCGAGATCGTGGTGGCGTTGGTCGACGATGAGGAAGCGACCCTGAAACGCTTCCGCCGCAAGGGCGCCTCGATCGCCCTGGAAGCCGCCAACCCGGCCTACGAGACCCGCATTTTTGGACCGGACAGGGTGAAGGTGCAGGGCAAGCTTGTCGGATTGATCCGGCGCTACTGAGCCGGCTTGGGTTTGTACTTTTCACGCTGGTTGTAAGGCGGCAGGCCGCGCGCTTCGCGGGAGAAGCGGCGTTGCTCGTGCCAGGGGCGATACGGCTTGTCGACGGCGAAGCGGATGGTTGGCGCTGCAGCTGCCGATTGCGGATCGAAGAAGACGGCGGCGCTGCCGTCGCGGGCCAGCTGTTTCTTCGTCACGACCAGCACCAGCGGGTCGCGGCACGGATTGTAAGCGGTGGCGTCATCGATGACGATCAGGCTCGCGAAGGCACAGGCCGGCCGCGCCGTCTTGCGGTCTTTCGCAAGCGCTACAATGGCTCCGGAAGGGTGCCGGGCGATACAGAGATCGCCGGTGCAATAGAAGGGCGAGCCGGGCGGCAGATCGAGCGGATCGAGATCGAACCGCGTATCTGTTGCCTCGAAAATCTCAGGTGGGATAATGGTTTCGGCCCGCAGCGCCCGTTTCCAATTGTCCGTGGTGAATTCGTTGGAGCGTTCGCGGTTGAGGGCGAGTTCGCCGCCACCGATCGGCATGGCCACCAGATGCGCATCCTCGGATATGAGCACGTCTGGCGTAAGCACCTGCGGCACCGTCAACAGGCCGGCCAGCGCGAAAGGCACGGCCGCCAACCTGAGCCAGGTGGTGGCCATGGTGGCGATGACGAGGGCGACCGCCACTAACAGCACCGAGCGGATGGAGATCAGCCCGACGGCGTCGACCGGCGAGCGCTCGGAAATCCAGGCCGATATAGCGATCATCGCCATCAGACCTTTGCCCATCACATAGAGGAACGGCCCGTCGGCGCCGAACGGCATCGCCAGTGCGCTGAGCACGGCAAAGGGCATGACGATCAACGAAACAATCGGCATCACGGCCAGATTGGCGATCAGGCTGAGCGGCGACACACGCTGAAAATGCCAGATGGCGAACAGCAAGGTTGCACTGCCGGCGATGATCGAGGTCATTGCGAGGCCGCCCATGGCCAGCGCGAATTTTCGCGACAGGAAGCCGACGAAGGAGCGCTTTGCCGGCGGCGTTCTCACCTTGTCGGCGCGGTAATCGGCCCAGCCGGCATAGGCGCCGACAAGGGCGGCAGTGGCGGCAAACGACATCTGGAAGCTGGGACCGACCACCTCGTGCGGCGACACCAGGATGACGGCAATGGCGGAGATCGCCAGATTGCGCATGGTGAGTGCGGCGCGATCAAACAGCACGGCGACAAGCATGACCGCCAGCATGATGAAGCTGCGCTCGGCGGCAACCACGACGCCTGAAATAACGAGATAGGCGGCGATCGAGACAAGCGCTGCCGCGGCCGCATATTTCTTCACCGGCCGGCGCGAAGAGAAATCGGGAAACAGCGCAAAGGCGCCACGCAGCAACGCCATGATGGTGCCGGCAACCAGCGCCATGTGCAGGCCGGAGATGGAGATGATGTGGTAGATGCCGGTGCGCCGCATCGCTTCGTTGACCTCGTCCGGGATGCCGGCGCGCACCCCGACAATCAACGCCGCGGCAATCTCGCCTTCGGCGCCACCGATCTTGCCCCTGATATGGTCGGCAATGTTTTCGCGCGCGTTCTCGATTGCCGAGGAGAGCCGTGCGGTCAGCGGCGGCGGTCCCTGCGTAGCAATGGTTTTCGGATTGCCGAGAAAGAAGCCGCTGCCGCCGATACCGGTGAAATAGCTGTCGAAGGAGAAATCGTAGCTCTCCGGCCGCACCGGACCGGTCGGCGGCAACAGCCTGGCATAGCCGGTGATCAGGGAGCCGGCGGTCATATCGGCGGGAACGGTCCGCGCCGAGAGCCTGACCCGCTCCGGGGCGTAGCGCAGCTCGGGGTAAGCGGTCGAAACCACGTCGAGCGTCAGCCTGATGCGGCCGCTTTCCATCTGTTCGAGACTGACGACGCGGCCGGTCAGCCGTGTCTGAATCTCGGAGCCGAGCATCTGCGTTCCGGCGCGCCAGGTCTCGACCTTGGCGGCGACGACGCCGAGCGCGCACAGCATCGCGGCCATGCAGAACAGATGCGTCCTCGGCCGCGATCGCGTGGCGACAGCGCAACATGTCGCCAGCACCACAATGGCGATTGGCTGCGCAAAGCCCGGCTCGCCGGCCAGCGAGAAGTAGACGATGACGCCGGCTGCCAGGAAAACCGGGACCAGCAGGAAGGCGACGCCCCGGTCGAGCTCCGTGTTGGCGGCCACGGCAAGGCTGCGGCGGAGCGCGGGCCATGACGGGCGGCGAAGCCGTCTGCGCAGTCGGGCGATAGATCCGGGCGCTGTGACTTGCGCCGGCAACGCGTCACCGGGCAGCGCGGGCGCTATGCCGGGATGCGGCTCAGGCAGCGCGAGGGGCAGCGGCTCGGCATAGGGACTATCGGCAAACAGCGAGCGTTCGCTGACGCCTGCCTCGGCGCCTTCGCCTTCCTTCGTGCCCCGGCCACGTCCAGCCATCAGGTCTGCCCCTTGCGCCCCAGACCTCCTATGCTACATGAACGCGCAAAGCGCGAAAGTCCGTGCGGTCGCGTCCACCGCGCCGGAATTGACCCGCCAAGGACGCTCAATCCTCAATCATATCCCGGCCCTCCGCCCTCAGGCGAGCAAGCCCATCGTGCATTGCCTTCAATTGTTCCGGTGTATGACCCTGCCATTCACCGAGTTCACCCAGGATGAGCAACGGACCACGGGAGCGGTAGGATTTCGTCGGATTACCGGGAAATTTTTTGTCGGTCAGGTTAGGGTCATCCATAAAAAACCCCGTCGGCTTTACGATGTAAATCCTTTGACGACCGTCACCCGTTGCAAGCTCTGCTCCCCAGATGGCGGCTTCCAGTGTCTGGGTGAAATAGATCCATGACAGTGGTTTACCTCTGAAATTGGAAGGGTGGCCGACGCTCAGCAGATCCCCGGGTTTCAAATCCGCCCGGGTACCATGGTAGAACGGATCACCCTCCGTATGGTCGGCGTTTTCGGTCATCGGTAGTCCTTCTTTCAATCATGCCTCCTTCGTGGCGAGACCGGCCTGCACACAGTTGCGGTGTTCACGATAATGATTGCAGAAAGGTCAATATGCGTGACCAAGCCAACGCTGTCACGGCGGCGTTGTAGTCGGGCAGTGCCGCATCCGTGAAGAAATGTCCGCTCGTCAGAGGGGGCTACCACCGTCGCAGCGATGTTCCAGGCACTGTGACGGACGCTGCAGCCGAATGAAACCCAGACATTGACGCTGCTGCCAAACGAGGTTGCGCGGAGGGTGCGAACAGATTTTGTGCTACAAGGCTCCAGCGCCAGTTGACGCAACCGATAATTGCCGACGTGCCCCGGCCACGTCCAGCCATCGGGTCTGCCCCTTGCGCCCCAGACCCCCTATGCTACATGAACGCGCAAAGCGCGAAAGTCCGCGCGATCACGCTCCGCTTTCCAAGGTTCCAAGAGTTCCATGTCCGACACGGTCGTCACCCGTTTTGCCCCCTCGCCCACCGGCTATCTGCATATCGGCGGCGCGCGCACGGCGCTGTTCAACTGGCTGTACGCCAAGCACACCGGCGGCACGATGGTGCTGCGCATCGAGGACACCGACCGCGAACGCTTCAACGAGGCGGCGACACAGGCCATTCTGGATGGGCTGACCTGGCTCGGCCTTTCCTGGGACGGTGAGGCCATATCGCAGTTCGAGCGCGCGCCGCGCCACCGTGAGGTGGCCGAGGAGCTGGTGCGCCTGGGCAAGGCCTATTACAGCTACGAGACGCCTGCCGAGCTCGAGGCGATGCGCGAGGCCGCACGCGCCAAGGGTCTGCCGCCGCGCTACAACGGCCAGTGGCGCGATCGTGCCCCCTCGGAGGCGCCTCCCGGCGTCAAGGGCGCCATCCGCATCAAGGCGCCGACCGAGGGCGAAACCGTGGTGCACGACCGTGTGCAGGGCGAGGTGCGCTTCCCCAACAAGGACCTCGACGATTTCATCATTCTGCGCTCGGACGGCAATCCGACCTACATGCATGCCGTCGTCGTCGACGACCATGACATGGGCGTCACCCACATCATCCGTGGCGACGACCATCTGACCAACGCCGCGCGCCAGACGGTGATCTACAACGCCATGGGCTGGGACGTCCCGTCGATGTCGCATATCCCGCTGATCCACGGCGCCGACGGCGCCAAGCTGTCGAAGCGGCACGGCGCACTCGGTGTCGAGGCTTATCGCGCCATGGGCTATCTGCCCGAGGCACTGCTCAACTATCTGGCAAGGCTCGGCTGGAGCCATGGCGACGACGAGATCATGTCGATCAAGGACATGATTTCGTGGTTCGACATCGGCGATGTCAACAAGGGTGCGGCGCGCTTCGACTTCGCCAAGCTCGAGTCGATCAACGGCGCGCATATGCGCAAGATGGCCGATGCCGAGCTGTTCGACATTTTCGTCGCCACTCTGCCATACCTGGAAAGCGGACCGGCTATCGCCGCCCGTCTCGACGACGCCAGGAAGGCGCAGCTGCTGGCTGCCTTGCCGGGTCTGAAAGAGCGCTCCAAGACGCTGGTGGAACTGGCCGATGGCGCGGCCTTCCTGTTCGTCGAGCGGCCGCTGCCGATCGACGAGAAGGCGGCAGCACTGCTCAGTGCCGACGCGCGCGCGATCCTGCGCGGCGCACATGCCGCTTTGCAGACTGTTTCGGGCGATTGGTCGGCTGCCGCGGCTGAAGCCGCGGTGCGCGAGTTCGCAGCGGCCGGCGGCCACAAGCTCGGCGCCGTGGCCCAACCGCTCCGGGCGGCCCTTACCGGCCGTAGCACCTCGCCCGGCGTGTTCGACGTGCTTGCCGTGCTTGGCCGCGAGGAAAGCCTGGCGCGGATTGCGGATCAAATCGATTAGGAGCGAGCTGGCCCAAAAAGATTGGCATTGAAAGGCGGGTTTCGCAGTGCAACATTAGGCCTTGGCCCAATCAGGCACGCACCTCCCAAAATGCGGTGGCGAGTTCGCGCATTCCGGTGATTTCGACGTGTCGTTTGCAGGAATTGCCTTGCCGGCATGAGGAACATGAAGGAGTTTGAGAATGAGCGAAGCTGCGACAAGACTGGAAACCGGCAGCAAGACGACGCACCCGTCGACTGCCACGCTCGAACTGGCCGGCAAGACGCATGAATTCAAGGTGCGAAGCGGGTCGGTCGGGCCCGACGTCATCGACATCGGTGCGCTCTACAACACCACCGGCGCCTTCACCTACGATCCCGGCTTCACTTCGACGGCGAGCTGCGAGTCGGCGATAACCTTCATCGACGGCGATGCCGGCATCCTGCTTCACCGCGGCTATCCCATCGACCAGCTGGCCGAGCATGGCGACTTCCTCGAAGTCTGCTACCTCCTGCTCTACGGCGAACTGCCGACCAAGGCGCAGAAGGACGATTTCGACTACCGGGTGACGCGCCACACCATGGTGCACGAGCAGATGTCGCGCTTCTTCACCGGCTTCCGCCGCGACGCGCATCCGATGGCTGTGATGTGCGGCGTGGTCGGCGCGCTGTCGGCCTTCTATCACGACTCCACCGATATTTCGGATCCGTATCAGCGCATGGTCGCCTCGATGCGGCTGATCGCCAAGATGCCGACGATTGCGGCCATGGCCTACAAATACCATATCGGCCAGCCCTTCATTTACCCGAAGAACGAGCTGAACTTCGCCGCCAACTTCCTGCATATGTGCTTTGCGGTTCCGTGCGAGGAATACAAGATCAATCCGGTGCTGGCGCGCGCCATGGAGCGCATCTTCATCCTGCATGCCGACCACGAGCAGAACGCCTCGACCTCGACGGTGCGGCTTGCCGGCTCGTCGGGCGCCAATCCGTTCGCCTGCATCGCCGCCGGCATCGCTTGCCTGTGGGGCCCGGCGCATGGCGGCGCCAATGAGGCGGCGCTCAACATGCTGGGCGAGATCGGCCATGTCGACCACATCCCGGAATTCATCGCCCGCGCCAAGGACAAGAACGATCCGTTCCGGCTGATGGGCTTCGGCCATCGCGTCTACAAGAACTACGATCCTCGTGCGAAAATCATGCAGAAGACGGCGCATGAGGTACTCGGCGAACTCGGCATCAAGGACGATCCGCTGCTCGACATCGCCATGGAGCTGGAAAAGATCGCGCTGACCGATTCCTACTTCATCGAAAAGAAGCTCTATCCGAACGTCGATTTCTATTCCGGCATCACGCTGAAGGCGCTGGGCTTCCCCACCACCATGTTCACCGTGCTGTTCGCGGTCGCCCGCACCGTCGGCTGGATCGCGCAGTGGAAGGAAATGATCGAGGACCCGCACCAGAAGATCGGCCGCCCGCGCCAGCTCTATACCGGCGCCCCGGAACGCGACTACGTGCCGATTGCGAAAAGGTGAAAGAGAGTGAATGGTGAATGGTAAGTAGTGAATAGCATGTAGTAAGTAGCAGGTAGTAAGTAGCAGCTTGATTATAGCGAGAGCGCATTAATCACTATTCACTATTCACTATTCACTATTCGCTATTCACTATTCATCGTTCACTCCTTACTAAGCCCTATTCGCTCTCCCGATGTGGCGAAGAACGACATCGGCGGCGATGTCGCCGGAGGGCCTGTCGGTGGCCATGCGTCTGGCAACCTCGCCAAAGCCGTCCTTTTGCCAAGCGCGGTAGGCGGTGTCTGAGAACAGTGCCTCGAGCTGCCGCGCCAGATAGTGCGGCCGCACATACTGGTTGTAGCTTTCCGGCACGACCGGCCGGTCGGCAATAAGGTTGGGCAAAGCAGCGCTCCACACCGTGATCAGGCTCTGCGCCATCAGCATGATCGGATCGAACTTGTAGCAAGAGATCATCGGGACACCCGACATCGCCAGTTCCAGTGACACCGTTCCAGACGCGGTCAGCGCCGCATCGGCCTTGCCGAAGGCCTGCCACTTGCGCTCGGGATCGAGGATGACTTCCGGCTCCTGATCCCAGCGCGCCACCGATGTCTTGACCAGTTCGGCGACATGCGGCACCGTCGGCAGCAACAGCCGCAGCCGGTGGCCACGCGCGCGCAGCGCCGACACCGTCTCGCCGAACGGACCGATAAGCCGGCTCACCTCGCCGCGCCGCGACCCTGGCAGGACGAGCAGCGTCTTGACGTGATCGGCCGAGAGATCGCGTGGCTGGGCTTGCGCCCTGGCCGCGCCCTGCACGCCTGGATCATGCGTGAGGCGATGTCCGACGTAAGTGCCAGGCGGGCCGCCGAGACGGCTGAGCTCCTTTACCTCGAAAGGCAGGATGCACAGTATGTGGTCGACATAGGGCTTCATCGCGGCCGCCCTACCCGGCCGCCACGCCCAGACGCTCGGGCAGACATAATGGACGATCGGGATCGACGGATCGGCGGCGCGGATCTTTTTGGCGACGCGCAGCGAGAAATCGGGGCTGTCGATGGTGATCAGACAGTCGGGTTTTTCGGCGGCGACAGCACTTGCCGTCTGGCTGATCCGCCGCATCAGGCGCGGCAAGTCACGCAGGATGGCGCTGAGCCCCATCAGCGCGATCTCGGCGCCGTCGAACAGCGGCGCCAGTCCGAGCGCCTGCAGATGCCGCCCGCCAGTGCCGACGAGTTGCACCTCGCGCCCGGTCATGCGCTTCAGCGCCTGCACGATGTCGGCGCCGAGCAGGTCGCCGGATTCTTCGCCGGCGACGATGGCAATCTTCAGCGGCTTCTCAGCTGCCATGGACAGACTCCGCAGCCGGCAGGCCGAACACGAACAGGCCGAGCGCATTGGCGCGCGCGACAACGGCGGGGCCTTCGAGGATGAGCGAACGGCGGGCTTCGACGGCAATGCCGGCGAGCCCCGCGGCATGCGCCGCCTCGACGGTCTGGGGGCCGATAGATGGCAGATCGGCACGCAATTCCTGGCCAGGTTTGGCGCATTTGACCAGGACACCGCGCGTCTTGCCGGCCAGCCTGCCATGGCCGCGCAACTGCTGCGTCCGCTCGAGCAGTCCGTGGGTGCCCTCGACGCCTTCCAGGGCAACAGTGCGGCCACCGATGGCAATTGCCGCCTGACCAATGTCGAGCGCGCCGATGGCCTTTGCCGCCGCGTGTGCCGCCTCGATATCGCGCCAGTCGGACTTTCGCGGCACTGCTTTGGTCAGCGGCCCTTCGGCCGCGACGAGCCGGGGCACGACTTCATGCGCACCGACAACCTTGACGCCCCGTGCCTCCAGGCCGCGGGTCAATATCTTCAACAGCCCGTCATCGCCGCGGGCAAGCGCCATGGCGAGCGAGGGTATAAGTGCCAGTAGCCCAAGGTTCGGACGCATGTCGACCAACCGCGGCCTGCGCCTGATCTCGCCGGCAAGCACAAGATGGGTGATCCGCCGGCGCCTCAGCAACGCAACCAGCGAGCCGATGTCTTCCAGCGCAAGGCTTTCATGCTCATAGATTGTGAGGTCGGACTGACGGTCGGCCTGACCTTCGACCAGGATGATGACGGGCGGATGTCCGGCCTCCGCCAGGCCGGCGGCAACTTCGACCGGCAAGCTACCGCCGCCGGCAATGATGCCGACCCTGGCGTCCGGCGCAAGATCGAGGGCCGTTGAAGTGGCCTCAGCCTTCGTCATCGGCATCGTCGCCGTCGCCACCCTTAAGCGACGGGACGGCAAAATGCCGCTTGCCGCGACTGGTGATGAAATCGATGATTTTCATGGCCGTCGGCGACGACGCAAACTCGGCCTTGGCGAATTCGATGTTCTCGCCGACAGTGCGGGAGCGGTCGAAGATGGTCTTGTAAGCCTTGCGCAGCAGGTAGATTTCGGCGCGCGGCAACCCGGCGCGCTTCAGGCCGATGATGTTGAGTCCACGCAGGCTCGCGCGATTGCCCACCGCAATGGCGTAGGGAATGACATCGCCGACAAAAGCCGAGCAGCCGCCGAGAAAGGCGTTGTCACCAACACGCACGAACTGATGAACGGCGCTGAGGCCGCCAATATAAACGCTGTCACCGACCTCGCAATGGCCGCCCAGGGTCGCGCCATTAGCGAAGGTGGCGTTTTTACCGACGACGCAATCATGGGCAATGTGGGCATAGGCAAGGAAATTGCCGTTGTCGCCGACGGTCGTCTCGCCGCGGCTGGAATCGGTGCCGAGATGCATGGTCACGCCTTCGCGGATCGTGCAGTTCTGGCCGATGACCAAAGTGGTGCGGCCGCCCTTGTGCTTGGTGTTCTGCGGCGGTCCGCCCAGTGTCGCCATTGGATAGACCTTGGTCGCGGCGCCAATGGTTGTCGCGCCCAGCACCGAGACATGGCTGACCAGTTCGACGCGGTCACCGATCACGGCGTCAGCGCCGACATAGCAGAAAGGTCCTATTGCGGCGCCTTCGCCGATCTGCGCGCCGGCCTCGATGACGGCCGAGGGGTGGATTGAAGTCTGTATTTTCATGAGCATTTCGAACCGTCAGCCGGTAACCATCATTGCCGAGATCTCGGCTTCGGCGGCCTTTGTGCCCTCCACCATGGCCTCGCAGGCGAATTTGAGCAGGTTGCCGCGCATCTTGATTTTCTTGACGTGGATCTTCAACTGGTCGCCCGGGACGACCGGTTTGCGGAATTTCGCGTTGTCGATGGTCAGGAAATAGACCAGCGACGGCTTTTCCGTGTTGAGGTTACGGATGCAGATCGCGCCGGCCGTCTGCGCCATAGCCTCGACGATGAGCACGCCCGGCATCACCGGCTGATCCGGGAAATGGCCCTGGAAATGCGGCTCATTGATGGTCACGTTCTTGATGCCGATGGCAGAATCATTGCCGTCGATTTCGATGATGCGATCGATCATCAGGAAGGGATAGCGATGCGGCAAAAGCTTCATCAACCCCAATATATCGACCGCTTCGAGCGTCGCCGGCACCATCTCAGCTACTTCCCCCCTCGCCCTGCTTGCGCGTCCTGGCGAGCTTCCTCAGCATGGCGATCTCGCGCATGGCTTCCGCCATCGGCTGCGCCGGATAGCCTCCCCAGATCTCGCCCGCCGGCACGTTGCTCATGAACCCGCTCCTTGCAGCAAGCTTGGCCCCTGATCCTATGGTCAAATGATCGGCAAGGCCAACGCCGCCGCCCATGGTGACACCGTCGCCGACGGTGACGGAGCCGGAAATACCAGAGAGCCCGGCAATAATGCAATTGCGGCCGATGCGAACGTTATGGGCGATCTGCACCAGATTGTCGATCTTGGTGCCCTGACCGATGACCGTATCCGACATGGCGCCGCGATCGACGGTCGTGTTCGAGCCGATTTCGACATCGTCCTGAATGATGACGCGGCCGACCTGCGGCACACGCTCGGGCCCTTTGGCGCCGCCGACAAAGCCGAAGCCGTCCTGGCCTATCCTGGCGCCGCCATGAATGATGACGCGGTTGCCGATCAGCGCGTACTGGACGCTGACACCTGGTCCGATATAGCCGTCGCGGCCGATCTGGCATGACGGACCGATAACGGCGTGGGGGGCAATGACCGTTCCGCTGCCGATGGAAGCACGCGGGCCGACGACGGCTCCGGCCTCGATGATCGCGCCTGCCTCGATATGCGCCGTGGTATCGACATGAGCTTGCGGCGAGACCCCGGTTTCGCTGGTCATCGGTCCCGGCGTAGCCGCCATCGGGAACAGCAGCCGGCCGATCATGGCGAAGGCCTGCTGCGGGCGCGGATGCACCAGAACCGCAATGCCGGCCGGCGCCTTGCCGGCGAACTCGGCGGGACAAAACACGGCCGCCGCCTTCAGCGACTGCATCAGCGCGAAATTGCGCTTGCCGTCGACGAAGACGAGCGCACCCTCGCCGCCTTCGTTGGCTGGCGCCAACGCATCGATCGATATGTGGGCAAGATCGGAATCGACAAGCGATGCGCCGGTCAGATTCGCGACTTCGCCGGCCGTATACCGGCGTGATGGCGCGAAGAACACCGGATCGGTCATTCCAGAAGCAATATCCAGCTAGGTCGGATCAATTCTCTTCCGGACCCCAACGGCCCGGAAGCATCGTTACCGCAAGATCAGAAGCGGCTCGACATGCCGAAGTTGAATTCCTGCACGTCGTCGGTCTTTTCCTTCTTGACGGGCATCGCGTAGTCGATGCGGATCGGGCCAAAAGGCGATGACCACAGCAAGCCGACACCAACCGACGCGCGCAGCTCTAGATCAGTTGAAGCTTGAGTAACCCCGGCGACATTTATCTTGCTGCCGTACAGTGTGGCGGCATCAGCAAACACAGCGCCGCGGACACCAAAGCTTTCCGGAATGACCGGTATCGGGAATTGAGCTTCGGCCGACGCATTGAAATAAGTGGTGCCGCCGAGGTGGTCACCCGTTGCAATATCCGCGGGGCCGATACCGCCATACTCGAAGCCGCGGATCATGCGGTCGCTGCTCTGGAACTGATCGAAGATACGCAGGCCGTTATCGCCATAGCCCGCAATATGGCCAGCACCACCTGAGATCAGGCCGACCAGATCCAGCTGTTCGGACAACGTCTGGTAGACAGTGCCACGACCGGTAACCTTGACGAATTTGGCATCGCCACCAAGGCCGGCCACTTCCATGGTCGTGGTGGCGTAGATGCCTTCATGCGGGCTCTTCATGTCGTCGATGGTGTTGTAGACCAGCCCAAGGCTGACCGACGACTTGATCCAAGGGCTTTCATCAATTCCCTGGACGATTGCCGCAGATACGTTGCAGTCCGCGTCGGGAATCCCGTCGCCAGGGGCGTTGCCCGGGATGGCAGGATTGTTATCGCAACCGTCGTCGAGCTTGTACTTCTCCTGGGCGATATTGTACGCCAACTGCGTCGAGATGTTGTCGGTGATCGGCAGGCCGAAGCGCACCGTCGCACCCAGCGTCTCGCTGTCATAGTGGTCGTAGTTGCGGGTCTGCTGGAAGATATCGAAGCCGGCGGCGATACGGCGCCCCAGGAAATAGGGTTCGGTGAAGGACAGGCTGTAGTCCCGCGAATTCTTGCCGCCACCCGCCGAAACCTTGATGTACTGGCCGCGACCGAGGAAGTTGCGCTCCGCGACCGAACCTTCGACGGACGGACCGGCAGTGTCGCCACCTGTCGAATAACCTGCGCCAACCGAGAACTCGCCGGTCGATTTCTCGACCACGTCGACCACGAGCACGACCTGGTCTGGCTCAGAACCCGGGACAGTCGAAACGTCGACTTTCTCAAAGTAATCTAGCTTTTCCAGCCGCTTCTTCGCGCGCTGGATGAGTACCTGGTTGAAGGCGTCGCCTTCGCTGACATCGAACTCACGACGAATGACATAGTCGCGTGTGCGGTCGTTGCCGCGGATTTCGATGCGCTCGATATAGGCCTTGGTGCCCTGGTCGATCGTATAGACGACCGAAATGGTGTGGTTCTCGAAGTTGCGATCGCCGCGCGGCGTCACCTGGGCGAAGGCATAGCCCGAACCCGCGACCTTTTCGGTCAGCGCGATGATGGTATCCTCGACATTCTTGGCGTTGTAGACGTCGCCCTTGTGGGTCTGAACCACCGATTCCAGCGCCTTCGAGTCGACTTCGGGAATGGTGCTCTCGACGCTGACGTCGCCGAACGTATAGCGGTCGCCTTCCTGGACGGTGATGGTAACGGTGTACTGGTTGGTCGTGTCGTCGAGCTCGCCGACGGCTGAGACCACCTGGAAGTCGGCATAGCCGTGATTGTAATAGAAGCGGCGCAGCGATTCCTGGTCGGCGCGGAGCTTGTCCTCGTCATAGACGTCGTCACGCAGCACGAAGGACAAGAAGCTCGAGCGCTTGGTTGCGATGACGTCGGACAGGCGGCGGCTCGAATAGGCGCTGTTGCCGACGAAATTGACAGCGGCGATCTTGGTGCGGCCGCCTTCGTTGATGTTGAAGACCACGTTCACGCGGTTGTCGCCGAGATCCATGATCTGGGTCGTGACAGCGGCGTCATCCCGGCCAATTCGCCTGTAGGCAGCCTTTACCGCCTCGACATCGGAGTCCAGCGTTGCCTGCGAGAACGTCCCGCGCGGCTTCAACTGCACGGCGACTGCCAGCGCGTTGTCCTTGAGCTTCTTGTTGCCCTGGAACAGAACCTGGTTGACGACCTGGTATTCGGCAACCTTGACTACCAGCGTCGAACCGACCTGATTGATCTGCACGTCCGAGAACAGCCCGGTGCCGAACAGCGCCTTGACCGCATCGTCGATATCGGCGCTGGAAAACGCCTTGCCCGGCTTGATCGTGATGTAGTTGCGGATGGTGTCGGCGTCGACACGCTGGTTGCCGCTGACCTCGACTCTCGAGACAACGGCTGCCTGCGCCGCAGATGTGGCAACGAACTGCACGGCGAGCGCACCTGGTACAACCAGAGCGGCGGACATAGCCACCGCGGACGCGGCGCTCAAAAATTTGGATGCTGCCTTCATCGGGCTTTTGTACCTTTTCTCGAAGTCCCCACGGCGAGAAAACCGGACGTGCGGTAATTTCTCCTACCGTATTAACCGGATTTTCCCTACACGCAAGGCTTCTGGTTAATTTGTAATTACTTAACCCTGATGCGTGGCTTTCGCGTCACGCATACCCCCGTGCATGGTAAACGGCGTCTCAACATTGCCGGTGCTGAAGCCAAATTTCTTCATGATTTCAGCACCCAAACAGATCGTTCCAGAAGACGAAGCCCATAAATCCCAGAACCAGAAAGAGGCCGGCCCGGTATCCCATTTCCATCATCCGCTCCGATACCGGACGCCGGAAAACGGCTTCGAGTGCGTAGAACAGGAGATGGCCGCCGTCGAGGGGGGGAATCGGCAAAAGGTTCAGAATTCCGATCCCGACCGACAGGCCGGCGACGAGTTGCACCAGCCATAGGAAGCCCAGCTTTGCCGCCTGCCCCGACATCTTGGCGATCTTGATCGGGCCGCCCAGCTGGCATTTGTCTTCGCGGCCGACAACGAATCGCTGCAGGAACTGGCCGGTGCGCTGAATGACGTGCCCCGTCTCCTCGACCGCGGCGCCGACTGCTCCGACAGGGCTGTAGGTGATCAGCCTGGGCTGGCCGACATCCTTGTTGTTGACGACGCCGATGACGGCCACCTTGACCTTGTTGCCCAGTGCGTCCAGCTGCTCCATCGGCTCCGGCGTCGCGACGACCGTGACCTCCTTGCCGTCGCGCAACATGGTGAAGGTGATGGCGTCGCCGCCGCGGCCCGAAACTAGGCGCTGGACGTCGGCGAAGGTCTCAACCTTGCTGCCGTCGACGGCGACGAATCGGTCGCCTGGCAAAATGCCGGCCCTTGCGGCTGGACTGCCGGCGGTGACCGCCGCCACCATCGGCTCAAACACAGGGCGGCCATAGAGGGAAAACAGCACGGCAAAGACGGCAATGGTCAAAAGGAAGTTGAACAGCGGTCCGGCCACCACCGTGGCGGCGCGTTTCCAGATGGGTTGCGTGTGGAAGGCGACCTTGCGTTCAGCGTCAGTCAGCGTTTCCAGATCTTCCGAACTCGGCTGGCTCGACGTGGCGCTCATGTCGCCGACGAATTTGACATAACCGCCGAGCGGTATGGCGCAGAGCTTCCAGCGCGTGCCGTGGCTGTCGTTGAAGCCGAGAAGTTCGGGGCCGAAGCCGATCGAAAAGGCCTTCACGCCAATGCCGCACCAGCGGCCGACCAGGTAATGGCCCATTTCGTGAATGAAGACGACCACGGTCAGCACGAACAGAAACGGCACCAGCGTGCCGAGGACAAAGCCTTCCGTGCTGAAAAACGCGTGAAGAATTTCGTTCAACTCATGCCCTCAAATTCACCTGCGGCAAAAGGTGTCGCCGCGACTGTGACATCAATCCAGGCGAATCCGTGGCGTGCGCCATTTCTTCGCCGTGAAATATCACTCAAGCCGGAAACAGTCCCCGCGCCGGATGATCGGCGCCCGCCGAAATCCAGCCGATCACGTATAGGGCAACAGCCGCCGCGACAAGCCCGTCCACCCTGTCCATGACACCGCCATGCCCGGGTATCAACGCGCTTGAATCCTTGCGGCCGTGGCGGCGCTTGACCCAGGATTCGAAGAGATCGCCAACCTGGGCAACAATCGACAGCACCAGCGCAACCAAGGCGAGGACGCCAAGATTGCCGGCCCCGGCGGCGGCAGCCAGAAGCACGCCGGCGGCCACGCCGCCGACAGCGCCGCCAAGTGCGCCGCTCTGCGTTTTGCCGGGGGATATCGATGGCGCGAGCTTGGGCCCGCCGACGGAGCGGCCGGCGAAATAGGCGAAGATGTCGGTCGCCCAGACCACGGCGAACAGAAACAGGATTGCGACCAGGCCGGGATGGTCGCCGCCGCGCAGCAGCGCCAGCGATAAGCCGGACAAAGCCGCGTAGGCAAGACCGGCTGCATCCCATTGCGCCGCTCCACGCATACGGGCGCCGACAGCAGCGACCACAACCATGGCCAGGACAAGAGACAGAAGCCACGATGCCGGCACGCCTGCAACCAGGGCGACGACGAAAACCAGAAGCAGCGCTTCGGGAATGAAGCCGAGGGTCGCACCGGCCAAGGGGCGCGACATGCGCGCCCATTCATAGAAGATGACCGCCGATATCCCGGCGCAAAGCAGGCGGAACCACAGCCCTCCCAACCAGGTCAGGCCAAGCGCTATTGCGGCCAGCACCAGCGCCGAGACGATGCGAAGCTGAAGATTGTTCATCCCGCCGCCCGTCACGAGGCGGCGACGTCTTGGGCGGCAAGCCCGCCGAAGCGGCGCTCGCGGCCGGCGAAGTCGCGCAATGCGTCGGCCAGGTGTTCACGGCTGAAGTCAGGCCAGTAGCAAGGCAGAAAAACCAGTTCGCTGTAGGCTGCCTGCCACAACAGGAAGTTCGACAGCCGAAGCTCGCCACTGGTGCGGATGACCAGCTCCGGGTCGGGAATGCCTGCAGTGTCGAGGGCGCCGGCTAAAGTGTCTGCCGTGATCGCCTCTGCGTCGATCTCGCCGCGCGCCACGGCGGCTGCGAGCTTGCGTGCCGTGCGCACGATCTCGTCGCGCCCGCCATAGTTGAAGGCGATGACCAAGGTCAGCGATTCATTGCGCGCAGTCAGCGATTCGGCCTCTTCGAGCAGGCCCCTGATGTCCGGCTGCAGCCCCGCCCTGTCACCGATGATCCTGACGCGCACGCCGTTCTGGTGCAGTTCGGCCAGATCGCGGCGGATGAACAGCTTCAAAAGCCCCATCAGGTCGCTCACTTCGGCCTTGGGCCGCGACCAGTTTTCCGACGAAAAGGCGTAGACGGTCAAGAAGGAAATGCCGAGACCGGGCGCGGCGCGCACCGTCTTGCGCAGCGCTTCGACGCCGGCGCGATGGCCGGCAAGCCGCGGCATGCCGCGCGCCTTGGCCCAGCGTCCGTTTCCATCCATGATGATCGCGACATGCGCGGGCGTTGCCATTGTCTCGCTTTCGGGCCGGTGTGGGCCGACCCTAGACCTGCATGATTTCAGCTTCCTTATCGGAAAGCAGGTGATCGATGGTGCTGATCGTTTCGTCGGTCAGCTTCTGGACCTGGTCGGAGCGCTTGCGCTGGTCGTCCTCGCTGATGTCGCCGTCCTTTTCCGCCTTCTTCAAGAAGTCCATGCCGTCGCGACGGACATGGCGCACCGCAACGCGGGCGTTCTCGGCGTAGCCATGCGAAATCTTGACCAGTTCCTTGCGGCGCTGCTCGTTGAGCTCGGGCAGCGGAATTCTGAGATTGGTGCCGTCGACGATCGGATTGAAGCCGAGATTGGATTCTCTGATGGCACGGTCGACCGCGCCGACCATCGACTTGTCCCATACCGAAACCGAGATCATGCGCGGCTCCGGCACCGACACGTTCGCCACCTGGTTGATGGGCATGGTGGTGCCGTAGGCCTGGACCTGGATGGCGTCGAGCAGATTGCTGGAGGCACGGCCGGTGCGCAGCGAAGCCAGATCGTGCTTGAAGGCGGCGATCGCGCCATCCATGCGCCGCTTGAGGTCGTCGAACTCACCACTCATCTTAGTCTCCTCGACCCGTTTGATCCGGGTTCACTGCTTAGGGCCTATATCCGGACCCTCTTTCGAAAACTGATCCCTTTTTAGGAGAGTATACTCCGGATTATTCGTCGGCGACGATCGTGCAACGGCCGCCGCCCCGCAGAATATCGCCGAAACCACCTTTTTCGTGGATCGAATAGACGATTATCGGGATGTTGTTTTCGCGCGCAAGTGCAATTGCGGCGGTATCCATGATCGAAAGGCCCTTGTTGATGACTTCGGCATGGCTGATGCGCTCGAAGCGGGTCGCATTCGGATCCTTCTTGGGATCGGCCGAATAGACGCCGTCGACCTGGGTGCCCTTGAACAACGCGTCGGCGCCGATCTCGGCGGCGCGCAAGGCCGCGGCCGAATCGGTGGTGAAGAACGGATTGCCGGTGCCGCCGGCGAAAATGACGACCTTGCCCTGGTTCATATAGGCGGTGGCCTGGCGCTGGGAAAAACTCTCGCAAAGTTCGGGCATGGCGATGGCCGACAGCACGACGGCATCGACGCCGATCTTGTTCAGCGAGGTGCGCAGCGCCAGCGAGTTGATGACGGTGGCCAGCATGCCCATGTGGTCGCCGGTGACGCGGTCGCCGCCCTTGGATGCCACCGCCACGCCGCGAAAGATATTGCCGCCGCCAATGACGACGCCGACCTCGATGCCAAGTGCGCGGGCTTCGGCGATGTCGGCGGCGATTCGGTCGACCACCGAGACATCGATGCCGAAATGCTGCTCGCCCATCAACGCTTCGCCCGACGCTTTCAGCAGGACACGTCGATAGAGGGGCTTTGCCGTCATCTGGACCTCGTCATTGTTGCGTGTGGCAGCCTGGGCAGGCCGCCCTCGCGCGGGCGCCGCCGCTGGCGCGATGCCGAGTTCCGATACACGAAGGGGGGCGCCGCGAGGGGGCGCCGCGCCGGCGAGGGGGATAAAAAAATGCACAACCCCCGCGCACTCAGACAAGTGGGAGGAGAGGGGGGT
>NZ_JAMYOJ010000032.1:0-57206 GCF_040319795.1 Mesorhizobium sp. M0862
TCTTCTTTTGCGGTTCGTTTGTTTGGGTGCGCGCCTGGTGGGTTCCCGGGGGGCGGGGCCGCGGGCCCCCCCCCCCGCCCGGGGGGGGGGGGGGGCGGACGATCGTGCCAAGCCACCCCGTTTCGCTGACGCCGCCACACGGCGTCCGCTCACCGACCCTCCCCACAAGGGGGAGGGTAAAGAAGCCCGCATCGGCTTCGACGAAGTCTGCGCCACGCTTGACGTGCCGCTAGGCCCCGAGATCGGCCAGTGCTGCGGCGGGCGCGTCGAAGTCTTGATCCGTGTCGTCGATGCCGCGCTTACTGCCGAGCTGATCGCGGCCGCAGAAGCCGAGGAAGCCCACCTGCCGCATGTCTATATCTTCGGCGGCGGCCATGTCGGCCGGGCGCTGGCCTCGACTGTTGCACTTCTTCCCGTGCGTGGTGTCGTCATCGAGACGCGGGCCGAAGCGCTGGAAGGCATGCCGGAAACCGTCGAGACGCGGCTGACGCCGATGCCCGAGGCCGAGGTGCGAAACGCCCCCGCCGGCACCGCCTTCGCCATCCTCACCCACGACCATGCGCTGGATTTCCTCATCGTCGCCGAAGCGCTGAAGCGCGACGACGCGGCCTATGTCGGCATGATCGGCTCGAAAACCAAGAGAGCGACGTTCAGGAACTGGTTCCTGAAATCGGCTGAGGGCACGGAGGCTGAGTTCGCCCGCCTCGTCTCGCCGATCGGCGGCGATGCGGTCAAGGACAAGCGCCCACCGGTCATAGCTGCGCTGGCCGCGGCCGAGATCATGACGGCGCTGGTCGCGCACGGCGCGGCACCGGCGGTAAGCCAGCAGGCGCGGCAAGGCCAAGAGGTAGCCGGCTAATCTTTTTTATCCGACCGCTTCAGGCCAAGATGATCTCGCAAGGTGCTGCCTTCGTATTCCCGACGGAACAGTCCGCGTCGCTGCAGTTCCGGCACCACCAGCGTGGCAAAGGCATCGAGCTCGCCGGGGAAGTATGACGGCATGACGTTGAAGCCGTCCGCGCCGCCGCCCTCGAACCGCGCCTGCAATTCGTCAGCGATCCGCGCCGGCGTGCCGACGATACGCCAATGGCCACGTGCGCCGGCGAAATGGCGCGCAAGCTGGCGGATCGACAGGCCGTCGCGGCGCGATTGTTGGATGACCAGCGCCTGGCGGCTTTTCATGCCCTCGGTCTCCGGCAGTTCGGGCATCGGTCCGTCGATCGGATAGCTCCCGAGATCGGAGATGCTGAGATAGCTGGACAGTAGCGCCACGCCGACATCGTCGGGGATCAGCGCCTGCAATTCCTCCTGTTTCTCCCGCGCTTCGGCCTCGGTGTCTGCCACCACCGGGGAGACGCCGGGCATGATCTTGATGTCGTCGGGTTCCCGCCCATAGCCCGCCATACGGCCCTTGAGGTCGTCGTAAAAGGCCTTGGCTTCCTCGAGGGTCTGCGCCGCCGTGAACACGACGTCGGCGGTGCGGGCGGCAAGGTCGCGGCCGACATCCGAGGCGCCGGCCTGCACCATCACCGGCGCGCCCTGCGGCGAGCGCGGCAGGTCGAGCGAGTCGCGCACCGAAAAGCTCTGGCCGTTGTGACCGTGAAAGCCGCTGCCTTGCCAAAGTCCTGATACCACCTCGGCGAATTCGCGCGCCCGCTCGTAGCGGTCGGCATGCGGTTTCAGGCCCGTCGCGCCGAAATTGGCGGCTTCGATGGGACTGGCCGACGTCACCAGGTTCCAGCCAGCCCGGCCACCACTCAGATGATCGATCGAGAGAAAGGTGCGCGCCAGCCCATAGGGCTCGTTGTAGCTGGTCGAGGCCGTCGAAACGAGGCCGATGCGGCTGGTCTGGACGGCGAGCGCGGACAGCAGGCTGATCGGCTCGAAGCCGATCGAGCGTGAGGTCTGGCTGGCGATGCCGACATTGGCTTCGCGCAGGCCGGCGGCGTCCTCGCAGAACACCATGTCGAACTTCGCCGCTTCCGCCGTGCGCGCCAGCCGGATGTAATGATCGATGTCGATGCCTGCCGTGACATGCGCCTTGGGGTGACGCCAGGCGGCGATGTGGTGGCCCGTCGCCCACAGGAAGGCGCCAAGCTTCATCTGGCGGGTCATTGCGCTCCTCCGGCAAGTCTGAGATGCGAACGCAAGGTGGTGCCGGGATAATCCGGTCGGACGAGGCTGCGGCGCTGCAATTCCGGCAGCACGCGGCCGATGAAACCGTCAATCGCGGCAGGCGGTATTGCGATGTTGAACCCGTCGCAGCTTTGCGAGCTGAACAATGTTTCGAGCGCGTTGGCAGCGACATCTGCGCCAACGTTCAGCAGCAGCTTGACCGCACCCGGATCGCGTCCGCAGGCCACAACGCGGCGCTTGAGATCGTCATGGCGCGCCTTGGCGTCCTCTGTGGGTCTGTCCAGCAGGACGACATCGGCGGTGCGGGCGGCGATATCCAGGTCGGCCTCGGACAGGCCGGACAGCACCAGCACCGGCGTATCCTGCGGCGAGCGCGCGACGTTCAGCGGCCCGCGCACGGAGAAAAATTCGCCCTTGTGGTCGAGCAGGTGCATTTTTTCGGGATCGTGGAAGCGGCCGCCGATCTTGTCGAACAGCAGCGCGTCGGCATCCCAGCCCTGCCACAGGCGCTGAACGATGCCGATGTATTCCTGCGTGCGGCGGCGGAACACATCGTCGGAAAATCCATCCGGCCGGCTGAAATTGGCGGCTTCCCGTGGCGCCTGCGCCATGGTCGCGTGCCAGCCGGCGCGGCCATGGCTGATGATGTCGAGCGAAGCAAAACGGCGCGCCAGATTGTACGGCTGGTGAGCCACCGTCGAGGCTGCAGCGACAAGGCCGATCCGACTTGTCACCGTCGCCAGCGCCGCCAGCAAGGTCGTCGCTTCGAAAGAACTCGACCCGGCGCTGTTCGGCGCGGAATCATCGAGGACAATCATGTCCAGCCCCGCCGCTTCCGCTTGCTTGGCAAAGCCGGCCAGGTCGCTAAACCCGAGCGGCTGCCCGGAAGTAATGTTGAGCGAAACGGCAAGATGCATTGTGGCTTGCTGGTCAGTCGGCATGGGACCATCGATCATAGGGCGGCGTATGCGAACCTAAGGTCACCTGCTTGTAAGACAACCCTGGCGACTGGGCCAACAGCCCCTCACTTGCCGGCCAGCAAATCCTTGATCAGCCGCTGGCAACGCTCGGCCATGAAGTCGAGCAACAGCCGCACCTTTGGATCCTGCAGCTTCTTGTGCGGATAGACGGCGGCGAACTGCACCGGCGTTGGCGGCGTGCTGGCCAGGATGACCTGCAGCCGCCGGTCGCGGATGAAGGGTTCGACCTCGAAGCGCGGCTTGTTGATGATGCCGCGGCCCGACAGCGCCCAGCCGGTCAGCACATCGCCATCGTCGGTGTCGTAGGGGCCGTGCACCTCGAATTTCTGCGGGCCGGACGGCGTCTGCAGCGTCCAGACATATTCGCGCGCCCCGGAATAGCGCAGCATCAGGCAGTCGTGCTTCTTGCCGATCAGCTCCTGTGGCTCCACCGGCTCGCCGCGCGCTTCGAGATATTTCGGTGCCGCCACCAGCACGCGTTCACATTCCATGATGCCGCGCATCCGCAGGCTGGAATCCTCGATGATGCCGAGCTTGAAGGCGACGTCGATGCCTTCCTTCATGATGTCGATATTGTGGTCGGAGAGCCTCAGCCGCACCTCGATATCGGGGTATTTGTCGTGGAAATCCGGAATGCCCGACGCCACCAGCCGCCGTCCGAGGCCGAGCGGTGCGGTCACCTTGATGGTGCCGCGCGGTTGGCCGGAAAGCGCCGAAACCGCGGCTTCCGCCTCGGTGATAGCCTCCAGCACCTGCTTGGCGCCGGAGTAGAACACCGTGCCATGCTCCGTCGGCATCAATTGCCGTGTCGTGCGGTTGAACAGCCGCACGCCGAGGTGTTTTTCCAGCTCCTTGATGCGGTTGGAGGCGACCGCCGGCGAAATGCGCATGTCGCGGCCTGCCGCCGAGAGATTACCAAGCTCGACGACGCGGACGAAGACGGCGATGTTGTCGAGATAGGCCATTCGTGGCTCTTTATGTGGCGGCGTACGTGGTCAGCCTAGTATTTTCCATTTTTTTTTGAAAGTCATCGTACACCTCGCCTCTTTTCGTTTGCGCCCCACACCGTAAAGTCAGCCGATCGGCAGGGACGATTTCACATGATGGATTTCGCGATTTTCTGGGACTGGCTGAGTTTCGCCGTGCGCTGGCTGCACGTCGTCACCGGCATCGCCTGGATCGGCTCGTCCTTCTATTTCGTCGCGCTCGACCTTGGCCTGCGCCAGCGCCCCGGCATGCCGGTCGGCGCATTCGGCGAGGAATGGCAGGTGCATGGCGGCGGCTTCTACCACGTCCAGAAATATCTGGTGGCGCCGGCCGAAATGCCGGAACACCTGACCTGGTTCAAGTGGGAATCCTACGCCACCTGGCTGTCCGGCTTCGCCATGCTGTGCGTGGTCTACTATGCCGGCGCCGACCTGTTCCTGATCGACCCCAATGTTCTGTCCATGTCGGTTCCCGTGGGCATCCTGCTGTCGATGGCGACGATCGGCGTCGGCTGGGTTGTCTACGATCTGCTCTGCCGGTCGCCGC
This sequence comes from Mesorhizobium sp. M0862, assembly GCF_040319795.1. Taxonomy (NCBI): domain Bacteria; kingdom Pseudomonadati; phylum Pseudomonadota; class Alphaproteobacteria; order Hyphomicrobiales; family Phyllobacteriaceae; genus Mesorhizobium; species Mesorhizobium sp. M0862. The sequence continues at coordinate 4,650 of NZ_JAMYOJ010000032.1, forward strand.
TCGGCAAAAGTGACACCGGACTGATGCTGGTGCTCTATGGCGTTCTGGTGTTCATCGCCTGGGGTCTGACGCATCTGTTCACCGGCCGCGCCGCTTTCCTGCATCTCGGCGCCATCACCGCCACTATCATGTCGGCCAATGTCTTCATGGTGATTATTCCAAACCAGAAGATCGTCGTCGCCGACCTGATTGCCGGCCGAAAGCCCGACCCGAAATACGGCAAGATCGCCAAGCAGCGCTCGCTGCACAACAACTACCTGACGCTGCCCGTGCTGTTCCTGATGCTGTCGAACCACTATCCGCTGGCGTTTGCGACGGAGTTCAACTGGGTCATCGCCTCGCTGGTGTTCATCATCGGCGTCTTGATCCGGCACTATTTCAACACCGTGCATAAGCGTGCCGGCAACCCCCACTGGACCTGGATGGCGGCTGCGGTGCTATTCGTCATCATCATGTGGCTGTCGACAGCGCCGAAAATACTGACCGGCGAGCCCAAGGCATCCGCCGCGGCCGAAGTCTATATCGCCTCGTCGCATTTCCCGGCGGTGCGCGACACCGTGCTTGGCCGCTGCTCGATGTGCCATACGGCCGAGCCGGTCTATGAAGGCATCTACCATGCGCCGAAGGGCGTGATGCTCGACACCGACGCCGGCATTGCCGAGCATGCGCGTGAAATCTATTTGCAGGCCGGGCGCAGCCACGCCATGCCGCCCGCCAACGTCACCCAGATCAGCGACAAGGAACGTGCGCTGCTGGTCGCCTGGTTCGAAGGCGCAGGGAAATAGGGATGACCTCCACACTTCTGCGCGGCCGCACCCTAAGTTTTTTGCGCTGGCCCGAAGCCATCGACGACCATGCCGCCTGGCGCTATGAGGAGGATGGCGGCCTGCTGATCCGCGACGGCCGGATCGTTGCCGTGGGCAGCTACACGGAAGTCGAAAAGCAAGCGGGCGACGGTGCGAAAAAGATCGATCATCGGCCGCATCTGCTGCTGCCCGGCTTCATCGATGCGCATGCGCATTTCCCGCAGATGCAGGTCATTGCCTCCTACGGCGCCGAACTGCTCGACTGGCTGAACACCTACACCTTTCCCGAAGAGACCAAATTCGCCAACGCCCAGCATGGCCGCCGCATCGCCCGGCTGTTCCTGGACGAGATGGTGCGCCACGGCACGACGACGGTCGCCGCCTACTGCTCGGTGCACAAGGCGTCTGCCGAAGCGTTCTTTGCCGAATCGCATGCGCGCGGCATGCTCAACATTGCCGGCAAGGTGATGATGGACCGCAATGCGCCGGCAGGCGTGCTCGACACGCCGCAATCCGGCTATGACGATACGAAGGCGCTGATTGCGGAATGGCACGGCAAGGGCCGCCAGCTTTATGCGATCACGCCGCGCTTCGCCATCACCTCCTCGCCCGAGCAGCTGGAGATGGCCGGCACGCTCTGCCGCGAAAACCCCGACCTGCACATGCAGACGCATCTGTCGGAAAACCACGCCGAAATCGCCTTCACGCAAAAACTCTATCCGCAGGCGCGCGACTACACCGATGTCTACGAGCAGTATGGCCTGCTGGGGCCAAAGAGCCTGTTCGGCCACTGCATCCATCTCTCGGAACGAGAGGCCGATGCGCTGTCGGACTCAGGCTCGGTGGCGGTGTTCTGCCCGACCTCGAACCTGTTCCTCGGCTCCGGCCTGTTCGACTACCAGCGCTTTCGTCGCCGCGACAAGCCGCTCAGGATCGCTGCCGCCACCGATGTCGGCGGCGGCACCAACTATTCGATGCTGCGCACCATGGACGAGGGCTACAAGGTGATTGCGCTGAATGGCGAAAAGCTGAACCCGTTCCAGTCCTTCTGGCAGATAACGCGTGGCAATGCCGAGGCGCTGTCTGTGGCGGACAAGGTCGGCACGCTGGATGAAGGCACCGACGCGGACATCACCGTGCTCGACGCCCGCGCCACGCCGGCGATGCGGCTGAGGATGGAGACTGTGGAGACGCTGGCGGAGGAGCTGTTCCTGCTGCAGACATTGGGCGACGACCGCGCGGTGCGCGAGGTCTATGTTGCGGGGCGGCCGGCCAAGATCGATATGATCGTGGGGTAGGACCCATCATCCGCGCGGGACAAGATGATGATTGCGCCTGGTTGCCAAGTGGTCCCCCACTCCGTCGCCGCTTCGCGGCGCCACCTCTCCCCCCTCCGGAGGGAGAGGAAGGGAGCCTTTGCTTCGGAGGACGGGCGCCGGTTCGGACAGCTTGGCGCCCTTCCTCTACCCTGTCGATCGGGGGAGAGGTGTCGAGAGAAGCTCGACGGAGTGGGGGTCGACCCTGGCGGGGCAAGACCACCACCGCGACGAGACCTTGACCGGGCGGAGCTTGTCGTACACACGATTTGTGACTGACTTCGGAGAACAAAATGGCCGCTGCCGACGACATCGCTCTGATCCAGAAACAGGAAGAGACGCTGGTCTTCCCGGCCTTCGACGAGGCCGTCGCCTTCAAGGTCGGCGCGGCGATCCGCGAGCGGGCGCTGGCCGAAAAGCTGCCCATCATTGTCGATATCAGGCTGTGGGATCGGCCGCTGTTTTATGCCGCGATGCCCGGTTCAAACGCCTCCAACCCCGACTGGGCACGACGCAAGATCAATGTGGTCAAGCGCTACCTCAGGAGCACCTATCGTCTGGTGCTGGAACAGCAGCGACCGGACCGCACCTTCAAGGTCGGCGAGGGGCTGGATATTGCTGATTACGTACTGGCCGGCGGCGGGTTTCCGGTGACTGTAAAGGGTGCCGGCGTCATCGGCGTCATCGCCGTCTCCGGCCTGCCGGAACGCCAGGATCATGGCGTCGTCGTCGATGCACTGTGCGATCATCTCGGCGTCGATCGGACACAATTGGCGCTGCCGCCGGAAGGTAAATCGTGACGTTGGCGCTGCCCCTCATCCGCCTGCCGGCACCTTCTCCCCGTATAGTGACGGGAGAAAGGACAAGCTCGAGCGCTGGCGATCCCCTCTCCCCGTCTTTCACGGGGTGAGGGTGAGGGGCAGCGCCAACGTTTGCTCATTTTAAAAACCGCCAGTTACGGCCAAGGATAACCGTGCTCGATCCCAAATCCTTTCTCATCTCGATCTTCAATGCCGCTGTTGCCGCTGCCGATCCTGAACGGACCATCAGGGATCATCTGCCGGCCAGGCCCAAGGGCCGTACCATTGTCATTGGCGCCGGCAAGGGCTCGGCGCAGATGGCGGCCGCGTTCGAGAAGGTGTGGGATGGCCCAATCGAAGGGCTGGTCGTCACCCGCTACGGCTATGGCGCCAGATGCGAGCGCATCGAAATCATCGAGGCGGCACATCCGGTACCGGACGCTGCCGGTCTTAAGGCGTCGCGGCGCCTGCTCGAAAAGGTGCAAGGGCTGACTGCGGACGACCTGGTAGTGGCGCTGATATCGGGCGGAGGATCGGCGCTGCTGCCGTCGCCTGCCGCCGGCCTGACGCTCGCCGACGAAATCGCCGTCAACGAGGCGCTGCTTGCCTCCGGCGCGCCGATCGCGGCGATGAACACAATCCGCAAGCATCTCTCGACCATCAAGGGCGGCCGGCTGGCAGCTGCCGCCTGGCCGGCCAAACTGGTATCACTGGTTGTCTCTGACATTCCCGGCGACAACCCGGCCCTGGTGGCCTCCGGCCCGACCGTGCCCGACTCCGGCAACCGCGCCGATGCGCTGGCCTCGATAGCGGCCTACGGCATGAAACTGCCCGACGCCGTCATGGCGCACATCAACTCGCCAGAGGCCGATGCGCCAGATCCGGATGACCAGCGCTTTTCACGCAATGAAGTGCACCTGATCGCCTCGGCTGGCGTGTCGCTGGAAGCGGCAGCCGCTGAGGCAAAACGGCAGGGCATCGAAGCCGTCATCCTCTCCGATTCCATCGAGGGCGAGGCGCGCGAGGTCGGTGGCGTGCATGCAGCCATTGCGCGCGAAGTGGCGACGCGCAACCGGCCGTTCAAAAAGCCGGTGCTGATCCTGTCCGGCGGCGAGACGACCGTGACCTTGTGGGCCCCTGTTGACGGAAAAAGGGGCAAGGGCGGCCGCAACTCCGAATTCCTGCTCGCCTTTGCCATCGGTATCAGCGGCGCGGAAGGTATTCATGCATTGGCCGCCGATACCGACGGCATCGATGGCTCTGAAGACAATGCCGGCGCCTTTGCCGATGGCTCAACTGTCTCGCGCATGCGTGCCGCCGGCATCGACGCCAAGGCGATGCTGGCCGGCAACAATGCCTGGACGGCGTTCAACGCGATCGGCGATCTGTTCGTGCCGGGGCCGACGGGTACGAATGTGAATGATCTGAGGGCAATCCTAATCAGTTAATTCGGCCGTGGCGGCCGAAGTTTCCAACGTTGGATTCACGACCGTAGGTGATTGGCTGAAGCCACTCAGCTTCGTCATCCCTGGGCGAAGCAGGAGCGAAGCTCCGTCGCGAAGCCCCGGGTCCATTCCGTGATGTTAGCCGTCGAGCGCAGCGGAGCAGAATTCTGCACCGTAGCAGCGTCCAAACGTCGCGGCATGAATCCTCGGGTCTGCGCTGCGTCGCTTCACTCCTTGCTCCGCCCGCGGATGACGATGTCGCTGAGGCTTTCGCTCATCTCACGACCCCATCAGCCGCTTCACCTCTCTCATATCCCTGAGAAACCGCTCGCGCTCTGCCTCCTTGTCCGCGGGCTCATGAATACGCAGAATAAAGGAGGGGTGGATGGTGATGAACACGCGCAAGCCATCATCGCGTTCGATCAACTGGCCGCGCATTTTCGTCACGGCAATGGCCTTGCCCAGCAGCGACAACGCCGCCGTTGCCCCAAGCGCCACGGCGAGGTCCGGCTTGATCAGCTCAAGCTCCCGGCCGATCCACCAGCGGCAGGCCTGGACTTCGCCGGTATTTGGCTTCGAGTGGATGCGGCGCTTGCCGCGCGGCTCGAACTTGAAGTGCTTGACGGCGTTGGTGACGTAGACTTTTTGCCGGTCGACGCCTGCGTCATCGAGAATCGCATCGAACACTTTGCCCGCTGGCCCGACAAAAGGTTTGCCGGCGAGATCTTCCTGATCGCCAGGTTGTTCGCCGACGAAGACCACTTTGGCGTCATCCGGCCCCTCGCCGAACACGGTCTGTGTCGCGTCGCGCCAGAGCGGGCAGCGACGACAACCCTTTGCAGCCTCGCGCAAATCGGAAATCGTCTTGGCATCGTCTTCATCCGGCGCCTCGGCCGGCTCGGGCTTCGGCCAATGTCTTGCCTGCAGCTTGGCGTGGTGCGGCGCCGGCGTTGTCGGCAGTCTGGCAATCATATCCCTGGCGGCCTCGTCCGCTCCTGCGATCATATCTGGAATGAGCGAGGCCTCGGGAAGGTTCCGCCAATATTTCTTCGGCATCTCCTTCTGCATCGCCTTCACCTTGAGCCGCGCCGGGTTGAAGATGTTTTCGAAATAGGTCAGCCACAACGCCTCGGTGTCGTCCTGATCAGGTGCATCGCCCTTGGCCGCACCCGGCCCGATCGCCAGCCTTTCGCCGTTCCAGTCGGCGGAGGCATAGGGCGTCAGGATGGTCCAGCGCATGCCGGTGAACCGCCGGACGAAGAAATCCGCGTTGCGCTCGACAATGAAATGCTCCGGCTCGAACCAGGCGACGTAGCGCTCGTTCTCGCCGTCGCCGATCTTCCGGAAGCGTACGAAGGCATGCATCTTATGGCCGTCGCGCCGCACCGCCTTTTCCATGGCTTCGAGCCGCCTGGTGTCGGGATCGGATGCGATCGCCAGCAGTTTCGGCTCGGTGCGCAGGCGCCAAAGCATCCAGTAGAGAAAGGCAAACCGGCCGGGGTCGGAGTGGCAGAAGGCGGTTTCGGCATGGGCGATGAACTCGCGCGGGACGGTAAGCTGCGCGCCCTCTGGCACCGCCGGCAAGGCATCTTGAGGATCATTGGCGTCGGACCCGACACCCCAACTAATATCCTCAGGTCGGACCTCATTCAGCGCCAGACGCCGTGCCGCATCGCGCCAACCGGCGAAATCGGTCTGGCTCGCTAGCCGGACAGTGTATCGGGCAAGGTCGAGCTGAGCCGGCTGCATGGTCAAAACAGCGACAGTTGTTCGCAGGACTTTACGATCGTGTCGCGCAGGCCTGTCTTGTCGGTGAGTCCGCCCGGCGACCAGCCTTCGGCGATGATGAAGGGCCTCAGCTTGGCGATCGAATGGCAGATCCGTCCGACATCTTCCAGCCGCATGCGTCGGTGGCGGCGGGTTTCAAGGATCTTCGCCACCACCTTGGTGCCCAGACCCGGAACCCGCAGCAGCGCTTCGCGGTCGGCGCGGTTGATGTCGACGGGAAACCTCGCCCGATTGCGCAAAGCCCAGGCGAGCTTGGGGTCAATGGCGAGATCGAGCATGCCGTCGCTGCTGCCGGCGAGGATTTCCGGCTGCGAAAAGCCGTAGAAGCGCATCAGCCAGTCGGCCTGATAGAGCCGGTGCTCGCGCATCAGCGGCGGTTTTTGCAGCGGCAGCGACGATGACGAATCCGGGATTGGGCTGAAGGCGGAATAATAGACGCGCCGCAGGTGATAGCTGCCATAGAGCCGCGCGCTGGTGTGCAAAATGCCGTCGTCGGATGTTTTGTCGGCGCCGACAATAATTTGCGTCGACTGACCTCCGGGCGCAAAGCGTTCGCGCTTCTTGGTCCTCAGCGTCGGCTCGGCCTTTTCCTCCATCTTCCGGCGCAGGTTCGCCATGGAAAGCCGGATCGTTTCCGGCTTCTTCTCCGGCGCCAGTTTCTTGACGCCCTCATCGGTCGGCAGTTCGACGTTGATAGACAGCCGATCGGCGTAGAGCCCGGCCTGCTCGACCAGTTCGGCCGAGCTTTCCGGAATGGTCTTCAGATGAATATAGCCGGAGAATTTTTCGTCCAGCCGCAGCCGCCGCGCCACCTCCACCATCTCGGCCATGGTCTCGTCGGGCGAACGGATGACGCCGGAGGACAGGAACAGGCCTTCGATGTAGTTGCGCCGATAAAAGTCCATGGTCAGCTTCACCACCTCGTCGATGCTAAAGCGGGCGCGGCGCACATTCGATGACGAGCGGTTGATGCAGTAGCTGCAATCGTAAATGCAGAAATTGGTGAGCAGGATTTTCAGGAGCGAAATGCAGCGGCCATCCGGCGCGTAGGAATGGCAGATGCCCATGCCTTCTGTGGAGCCGATACCGCCGGATTGGAGCGAATCCTTCTTCGCCGAGCCGGACGAGGCGCAAGAAGCATCGTATTTGGCGGCGTCAGACAGGATTGCCAGCTTTTCACGGACGGTGGGTGCGCTCATCCGTTCATGATATGTTCTTGAAGGCTGCAGCGCCACCTCATTTGATGCAGGCGGCGAAAAAGTAATCGCCGCCTGATCGTCGGGCTAGCAGGACGACTGCCCGAGTTCCAGGCGGTCTCTCAGACCTCATGGAGGTAGAGGTGGTAATCCAGCTCGCTGACGGTGCGGGCGACGCGCAGATACTCCGACTGCTTGATCGCCACGAAGGTGCGATGCAGATCCTCGCCAAGCGCCTCTTTCAGGAAGCTCGAGGCCCGCGCCGCCTCGATCGCGGCGCGCCAGTCGACCGGCATGGTCGTGCGCGTGACGGCGGCTTCATAGCCATTCCCAGTGGTTTCGGGGCCGGGGTCGAGGCCTTCGTCCAGACCCTTGATGATGCCGGCCAGCACCGTTGCCGCGATCAGGTAGGGATTGGCGTCGACACCCGACGGCCGGTGCTCGATGCGCCGGTTTTTGGCGTCGCCCGCCGGGATGCGCAGCGCCACCGAACGGTTGTTGACGCCCCAGGTCGGCGCCACCGGCGCATAGGACTGCGAGACGAAGCGCCGCCAGGAATTGGCGTGCGGCGCAAACACCAGCATCGATTCGGCCATGGTCTGGATCAGCCCGCCGAGCCCCTGCAGCAGCGGCAGCGACCAGCTTTCGCCGCCTGCTTCGGCAAAAACGTTGCGGCCGTTCTTGTCCTGCAGCGAAACATGGAAATGCATGCCGGAGCCGGCATATTTTTCGATCGGCTTGGCCATGAAGCAGGCGGTAACACCATGGCGGCGCGCCTGCGCCCGCACCAGCCGCTTCAACATGACGAGGTCGTCGGCCGCCCGCATGACATCCTTGCGGTAATTCAGCGTCAGCTCGTACTGGCCGGGCGCGTATTCGGAAATCACCGTTTCGGCCGGAATGCCTTGCGCCTTAGCCGCGGCATAGATGTCGGAAAACAGCGGCTCCATGCCGTGCAGATGGTCGACGGAATAGACTTCCGTCTTGGCCGAGCGGCGGCCGTCGAGCACCGCGTCCGCCGGCTTCACCTTGCCGTCGGCATCGCGCTCATTGGCGAGCAGGAAAAATTCGAGCTCGAAGGCGCCGGCGGGATAGAGGCCCTTGGCGGCCAATATGTCGACCTGCCTGGCCAGCGCCAGCCGTGGGTCCGACGACATTGGCTGTCCCTCGAGATGGTACATCGCCATCAGCAACTGGCCGCGCGGCGGGTTGGTACCGTAAAGCGGCACCAGCGTGCCGGGGATCGGCCAGGCCCTGAGGTCGCCATCGCCTGTCGTCCAGATCAGCCCGGTTTCGTGCACATCCTCGCCGGTGATGTCGAGGCCGAGGATCGAGATCGGCATGTGGCGGCCGCCCTCGAAGATGCTTTTCAGCTCATGCCGGCGCACGATCTTGCCGCGGCCGACGCCGTTGGCGTCGGTCAAGACGATATCGAAGGCTTCGATTTCCGGATGAGCAGCGAGAAAGGCTTGCGCCTCGGCGGGCGTCGAGCCCGAAGGTGAAGTCATGATTACTGTACTCAAGGTTTGCTTTGGCGCCTGTTTGTTGATCGCCTGCTTGTTGGCTGCTTGTCTCATGCCGTCAGCCTTGCCGCAACCGTGGCGAAGGCGGTGATCAGCCGGTTGACCTGGGTGGCGGTGGTAGCTGGCGAGATCAGCATCATGTTGTGGAAAGGCGCGATCAGCACGCCTTGGTTGACCAGCGCGACATGGATAGCCGCCTCAAGCTCCGGCGCATGCGCAGTCTCGGCTTCGGCGCCGTTCCTGAGCGGGCCGGGGGCGCAGATGAACTCGACGCGGGCGCCGACACGGGCGACATGCCATGGCAGATTGTAGCGGTCGATGACGCCGGTCAGCCCTGCATCGAGCCGCAGGGCCAGGCGATCCGCCCGGGCATAATTCTCCTGCGTCATCACCTCTTCGAGCGTTGCGCGCATGGCTGCGAACTGCAGCGGGTTCGCCGACAGCGTCGTGCCCATGCCGGAATAGCCCGGCTCCTTGGTTCGATTGTAGTCGGCATAGCGCGAGGCGACCTCGTCGCTCATGCCCCACACGCTTGCCGGCACGCCACCGGCGATCGGCTTGCCCAGCACGAAAAGGTCGGGCTGGAGCCCGAATTTTCTGGTGTAGCCCCCTGGGCCGGTCGAGATGGTGTGGGTCTCGTCGATCAGCAGCAGCGTTCCGGCCGCGCGCGTCAGTTTGCGCAACGCGTCGTGAAAACCCGGATCGGGCAGCACCATGCAGGAATTTGTCAGCACCGGCTCGGCGATGACGCAGGCGACATCGCGGTCGGCGAGCGCCGCTTCCAGTGCAGCAACATCGTTGAATTCGATGACCTTCGCCGTCCTGGTCAGGTCGCGGAATTCGCCCGCCAGGCCGGGCCGGTTGACAGCTTTGCCGTCGACCATCCGGACCATCGTCTCGTCGACCGAGCCGTGATAGCAGCCGTTGAAGACCAGTATCTTTTCGCGGCCGGTGACGGCGCGGGCGACGCGCAGCGAGAAGCGGTTGGCGTCGGTGGCGGTGGTGGCGATCTGCCAGAACGGCAGACCGAAACGCTGTGTGAGCAGCGGCCCGATGGCAAGCGCATCTTCCGAAGGCAGCATATAGGTCAGGCCGCGCCCGGCCTGGCGGCGGATGGCGCGCGCCACCGGCGGCGGCGAATGGCCGAACATCGAGCCGGTGTCACCGAGGCAGAAATCGTCCAGCCTGTTGCCGTCGATATCCGTGATGGCGGCGCCCTTGGCGCTTTCGACCAGGATCGGGAATGGCGTCGGCCAGTCGTTCATCCAGTGCATCGGCACACCGCCGAAGAAGCCTGGCAGGCCGTTACCGACCTTGGCCTGCGATTTCGGCCGCGCCTTGCGGAAGGTGTTCGCCTCGCTTGTCCGCAATGCAGCGATGCGGTCACGGCTGATACCGCCGATGGACGCCTTTGAATAACTGTTCGTGCTGTGCATGAAATCCCTCTCGGCCGGCACACTACCCAATTGGCGACGGCAACCGCAATTGGCCGTGTTGGTGCGCTGCATTGGGTCAGCAGCAAGTTCGGCAGACTTGACCTTCCGGCGCAGTCGGGCGCCAATGCGATCGGGTCTGTGGTTTGGGGAGAAAAATGCGGACGATCATCTGCGCTATTGCGCTACTCTTGTCGGCCGCTGCGGCTTCCGCATCGGGCGGCGTCTGGTGTTCCGTCGATGACAAAGCGGTGCAATTCGAGGTCGGCGCCGGGGTCACCAGAGGTATGGGCGGCCCGACCTTCAATTTTCGCGGCGATCTCGAGATACTTGGCCGGCCGGAAGGCGACAGTCTGCGCAAGACCGTCTTCGAGGATTCCGACCTCACCCAGTACTGGCTGGACGTCAAGGAGTTGCGGCTGAACATCTACCACGAGCATCAGCTCGGAGATAAATTCAACTCTGTCGAACTGACGATCCTGACCAAGACCAGTGACGAGGGCGTCTATGGCGGCCGGTACACGCTTGCCGTCTACGACAACGCCGCCGACACGGAACAGGACGGCAAGCCGAAAGAATTGACCGGCAAGGTGTCGTGCGGAGCCGAATAGGTCACGCCGAGATGTCGATGACGCCGCAGTCGCCGGCGGCACTGCCGAAGGCGACCCGGCGCTCTTCCTTGTCCCACACCATCGCGGTGATGGCGCCCATGCCTGGGCGGCGCAACAGCACCTCTTTGGCATCGGTAAAGCGCACCGCCATGACCATGCCGTCATCATAGCCGACGGCGACGACATCCTGGCTCGGATGGCAGGCAACCGATGTCACCATGGCGTTGCCGCGCGTGCCGAGCTCCAGCGGCGCCTTGCCCATCGGGCCGTCCTTGCCCGAAAACGGCCAGACGATCGCCGCCGGCGCGCCGGAACTCGCCAGCCACTTGCCCTTCACGCTCCACGACAGGCTTTTGACCTTGCCGGGATAGCCGGTCATGCGCATGTGCTTGCCGTCGGCGAGCTTCCAGCCATGCAGCGCGTTTTCCTGCATGGTGGTGACGAGGAAGGCGCCATCCGGCGAGAAGGTCACGCCGGTATGGGCGCCGGCCCATTCCAGCTCCACCGGTCTGCCCTCGGCGGCCGGGAAATGCAGCGTCGCGCCATTGTAGCGGGCGACGCCGAAGCGCATGCCCTTGGGGGAGAAGGCCAGCCCCTCGACCGAACGTGGATGGGCAAACTCTTTGGTCTTGCCGTCGGCAAAGCGCACGAAGGCAGTCTTGCCTGTGGCATAGGCGATAGCGCCTTGCGGCCCGGCGGCAACGCTGGTGATCCACTTCTTGCCCACGCTGGCGAGTTCGCTGACATTGCCGCCGGCGGCAACGGCAAAAATCTTGCCGTCCTCGCCGCCGGTGATCAGGCGGTCGTTGGCGGCGTCATGGAACGTGGAGAGCAGGCCGTCATTGGCCTGAATTGTCTTGTGGCCGTTGTCGAGCCTATGAACTGTCCCATCGGCCAGCGCAAAATGCGGCACGTTGTCGAGGAAGACGGCGGCAAGGCAGTGACCTTCCAGGTCGAGGGGAGCAACTGTGGGCATCAGGACCATTCCAATGAAGCTGTCACCACTCCCGGGAAGCCACTGAGGCGGCCAGGCCTGGCGTCAACCTTCTCCCCTTTTGGGAGAAGGTGGATCGGCGCGCAGCGCCGAGACGGATGAGGGGTGTTGGACGGATCGCCGTCGGTGCCGAGCTGGAGCACCCCTCATCCGACCTCGCTTCGCGAGGCCACCTACTCCCACAAGGGGAGAAGGAAGAGCGGGCAGCGCTAGCGCCATAGAGTCCGGAAATCAAGCCGCCTGGCAGGCGTCAAAGCTCTTCTTCAGCCGCTCGGCGTCAAGCTCGCGGCCGATGAACACCAGCCGGCTCTCATGCTTTTCGCCGTCTTTCCAGGCGCGCTGGTGGTCGCCTTCGATGATCATGTGCACGCCCTGGATGACATAGCGCTCGTCGTCGCCCTTGAGCGCGATGATGCCTTTCAGCCGCAGGATGTTGGGACCTTCCATCTGAGTGATCTTCTCGATCCACGGGAAGAATTTCTTCGGGTCCATCTCGCCGCCGCGCAGCGACACCGACTGCACGGTCACGTCATGGATGTCGGAGGGATGCGCGTGATCGTGATGATGATGGTCGTGATCATGGTCGTGGTGATCGTGCCCGTCATGGTCATGGTGGTCGTGATCATGATCGTGCGCCTCGAGGAAATGTGGGTCGTTCTCCAATGCGCGCGACAGGTCGAAGGCGCCGCGGTCGAGCACTTCGGACAGCGCCACGCCGGCGCGCGTGGTGCGGTGGATCCTGGCCGCCGGGTTGATGGCGCGGATGGTGGCCTCGACCTTGGCCAGCTCTTCGGGCGTCACCAGGTCGGTCTTGTTGAGCACGACGACATCGGCGAAGGCGATCTGGTCCTCGGCTTCCTTGGAATCCTTCAACCGGAGCGGCAGGTGCTTGGCGTCGACCAGGGCCACGACAGCGTCGAGCCTGGTCTTGGAGCGCACGTCGTCGTCCATGAAGAAGGTCTGCGCCACCGGCACCGGATCGGCAAGGCCGGTGGTCTCGACGACGATGGCGTCGAAGCGGCCCGGGCGGCGCATCAGGCCTTCGACGACGCGGATCAGGTCGCCGCGCACCGTGCAACAGACGCAGCCATTGTTCATTTCGTAGATTTCCTCGTCGGATTCCACGATCAAATCATTGTCGATGCCGATCTCGCCGAATTCATTGACGATGACGGCATAACGCTTGCCATGGTTTTCCGACAGGATGCGGTTGAGCAGCGTCGTCTTGCCGGCGCCGAGATAGCCGGTGAGAACGGTCACGGGGATTTGCGTCTGTGCTTCGCTCATATCTTGCCTCGAAATGGCTGGGCCACGGAATTGCGGGCCGCAAGAAGGGATTGTTGGCCTGATATAGGATGTGTGCCGGCCTTTTGCACGAGGCAAACCGCCTGGGTGTTTGACCCAGGTTGACGAAGCGGGTGGGTAGACCGAGAGGCCGAGTGCGAGGGATGCCGACCATCAACGTGTCGCCGGAAACGCCTCTTCGTTGACCTGTGCTGAGCCGCGCCGCGTCAAACCGTTGCAATCGCCTTGGCGGAAACTCGTTTGTCATCTAACTGAAATAAACATCTGGCATCACCATTTCGAGCACCACAAATGCTTGCCGGCAAAGCTGTTTCGAAAGCCGGAATCTTTTGGATCGTCGATTGCCAACCGGCCGGCTGCGTCTATGCTGCACGCACCGGTACGGCCGAAGAGGGATCACCATGGCCAAGGCGGACAAGACTGCAACGATGAGCCGGCTGCATTCGGCGGCAAGGCTGGCAAGGACCGCGCTGGCGGCGCGGCTTCTGGCGCATGGCTTCTATGCCGGCCAGGACCAGATCATGCTGACGCTCGACCGCGAGGACGGCCAGACGCCCGGCAATCTCGCCGGCCGCCTCGGCGTGCGCCCGCCGACCATCACCAAGACCATAAACCGGCTGCAGGCCCAGGGCTTTTTGGAAAAGCGCGCCTCTTCCGCGGATGCACGCCAGGCGCATATCTTTCTCACCGACACCGGCCGCGAGATCATCCACGCCATCGAGAAGTCGGTTAAGAAGACCGAGAAGCAGGCGTTGAAGGGCCTCGACAAGAAAGAACAGAAGACGCTGTTCAAGCTGCTCGCCCGCATCGAGGCCAATTTGTCGAACGAGGAGCTGGTGCTCGTCGACGACGACGCCGACATCGACGACTGACCGGCACGGCGGCCGCGTGTCTTGAGCTAGGCCGCCACCGAAGGGCCGCGCACCAGCGCCGACCAGCGGCCGGGCGTCAGGCCGAATGCTTTCTTGAAATGTCTGTTGAAATGGCTCTGGTCGCTGAAGCCGGCGCCGACGGCAATCTCGGCCAGCGGTTCGCCGATCTCGATCATCCGTCTTGCCTTTTGCAGCCGGCGCATCAGCAGGAAACGATGCGGGCTGGTGGAATAGGTCGCGCGAAAATGGCGTGACAGCGCATAGCGGTCGAGCCCGGTGACGGCTTCCAGCTCATCGGAACGAACGGACCGCTCGGCATTCTCCTCGAGATAGCCGCGCGCCAGCGCTGCCGCACGCGAGGCCGACTTCCCCATCGGCTTTGCCTTCTGTCCCGCATGACGCCCCAGATGCCGCGCCAGCTCCGCAACGAAATCGGCGACGAACAGCTCGTTCAGTTCCTCATCGAGCGGCGACAGGGCCGAAAGCAGCGTGCCACGCAAGGCGGGATCGCTGACCACAGCATCCCTGACGAAAGGCAGCGGCGCGCCGTCGAGGCAGTCGAGCAGCAGAGACGGTTCCAGATAGAGGATCCGGTAGCGCAGACCATCCTCGGTCCCGGCGCCGCCATCGTGCACTTCGTCGGGATGCAGCACGATAACCTGGCCGGGCAGGCTGTGGTTGACAGTGCCCCTGTAGTGGAAGCGCTGCACACCGGAAAGCGTCACGCCGACGGCAAGTGTATCATGACGGTGCAGGTCGAAGGCGTTGCCATGGAAATGCGCCTCGATGCGCTCGATGCCAGCGGTAACAGGCGCCGACACGATCCGGTCCTCATCCGCGCACGAACGTTCAAGACCCTGCGTCGCCTCACCGTCTAGATCGTGCGTCATCACCTATCCCTGCCCCTTCATGGGCGTGCTCCGGAGTCCTCATTTTGGTGTTCGATACGAAATTTGCAATCGTGCTGCGGGACGATCTCGCCGTCTGGCAAAAGCTCAACGTCACGGCCTTCCTGACCAGCGGCGTCGTCGCGCAATTCCCCGACATTATCGGCGAACCCTACCGCGACCGCGCCGGCAACCTTTACAATCCTCTGTCGATCCAGCCGGTCATCGTGCTTTCGGCCGATGGGCCGACGCTCAACTCCATCCACCGGAAGGCGCTGGAGCGGGGCGTGACGGCGTCAGCCTATGTCGAGGAGATGTTTGCCACCGGCTTCGATGCGGCCAACCGCGCCGTCTTCGCCGAGTTCGGCCCTGAGGACGCCAAGATCGTCGGCATCGCGCTGCGTGCCGACAAGAAACTCGTCGACAAGATCACCAAGGGCGCCCGCATGCACGCCTAATTCAGCAGGAAGCGTGTAACGGCGCTCATGAATTCAGTCGGCCGCTCGACGTTCAGCATATGGACGCCCGGAAGCAGTGTAAGCGTGGCGCCGGGGATGCTGGCTGCGATCGCCTCGCTGTGGCTTGCCAGCGTTACCTTGTCGTCTTCTCCACCGATCACCAGAGTGGGGGCGGTAATGAGGGAGACAGTCCGGCGCAGATCGCAATCGCGTACGGCGGCGAAGCATCCCGCGAGACCTTGGGGCGGCGTCGCCAGGACCATCGCGCGGAACGCGTCGACGGTTTCGTTTGGGCCGGCAAGCATCGAGGCGGGAAACCAGTTGTGCATGAACATGTCCGCGGCGGCCGACATGTTGCTCGCAGCAAGGACAGTACGGATCTGCCCGTCAAAGTAAGAAGCCGGCCCGAGATGTGGCGAGGTGTTGGAAAGGATGAGACGCTCGATGCGGTCCGGGGCATGGATACCCAGCCACTGCCCTACGAAGCCGCCCAGCGACAGCCCGCAGAAATGCACGCGGGCGATCTGAAGCGCATCCAGCAACTCAAGGACGTCGCGGCCCAGCCGATCGAGCGAATAGGCTCCGGCCGGAGCATCGGAACTGCCGTGGCCGCGCAGATCATAGCGCAGCACCCGGAAAGATCCGGCAAATTCCGCAAGCTGCCGGTCCCACATATGCAGGTTCGTCGCAATGGAATTCGAGAGCACAAGCACAGGGCCGGCCCCCGCCAGCTGATAGGCGATCCGGCAGCCGTCGCCCGTCGTAAAATAAAGCGTGTCAGTCATCTGGTCCTCATCTCACCCTGGCGAAAGGAGTTCGATGCTCCCGCCGCCCTTTGAATGAGCCACCCTAGGCCTCGTAATTATCCAGGAAAATTACTATGATTGGACAATCTCAGTAGGTTTTGGCGATAATGAATGGTCTGAAACTCCACGACCTACGGTGCTTTGACGCCGTGGCAAGCGAGGGCAGCTTCCAGGCGGCCGCCCTTGCCTTGAACCGATCGCATCCATCCGTCTTCGCCGCTGTCGCACGCCTCGAGCAGTTGCTCGGGCTCACACTTCTCGACCGCAGCGGATATCGGGTGGGGCTGACGGAGGCGGGCCGCGAGTTTCACGCGCGAGCGCAGCTGACATTGCGCGAGCTCGACCATCTGCGAACCTATGCGGGCCAGTTGGCGAGTGGCGAGGAGACGGTCCTGCGTGTCGTCATGGGTGATCTCTGCCCGCGACCGCAAATCCTGCGTATGCTCAGCGGCTTCTTTGCCGAACGCACCGGGACACGCCTGCACCTGGAGTACGAGGCGGTCGGCGGTCCGCTCGAACGGTTGATGGAAGGCTCGGCTGACCTCATCTTCCATCGCGCGGATCCTTCCGATCCGCATCTCGAGCGGATCGATCTCTGCGCGGTGCCCCTCGTGCCGGTGGTGGCGCCTGGGTTCCTTCCGTTCGCGCCTGGCCGCGAGATTGCGCCGGAGCAGATGCGGCCCTTCACCCAGTGCGTGATCCGCGACACGGCGCGGCGGCCAGCGCCGGAGAGCTATTTCCTCATCGACGGTGCGCATCAGTGCTCGGCGCCGGATCATCTGATGAAGAAGGAACTGATCCTTCACGGACTGGCCTGGGGCCATCTGCCGGCATGGCTGATCGAGGACGAACTGCGGGATAGGAGGCTGATCTCGATCGCTGGTGCACATCTGCCCGGCCGGACGGAGATCCTGGCGGCGGTGCGCCGGCGCGACCGACCGCATGGACCCGTCGCCGAGGCGTTGTGGCTTCATCTCCAGGCGCAAGTGGCATCCGACGGCAAAGCACCGGATGTCAGAACGTCGCAGCGGAACGCAAAGCGCCTTAGCTGGCATCGGATCGGCCTGCGCTGAACCTGTCTCAGACGCCTGTTGTGCCAGTCGCTTTTGGCTTGCCGGGCGCAGGCGATTGCCGCAAAGGTTAAGCGTTGATCCTCCCTGCCCGGCCTGACATTTGAACGTTCCCGCAAAATCAGACGAAAGCGCAACGCCGCCCGCGGCGATGCTGTTCATGCTTTCGACCTATGTCTTTTTCACCTTTCTCGACACCTCGAGCAAATATCTGGTGCTGGCCGGCGTCTCGGCGCTGATCGTCGCCTGGGCCCGCTTCACCGTCCATGTCCTGCTTGTCGGCGTCTTCCTGCGCGGCTGGCGCGAGCCGTCGCGCTTCCGCGCCAACAATTTGCCGGCCCACATCCTGCGCGGCGGTCTGCTGTTCGGCTCGACCATGTGCAACGTCATGGCGCTCAAAACGCTTCAACTGGCCGAGACCACCTCGATCTACTTCTTCGGGCCGATGGTGATCACCGCCCTTGCCGGACCGCTGCTTGGTGAATGGGCCGGCTGGCGGCGCTGGCTGGCAATCCTGTCGGGCTTTGTCGGCGTGCTCGTCATTACAAGGCCGGGCATCGGCGTGTTCGGCATCGGCCATCTTTTCGCGCTCGGCTCGATGCTGTCGAACAGTTTTTACGTCATCATGACGCGGCGGATGTCAGCCAGCGAAACCTCGGAAAGCCTGATCCTGTTTTCGGCGCTGGCGCCGGCCGTGCTGCTTCTGCCGATGCTGCCGTTCTCGCATGGGCTGCCGCAGGATGGCTGGCACTGGTTCATACTGGTGATGCTGGGCGTGTTCGGCGCCGGCGGCCACTGGCTGCTGGTGCAGGCCTACCGCCTGGCGACTACCACGGCGCTGGCGCCGTACCCCTATTCGCAGATGGTCTGGATGATCCTGTCCGGCTGGATCATCTTCCACCAGTTCCCCGACCGCTGGACGCTGGTGGGTGCTGCCATCATCGTCGCCAGCGGCCTTTACATCATCCATCGCGAGCACCGTTTGCGGCTGCGCAATCGCACGACCGTCGATGCCGAGGCGGAGGCGCTGGCGAAAAAACTTTGATTTGCTCCGAATCCGATGGCATAACGCCGCATTTAAAAAATTTTAAAAAAACTCGGGGAGCGAAGGGCTGGCACAAAAGATCAAGCTTTCGACGATCGCGGATGCGCTTGGCGTGTCCACGGCCACGGTCTCCCTCGCCTTGCGCGACAGCCCGCTGGTCGCCGGCGCCACGCGTGACCGCATCAAGGAACATGCGCGGGCCATCGGTTATATCTACAACCGCCGCGCCGCCTCACTGCGCACCTCGCGCTCGGGCATTGTCGGCGTCGTCGTGCATGACATCATGAACCCGTTCTTCGCCGAGATCCTGCGCTCGATCGAGAGCGAACTCGATCGCAGCCGGCAGACCTTCATCCTGTCCAATCACTACGACCAGCTGGAAAAGCAACGCACCTTCATCGACACGCTGCTGCAGCTCGGCGCCGACGGCGTCATCATGTCCCCGGCCATCGGCACGCCGGCCTCCGACATCGTCATGGCCGAGGAAAACGGCCTGCCGGCGGTGCTGATCGCACGCAGCGTGGAAGGCGCCGACGTGCCGGTGTTTCGCGGCGACGATGCCTATGGCACGGCACTTGCCACCAATCATCTGATCTCGCTCGGGCACAAGCGCATCGCCATGATCGGCGGCACCGACCAGACCTCGACCGGGCGCGACCGCTACCAGGGCTATCTCAACGCCATGGAGGCCGCCGGGCTTGAGGTCAGGCCGTCCTGGCGCATCGCCGGGCCGCGCACCAAGCAGGGCGGATTCGAGGCGGCTGGACAGTTTCTGGCGCTTAAAGACAAGCCAACCGCCGCTTGCTGCTGGAATGATCTGGTCGCCATCGGCCTGATGAACGGCATTGCCCGCGCCGGCCTGGTGCCGGGCGCCGACATCTCGGTGACCGGCTATGACGATCTCGAGGAGGCGGCAATCGCGACACCGGCGCTCACCACAGTCTGGAATGGCCAGCGAGAGGTCGGCCGCCGTGCCGCCAGCGCGCTGCTCGACAAGCTGAACGGACAGGCGGTACGGCCGTCACAGGAACTGATCAAGCCGGAACTGCATGTGCGCCAGTCGACCGGCAAGCCGGTGGAGCGTGCATGACCAAGACTGATGCGTTGCAGACCGTCGCCGTTCTGGTGCCGGGACATTTCAACGACCATGCGGTCGAGCGCATCGACCGCACCTTCAAGCGGGTCAAGATAGAGCGCGCCGATCCCGCCCTGGTCACCGAGGAGATGCGCCATGACGTGCGCGCCATTGCGTCCTTTGCCGGCGTCAATGCGGCATTGATGGATGCATTGCCCAACCTCGAACTCATCGCCTCCTTCGGCGTCGGCTATGATTCGGTCGATGCCGGCCATGCGGCCAAGAAAAACATCATGGTCACCAACACCCCCGATGTTTTGACCGAGGAGGTCGCCGACACCACGATCGGCCTTTTGCTCAACACCGTGCGTGAACTTTACAACGCCGAGAAATGGCTGCGCGACGGCAGTTGGGTGAAGAAGGGCAACTATCCCCTGAGCCGGCTGACCTTGCGCGGTCGGCATGTCGGCATTTTCGGCATGGGCCGCATCGGCCTTGCCATTGCGCGCCGGCTGGAAGCGTTCGGGCTGCCGGTGGCCTACCACAACAGGCGCAAGGTCGAAGGTCTGGCTTATGAATACCACCCGACGCTGAAGGGCCTTGCCGAAGCGGTCGATACGCTGATTTCCGTAGTGCCGGGCGGCGCTTCCACGGAGAAGGCGGTCAATGCCGAAATCCTGGCGGCGCTTGGCGCCAACGGCGTTTTCGTCAACATCGGCCGTGGCAGCACGGTCGACGAGGCAGACCTCGCCGCAGCGCTTGCCAACGGCACCATCGCCGCGGCCGGGCTCGATGTTTTCGCCGATGAACCGAATGTGCCCAAGGCTTTGCTGGAGGCGCCCAACACCTCGCTTTTGCCCCATGTCGGTTCGGCCTCGCACCACACGCGCCGCGCCATGGCGGATCTGTGCGTCGACAATCTGGTATCCTGGTTCAGCGAGCGCCGGCCACTGACCCCGGTGCCGGAGACGGCGCAAGTCAAGCCACGAAGCTGAGCGGCTGTCTGCCACACTCGTTAACGTCGGCTTAACGCTTTGGAATCATTCTGCATCTGCGCCGGGGGGCGCGGAGTGCAAGATGACGAAACTTCCCGCATTGATTGCGGCAGCGGCACTTTTCGCCGGCTTTCAGCTGTTTCACGGCGGCAGCAGTGAAAGTTCGGCCAATGAAGCAAGGCCGGCAACCACCTTCAGGCTGGTCGCCAATGGCGACGAAGGCGACTGCGCGGTTAGCCGCGGCGCCGCGATTGACGATGGCCTGTCGCTGTTGACCGTGGCGCCGAACTGCCGCGGGTTGCTGCCGGGGATCGAGCGGGCAAAATTCTGGCGAGAGGGCGAGGACGGCACGATCGCGTTCAGCGCCGACGGCACCGACCCGATCGTCACCTTCTCGGTTGCGGATGGCGACGGCTACGAATCCTACGCTCCGGCCACGCCGCTGCTTTCGCTGGCGACAACCGGCGAACGGGATCAATCCGCCGGCAATTGATCGTCGGGATTTATTCCGCCGCCGCCCGCGCGCCGGCCTTCGCCGCCGCATGCAGCCGCACCGCATCGCCGAAGGCGCGGAAGATCTTGGCCGAGTTGTTGTCCGACTTGACCCAGTATTCGGGGTGCCATTGCACGCCGACGGCGAAGGCGCGGGCGTCCTTCACCGAAACTGCCTCCACCGTGCCGTCGCCGGCAACCGCCTCGACCTGCAGCTTCGAGCCGAGCCGGTCGATGCCTTGGCGGTGCAGCGAGTTGACCTTGATGTCGCCGGCGCCAAACACGCCGGCCAGGCAGCTGCCCGGCTTGATCGAAATGGTCTGGTGAATGGCGAAGCGTTCGTCCTGGTTGTCGCTCACCGGCGCGCGATGGTCGAGCGAGCCTTCGCGCTCCTGGATCTCGGTGCCAAGCGTGCCGCCCAGCGCAACGTTCAACTCCTGGATGCCGCGGCAGATGGCAAGCAGCGGCACGCCGCGCTCGATCGCCTTGCGGATTAGCGGCAGCGTGGTGGAATCGCGCGCCGGGTCGTAGGGGCCGTTGGCTTCGCTGGCGTCGCCGCCATAGAGCGATGGATGCACGTTGGACTTCGAGCCAGTGACCATGACACCGTCGACCGAAGACAACAGCTCGTCGAAGTCGAGCCGGTCACCGAATGACGGCACCAAAAGCGGGAACACGCCGGCGCCGGAAAGTGCTGCCTCGATATATTGCTGCGGGACGGCATGCCAGGTGTAGTTGTCGAACTGACGGACGTCGGTTGATATGGCGACGAGCGGCTGGTGCATTTTGGGTCCGGATTCCATTTGGCGCGAAGCGAATAGCTATTGTGCCTGCAAAATAGGCGATCCGAAGGCGCTTTTCCATGGCAAGTTTCGCCATCTCGCATGGGCCACGCGGCGAACGTTAGACTATAGTTGCAGGCTGGCCGGCCGGCCCGCGGATTTGTCGCCAGCGCCGCCGTCAAATCCCGCCACCATGCTGGACTCGACCTTTTGCCCGTGTATTGTTTCGGGCAAATCGATACCGGACGTGAGGAGATGTCCCTGATATCGGTTGTTGGTCCAATAGGGAGGAACTGCATGGATCGTCGTTCATTCATCCGCAAGGCCGGGGTCACCGGCGTGGGCGCAGCGGCGGCTGCCGCTACGCTAGCCGCACCGGCAATCGCCCAGTCCAATCCGAAAGTGACGTGGCGGTTGGCGTCATCCTTTCCCAAGTCACTCGATACGATCTATGGCGGCGCCGAAGTCTTCTCCAAGATGCTGTCTGAGGCGACGGACGGCAATTTCCAGGTCCAGGTCTTCGCCTCCGGCGAACTCGTGCCCGGCCTGCAGGCCGCCGACGCCACCACTGCCGGCACCGTCGAGGCCTGCCACACGGTGTCATACTATTATTGGGGCAAGGACCCGACATGGGCGCTCGGTGCGGCGGTGCCGTTCTCGCTCAACGCGCGCGGCATGAACGCCTGGCACTATCATGGCGGCGGCATCGACCTGTTCAACGAGTTTCTTGCCACGCAGGGTCTTTTCGGCCTGCCCGGCGGCAACACCGGCGTGCAGATGGGCGGCTGGTTCCGCAAGGAGATCAACACCGTCGCCGACCTGTCCGGCCTCAAGATGCGCATCGGCGGCTTTGCCGGCAAAGTGGTGCAGAAGCTCGGCGTCGTGCCGCAGCAGATCGCCGGTGGCGACATCTATCCGGCGCTGGAAAAAGGCACGATCGACGCCGCCGAATGGGTCGGCCCCTATGACGACGAGAAGCTCGGCTTCTACAAGGTCGCGCCCTACTACTATTATCCCGGCTGGTGGGAAGGCGGCCCGACCGTCCATCTCTTGTTCAACAAGGCCAAGTACGAGGAGCTGTCGCCCGCCTACAAGTCGCTTGTGCACACCGCCGCGCAGGCGGCGGACGCCAACATGCTGCAGAAATACGATTTTCTCAATCCTGCGGCGGTGAAGCGGCTGGTGGCCGGCGGCGCGAAATTGCGCCCGTTCAGCCAGGACATCATGGCCGCCTGTTTCGAGAAGGCCAATGAGGTCTACACCGAAATGGAAGCCACCAACGCACCGTTCAAGAAGATCTGGGACTCGATCAAGGGCTTCCGCAAGGAGCACTATCTGTGGGCGCAGGTGGCCGAGTACAATTACGACACCTTCATGATGGTCCAGCAGCGCAACGGCAAACTGTAGGCTGGGATCTGTCCCTTCTCCCCGTCACTATACGGGGAGAAGGTCCCGGCAGGTGGATGAGGGGCGGCGCAAACTTCGGCGATCGATCGCCTTGGGCTTGGTAGCCGCCCCGAAATTATAGCTTATTTTTCCGAGCGTTGACGCTACCCCTCACCTGCCTGCCGGCATCCTGTCCCCGTATAGTGACGGGGAGAGGGGCGCGGTCATCGCCGTTTCGCCAATCGCCAACGCCGCAGGATTGAGGCTGCCCTTCATTCCATGCCCGGCACCACCAACACCTTGACCTCGCCGGGCGCTGCCGGATTGGCGATCACCGAGGCGGCTTCCTCCAGGCCGACCTGCCTTGAGATGAGCTTGTCGATCTCGATTGCGCCGGACGCGACAAGGTCCGCCGCCCGCCTGTGGGTGAAGGGGTTGATGAACGAGCCGAGAACCTTCAGTTCGCGAAACAGGATGTCGAACGGTTCGAAGGGCACTTTCACGCCTTGCGGCATCACGCCGACGATCACCACCGAGCCGCCGGACTTCGCCAGCCGCATCGATTGTTCGACGGTATCGGGGACACCGGCGCATTCGAGCACCACGTCGGCCCCGCCGGGCACAAGGCCGGTTGGGCCGGCGATCGCCTCGATCGGGTCGACCGCGTTTGGGTCGACCGTCGCCGTTGCACCGAGCTCTTCGGCGAGCGCACGGCGGGAGGCCTGCCGCGTCGACAGGATGATGGTCGCCGCTCCTGCGAGCCTCGCCAATTGCACGGTAAGCAGGCCGATGACGCCGCCACCAAGCACCACCACGGCAGCGCCGGGTCTGATTCCGGCGAGGTCGACAGCGTGCAGGCAGCAGGCCAGCGGCTCGCAGAAGGCGCCATGCGTTGGCTTGAGGTTCGCAGGCAGAAGAAAGGCCTGGCTCTGCGGCATCACGACGTAGTCGGCGAAGCCGCCGTCGCGATGGATGCCGATGGCCCTGAGATTGCTGCACAGATTGACGCGGCCGGCTCGGCAATGACTGCAGCGTCCGCAGAAGATGTTGGGATCGCCGGTAACACGGTCACCGATGGCGATGCCGGAAACCGCATCGCCGACAGCCTCCACGATGCCGCAGAATTCGTGACCAAGCGTCACCGGCGGGCTCGAAGGGAATTCGCCGTGGAGGAGGTGACGGTCGGTGCCGCAAACGCCGCAGGCTTCGACGCGCACCAGAACGTCCTGCGGTCCCGCAACAGGCTTGTCGACCTCCCGTAGCGCAATGCTGCCCACGGCTTCCAGGCGCACGGCTCTCATGACATCCTCACTCAGGTTCTCAGTGTTCACACATCAGTTGAAGTTCGGCGGCTGCGACAGGTCGGTCGCCGGCGCCGCCGGCTTGGCGGGCGGCGTCTCGCCGAAATTCGGCGGCTGCGAGAGATCGTTCGACGGTGGCGCCGCGGGTGATGGGCCACCGTTGGCTGGTGGTGGTGTGCCGAGAGGCGCAAGGCCTGGCATATCAGGCAAGTTGATCTCGATCGTTCCCGGATCGACGGCCGCACCCTTGTAGCGCATGACCATTTGCGGGAAGGCGATGGTCAGCCCGATCATGATCACCTGGATGCAGACGAAGGGCACGGCGCCCCAATAGATCTGGCCGGTGGTCACCGGCGCGATCTGCTTGCCGGTGAGGCGATCGAGATAGGGCACGCGCGCGGCGACAGAGCGCAGGTAGAACAGCGCAAAGCCGAAAGGCGGGTGCATGAAGCTTGTCTGCATGTTGACGCCGAGCAGCACGCCGAACCAGATCAGGTCGATGCCGAGCTTATCGGCAGCCGGCGCCAAGAGCGGTACGATGATGAAGGCGAGCTCGAAGAAGTCGAGGAAGAAGGCGAGCACGAAGACCAGGATGTTGACGCCGATCAGGAAGCCGACTTCGCCGCCCGGCAGCGACGTCAACAAATGCTCGACCCAGACGTGGCCGTTGACGCCGTAGAAGGTCAGCGAGAACACCCGCGCGCCGATCAGGATGAACAGCACGAAGGAGGAAAGCCTGGTGGTCGACGCGAGCGCCTGTTTGATGACATCCAGCGACAACCGCCCCTTCATTGCCGCCATCGCCAGGGCGCCAACCGCGCCCATGGCGCCGCCCTCCGTCGGGGTGGCGATGCCGAGGAAGATGGTGCCCAGCACCAGGAAGATCAGCGCCAGAGGCGGGATCAAAACGATGATCACCTGCTGCGCCAACCTGGACATCATGTTGATGTTCAGGCCCTTGTCGGCGATCGCCACGATATAGATCAGGATCACCCCGATGCTGGCGCCAAGGATATCGGCATTGTCGCCATGCGCCGGCGCAAGGTAGCGATAGGCCGCATAGGAAGCCGCGACTGCCACCAGCAGTGCCGCGAGCAGCGACAGCACGCCGTGGCCAAGCGTGCGGGCCGCCAGCGGCAACGCCGGCATCGAGTTCGGCCGGACGATCGACATGATCAGGATGTAGAGCGTGTAAAGGCCGGTCAGCACCAGGCCGGGGATCAGCGCGCCGGCATACATGTCGCCGACCGAACGGCCGAGCTGGTCGGCCAGAACGATCAGCACCAGCGACGGCGGGATGATCTGGGCGAGTGTGCCGGATGCCGCGATGACGCCCGACGCCAGTCGTCGGTCATAGCCGTAGCGCAGCATGATCGGCAGCGAGATCAGGCCCATGGCGATGACCGAAGCCGCGACCACGCCCGTGGTCGCGGCAAGCAGCGCGCCGACGAAAATCACCGCATAGGCAAGGCCGCCGCGAACCGGGCCGAACAGCTGGCCGATCGTGTCGAGCAGGTCCTCGGCCATGCCCGATCGTTCCAGCACGATGCCCATGAAGGTGAAGAACGGGATTGCCAAGAGCGTGTCGTTCGACATCACCCGGCTGCCGTAGAAATTGTCGGGCAGCGCATGCAGCAGCGGCCACGCCAGGTTGATCGAGCCGCCCGAATAGGGCGACAGCACGACACCGATGAAGAAGAACATCAGGCCGTTTGCGGCGAGTGAAAAAGCGACGGGATAGCCGATCAGCAGGAAGATGATCAGCGAAGCGAACATGATCGGCGCCATGTTCTGGGCGATGAACTCGATCATGGGCGCGCCTCCTGGGCGAGCGCCTTGGCCTCTTCAGCAAGGGCTTTAGCCTCGAGCTCGGCCTGTTCGTGCACCGAGATGAACGGATTGGGATCGTCCATGTCGCCGCGCATGATGGCGATCTTCTTGATGATCTCGGAGATGCCTTGCAGCGCCAGCAGGAAGAAGCCGACGAGCAGGATTGCCTTGGCCGGCCAGATGATCAGGCCGCCGGAATTGTTCGACATTTCGCCGCTGCGGAACGACAGCGACACGTAGGGGACAAAATAGATCACCATCAGCGTCACGAACGGCATCAGGAAGAAGACATGACCGAGCAGGTCGATCCAGTGCTGCACGCGGCGCGACCACATGCCGTAGACGATGTCGATGCGGATATGGTCATTCTGCTTCAGCGTATAGGCGGCGGCCAGCATGAAGGCGGCGCCGAACAGGTACCACTGCAGTTCCAGCCAGGCATTCGACGAGACGTCGAAGACCTTGCGGATGATGGCATTGGCGGCGCTGACCAGGATTGCCAGCAGGATCAGCCACGATATCCACCTGCCGATGAACTCGTTCATACGGTCAATCGTTCTCGATAGAGCGAGCAGCCCTGCCATGCATTTCCTCCCTCAGGTCGAAGGCGCGCCGGCTCCCCTATTTTCCGTCGCGCCGCTGTGGCCCAACGGTATGCCGTGCGTGGTTCGGCGGGTCAACATGGCATGGCGCGATCAACGCCGTCGTGACGGGAGGCAGGGGATAAAGTGCCGACCGGCTGCTGCGTCATGCAACCAAAGTCTGACAGCGGATGCGGCGATCAGGCGATCTTCTGCTGGTCGCGGCCAGGACCGATCAGCACAAGTGCCGCGACCAGGAACAGATACATCCAGCCATCGCGCCATTCGACCGGGAAATAGCCGGCCCATAGCGACTCCGCCATGCCGAAGGCGGCCGCACCGAGCGCGGCCCGAGGCGGAGAGAGATAGCCGCCCACCGCCGTCACGAACAGGATTTTCAGCCCGTAGACAAGGCCGGAGCCGAAGCTGACATTGCCGTAGTAAAGGGCGGCCATGATTCCGGCCAGCGCGGCGCAGAAACCGCCGAACAGCACCGCATGCCGGAACACTGCACGCACGTCCACGCCGCACATGGCAGCCGCTTTGGGATCGTCGGAGACGGCGCGCCAGCGGCGGCCGAAGCCCGAGCGGGCAAACGCCCATGCAGCGAGCATGATTGCCGCCAGAACCACCGCGCAATCGATGAGCTGGATCAGCGTCAGCGTCGCCTGGAAGCCGGCATCCTGAGCAAAAACGATGGGCTGCGCCAGCATCGGCGGCAGCCACCAATCATGCGTGTCGGCGGCGATACGGCTTGCTTCCGACAGCACCAGCAGGATGCCGAGCGTCGTCACCACAATGGCATTGGGCGTGCGGTCGGCCAGCGGTTCGAAGACGCTGCGCGACAGCACGTGGCCGATCAGCGCGGCATAAAAGAAAGCCGTGACGACGCCGAGCACCACTGCCGCCAGCAAGGTCAGCCACAATACCTGATAGCCGAAGGCCACGGTCAGGATCATCGTCTGGCCGCAAAAGGCGAACAGCGCGCCATAGGCGAGATTGGTCCGGTGCAGGATGCCGTTGGTCAGCACGTAGCCGAAGGCAAGCAGCGCATAGAGCGCGCCGGAATGCAGCCCGTTCAGCACCTGCTGGAAGAAATAGAGCATGGACAGCTTTCAGGGCATGTCGCCCAAAAGTGCAAAGCGGTTTTGGGGCAACGACTTGCCTCAACAAAATCCTGCGCCGGAGCCCGCGCCAAGGTTTGCATCGTAAAATCTAACTTGTCAAACGCGATTTATCGGTTAGATTTCTGATATGACAGTATCTTGGACCCCACATCGCTTCACCGGCGGCATTCTTGCGCTCGATACGGCCAACACCGTGGTGTTGCGCAACGATCCGGAAAAGACTTTCGACCGTTTTGCCGATCCGGCCGAGATCGCGCGCTTCGCCAACGCCGCAACCGGCTTTCGCGGTGCCGAGCTTGGCGGCAGACCGCTGGAGGCGACCTCGCCGGACAGCATCGCTCCGGTGGTGCTGGCGATCCGCGAGACGACCGACCGCCTGTTTCGCGGCGCGGTGTCGAAAGGTGCGCTTGCCGCCGGCGACCTCGCCGCTTTTCTCAAGGCCTGCGCCAACGGCCTCGATCGGAGCCCTGCCGAAATCGGCGCACCGGGTAGACCGTTCGGCGATCCATCGACGCCGATCGCGTTCGAGGCGGCGCTGGCGGTTTCGGCCTTGTCGCTGCTGCGCGACGACACGGTCGCCAGGCTCAGGATCTGTCCCAATTGCAGCTGGCTGTTCGTCGACAGGAGCCGCAATTCCAGCCGCCTTTGGTGCGATATGGCTGTGTGCGGCAACCGCCAGAAAGCAAGCCGTCACTATCGCCGCCGCACGGCGGCACATGAGGTCAACAATGCTTAGGGTTGTTTTTCGTTCGATCCTTGTCGGTGCTGCGCTCATTGCAGCCGTTGCGCTTGGCGCCTGCCGCGACACCGGCGGCGACGGCAAGCTGTTCGAGGTTTCCGGCAAGGTCGTCGTCTTCAATTACCGCCTCGCCCGGGCGACCTATGTCGTGACGCTGCGGCCCCTGCAGCCGATGGGCGAAGGCCAGGTTGCGGTCGCCAGCTTCCAGAATCCGGCTGGCGGTCCTCCCCTGGTGATCGAGCAGAAGGTCTGGCCGAAGCTCGACAAGGTCAGCCTGGAAAGCCCGGCGCTGACCTGTATCGTCAAGGACAAGCCCTATGCGATTTCGATCAGCATCAGGGGTCCTGACGGCACGTTCCTGCAGAAGATCGACACGACGCTGATGTCGAGCGAGGACCAGTCGATCCTTCCCGACCGGCCGCTGGTGGTCGACCAGCTCTATACGGCCAATCCCGATCTTGCCGGCCATCCCGACGGCAAGCTGCCGGGTGAGCCGAAGCCGGATTGCTCGAAAGGCTGACGCGTCTTTGCCCGGCGCGACTGCGTGGAAATTTCTGGTCGCCGGACAACCGCCGCGGACCGATTTCGTGCCGAATACGCGACGGCAGCGGATCGTTCGTTGCGCTTTGCCTGGCACTTTCGATTTCGTTTGACCTGCCTTGCAAGCGGAGAAAGACTGCGCCATCTCACTCCTACGTTGGCTGCGCGCCCCCGGTGCTGTCTCCGCAGAGGAAATGCCTGATGACGCTGCACGACGTCGCGCTCGACGACAAGTTCGATCTTGGTAAGGAGCGCATCTTCCTGTCCGGCGCACAGGCGGTCATCCGCATGCTTTTGATGCAACGCGAGCGCGACCGCCGGGCCGGCCTCAACACGGCCGGCTTCGTGTCCGGTTATCGCGGCTCGCCGCTCGGCGGCCTCGATATGCAGCTGTGGCGGGCGAAAAAGCAGCTGGCGCAGGCCGACATCGTCTTCCAGCCCGGCCTCAACGAGGAGCTTGCCGCCACCGCCTGCTGGGGCTCTCAGCAGACGGAATTAATGGGCGAAGGCAAGCATGACGGGGTGTTTTCGGTCTGGTACGGCAAGGGACCGGGCGTCGACCGCTCCGGCGACGTTTTCCGCCACGCCAACCTCGCGGGAACGTCGAAGTATGGCGGCGTGCTTGCGCTGATGGGCGACGATCATATGGCCGAATCATCGACCAATGCGCACGCCACCGAATTCCTGTTCGTCGACACCATGGTGCCGATCCTCAACCCGGCCGGCGTTCAGGAGATCATCGACTACGGCCTCTACGGCTTTGCCATGTCGCGCTTCGCCGGCACCTGGGCGGCTATCAAATGCGTCAAGGACAACATCGAATCCACGGCCTCCGTCGATGCCGCGCTCGAGCGCCTGAACATCGTCGTGCCGGAGTTCGATATGCCGCCCGGCGGCCTCAACATCCGCGATGAGATCGACATGCTCGGCCAGGAGGAGCGGCTGCATGAATACAAGCGCGCCGCTGCATCCGCCTTCATCCATGCCAACGGCCTGAACCGCATCGTCTATTCGGGCGGCCGCGCGCCGAAGCTCGGTATCATCACGCTGGGCAAGAGCTATCTCGATGTCCGCCAGGCGCTGGAAGACATCGGCATCGACGAGGCCGCCGCCAACCGCATCGGCATCCGCCTGTTCAAGGTCGGCTGCCCCTGGCCGCTCGACCTGCAGCATATCGCCGAATTCGCCCGCGGCCTCGACACCATCGTCGTCGTCGAGGAGAAGCGCTCGCTGATCGAGGTGCAACTGCGCGAAAACCTCTACGGCACCGCCACCCAGCCGATGATCGTCGGCAAGAAGGACGAGCGCGGCGACTGGCTGTTCCCGGCCAAGGGCGCGCTCGACCCCAACGAGATCGCCATTGCGCTGGGCGAGCGCATCCTGCGCACAATCGGCCCTTCGGAAGAGATCACTGCAAAGGTGGCAAAGCTGCGCCAGTTCCAGGCGATGCTTGCCGACACCAGCGATATCGGTTCGCGCACGCCGTTCTTCTGCTCCGGCTGCCCGCACAATTCCTCGACCAAGGTGCCGGACGGCTCGATCGCCGCCGCCGGTATCGGCTGCCATTTCATGGCGCTGTGGATGGACCGCAACACGGTCGGCTTCACCGCCATGGGCGGCGAGGGCGCACAATGGGTCGGCCAGGCGCCATTCTCCAAGCGCGGCCACATTTTCCAGAATCTCGGCGACGGGACCTACAATCACTCCGGCACGCTGGCGATCCGCTTCGCGCTGTCGACCGATGCCAACATCACCTACAAGATCCTCTACAACGACGCCGTCGCCATGACCGGCGGCCAGCCGCATGAGGGCGGCCTGACTGTCGACATGATCGCCAGGCAGGTGCGCGCCGAAGGCGTCGAGCGCATCGCCATCGTCACCGACGAGCCGGACAAATATGCGGGGAAGGCCGAATTCCCCTTCGGCGCCACCATCCACCACCGCGACGACCTCGACCTCGTTCAGCGCGAGCTGCGCGACGTCAAGGGCGTCTCGGTGCTGCTCTACGACCAGACCTGCGCCGCCGAAAAGCGCCGCCGCCGCAAGCGCGGCACCTTCCCGGATCCCGACAAGCGGGTCTTCATCAACGAACTGGTCTGCGAGGGCTGCGGCGATTGCGGGGTGCAATCGAACTGCGTCTCGATCCAGCCGGTCGAAACCGAGTTCGGCCGCAAGCGCAGAATAGACCAGTCGAGCTGCAACAAGGACTTCTCCTGCGTCAACGGCTTCTGCCCGTCCTTCGTCACCGTGCACGGCGCCAAGATCAGGAAGGCCGAAGGCATTGCCGGGCGCTCCGACCCGCTTGACGGCGTGCCGGTGCCAGCCGAATTCCCGCTCGGTAGCGAGGGTTGGGCGGCGATCATCGACGGCGTCGGCGGCACCGGCGTCGTCACCATAGGTGCTGTGCTCGGTATGGCCGCCCATCTCGAGGACAAGGGCTGCGGCATGATCGACATGGCCGGCCTCGCCCAGAAGGGCGGTTCGGTGTTCACTCATGTCCGCATCGCCCGCACGCCGGACGACATCCACGCGATCCGCGTTTCGGCCGGCAAGGCCGACCTGGTACTCGGCTGCGACCTTGTCGTGTCCGGCGCCAAGAAGGTGCTTGGCGCGGTGCGCGAAGGCCATACCATCTTCCTTGCCAACACCGCCGAGATCATGCCTGGCGAGTTCGCCCGCTCGGCCGATTTCTCGCTGCCCATCGAGCGCCTGAAGAAGGCGATCCGCGCTGCCGCTGGCGACGACAAGACGCATTTCTTCGACGCGACGGGCACCGCCACCCAATTGTTCGGCAATTCGCTCGGCGCCAACATGTTCATGCTCGGCTTCGCCTTCCAGCATGGCGGGCTGCCGCTGTCGGCGCAAGCCGTTGAAAATGCAATCGAATTGAACGGCGAGG
This sequence comes from Mesorhizobium sp. M0862, assembly GCF_040319795.1. Taxonomy (NCBI): domain Bacteria; kingdom Pseudomonadati; phylum Pseudomonadota; class Alphaproteobacteria; order Hyphomicrobiales; family Phyllobacteriaceae; genus Mesorhizobium; species Mesorhizobium sp. M0862. Next base: position 36,752 of record NZ_JAMYOJ010000032.1, read on the forward strand.
CGGTGGCGATGAACATCGCCGCCTTCCGCTGGGGCCGGCGCGCCGCGCATCAGCCGGAGTTTGTGCGCGGCCTGGTCGCCCAGCCGGGCAAGGCCACTGAGATCGCCAAGACGCTGGACGATATCATCGCCCGCCGCGTCGCTTTCCTCTCTGCCTATCAGAATGCCGCCTATGGCAGGCGCTACGCCGAGAAGCTGGCGGTTTTGCGTGCTGCCGAGGCCAAGGCCGTGCCTGGCTCGACCGCGGTGACCGAGGCCGCCGCCAGAAACCTGTTCAAGCTGATGGCGATCAAGGACGAATATGAGGTGGCGCGGCTCTACACCGACGGCTCCTTCGCTATGGAGCTCTCAAAACAGTTCCAGAGCTACGAAAAGCTCGAATTTCATCTGGCGCCGCCGATCATGGGCAGGCGCGGCAATGACGGCAAGCCGAGGAAATCGAGCTTCGGCCCGTGGATGATGAAGGGATTTCGCCTGCTGGCGGCGCTGAAAGGCCTGCGCGGCACGGCCTTCGACGTGTTCGGCTACAGCACTGAGCGGCGCATGGAGCGGCAGCTTCTGGCCGGCTATGAGGCCGATCTGGAGCTTGTCGCCAAAGCACTTGCGCCAGGCAGGATCGAGGCCGCCATCGCCCTTGCCTCGGTGCCGGCGCTCATTCGCGGCTACGGCCATGTCAGGCAGGCCAGCGCCGAAAAGGCGGCGGATGAACGAAATCGCCTTCTTGAACGATTCAAGTTGCCGGTGCAGCCAAGCGCATTACAAGCCGCTGAGTAGCCAAAAGGGCCGGAAAAACAGGCCCTTCAGCGCGAGCTAAAGGTTTTTTAATGGGACTATGCCAAGGCTGTGGTTCAGTTGGGCGCCAGTAATGGGCAGAACAAAGACCGATAACATCCCTGTGGATGTTTATATCCAGTTTGTGCGCTCGTTGTTTGACAACGCGCATATGCTGGTCATTGGCGCGCTTTGCCACGCAACCGCCAGCCTTATGGTCTATTGGCGCAACGGCCAGCCTGTCTTCCTGGTTCTTGCCGGAGCACTGCTTGGCATCGGCGTTTGGCGGTATTTCAGCTTGCGGCGGTTCCATCGCCTGGGTGGTTCCATCCACGATGCCTTGGATGCGACACGATGGGAGCGCGAATATATCCTGAACGGCAGCATCCAGGGGCTGATGCTGGGCCTGTTCTGCTTCATTTCGATCTATGTCTACTCGGATGCGTATGCCGAGATCGCAGCGCTCGCCATAACGCTTGGCTCTCTGGTCACGGTCGTAGGCCGAAACTACGGCTCGCCCCGCATGGTCACGATCTTCGCGGTAACCTTCGTCGGGCCGATCGCAGCAGCCCTTATCCTCAGGTTTGACATCCCCAGTGTCGTGCTTGGGCTGCTCATCATCCCGTTCATGTTCATCATCAAGGGCAGTGCCGACCATGTGCGCAACGTGCTGTTCTCGGCCGTGGTCGGGCATAAGCAGGCGAGGCAAATCGCGCAGCGCTTCAACCGCGCACTCAACACCATGTCGCATGGCCTGGTCATGCTCGGACCCGACGGCAAGGTCGTGGTCGGCAATGCCGAAGCCGCGCATCTGATGTCGCTGCGCTCTCCCGACCAGCTGCTCGGGCGGTCGATCCATTCGCTGCTCCTGCGCGGCGTTGCGGGCGGCATGCTGGCGCCGAAAGACTGCCGCTATGTCGAAGCGCAGCTGACGCGCGCGTTGCGCGAAGGCCGTGACCGCAAGGTGCTGGTCTCCTTCTCCAATGGCCAGCACTACGAGTTCTCGGCCCGCGAGGGCAATCAGGACCTCGGCGTCATCACCTTCGAGGACGTCACCGCCCGCGTCGAGTCCGAAGAAAAGATCCGCTTCATGGCGCGCTATGACAGCCTCACCGGCCTGCCGAACCGCGCCTATTTCCATGAGCTCGTCGGCGAGGCCATGGCGTCGGGCAGCCGCGACCGGCTGTGCGCCCTGGCGGTGCTCGATCTCGACGATTTCAAGAGCGTCAACGACACACTTGGCCATCCGGTTGGCGATGGGCTGATCTATGCCGTTGCCGAGCGACTGGCGGCCGTCGCCGGGCAAGGCGTCAATGTCAGCCGCTTCGGCGGCGACGAGTTCATGATCTTCTTCGACCGCGTCGAGGATGAAAGCCATCTGACCGGCCTGCTCGACCAGATCTTTGCCGATCTGCAGGGCGAAGTCGATGTCGCTGGTCACAGCCTGCGCATCCAGGCAAGCGCGGGCGCCGTGCTGTCCAGGGTCGAGGACACCGATGTCGACGCCATGATCGTCAAGGCGGATCTGGCGCTCTACAAGGCCAAGGAACTCGGCAAGAACAACTGGCGACTGTTCGAGGCGGCGATGGATGCGGCGTTCCGCAACCGCCAGATGATGAAGGCCGACCTGCGCACGGCGGTCGAAGGCAAGGCCTTGCGGGTGGTCTATCAGCCCATCGTGGCGATGAACACCATGCGCATCGCCAGCTGCGAGGCGCTGTGCCGCTGGGATCATCCCGACCTTGGGCCGGTTTCGCCCAGCGTCTTCATTCCGCTGGCCGAAGAAATGGGCATCATTTCCGAGATCAGCACCTTCGTGCTCGCGGCGGCCTGCGCCGAATGCGCCAAATGGCCCGCACAGACCAGCGTCTCGGTCAACCTTTCGGCCAAGGATTTCCGCAGCCGCGACGTCGTCCAGAAGGTTCGCGACGCGCTTGCCACTTCGGGGCTCGCCGCCGGCCGCCTCGAGATCGAAGTCACCGAAACCGCGCTGCTCGACGACAAATCGCTGACGCGCCAGTATATCGAGGAACTGAAGCAGCTTGGCGTGCGCATCGCGCTCGACGATTTCGGCACCGGCTATTCAAGCCTGAGCTACCTCCACAAGCTGCCGCTCGACAAGATCAAGATCGACCGTTCGTTCCTGATGGACGTGACCCAGAACAAGCGTTCGCTCGACTTGTTGAAGGGCATCGTCGACCTGACCCGCGTGCTCGGGCTGACCGTCACCATCGAAGGTGTGGAAACGTTCGAACAGCTGAAGATCCTGGTGCATTCGGTGAAACCCGACCTCGTCCAGGGCTTCCTCTTCGGCGCAGCTCTCAGCGCGTCCGGCATCGAAACGATGTCCAATGTGACCTGGCCCTTCGCCGCGGAATTGCGGCCCGTCGCCAAACTCGCGACCACATGAAGCCCAACCTTTAAATCGCGCTTGAAAGCCGTCACAAAAGCTGTGAATTGCCAAAACGTTAACCTATTGTTAACGTTAATATTCGGTAAACACAGACGATTAGAGTTTCATCTTCTTGTTCATTCGGTCGTCCGGTATGGTTTAGTTGCGACGGCACGAGGGTAACAATGGAAACTCAGCTAGCAGGTATGCCTCTGGTGGCTTCTAGGGCCACCGCTCAGTCTCCTTCGGTGTTTTCTCGTCATATCATGGACGTCCTGGAGCACGTCGAGTATCGCCTTTGCGACGGTGCCGAGGATTTGGAAGCCATCTATCGACTTCGCTACAAATCCTACCTTCATGCTGGCATGGTGAAGCCCGATGCCTCGCGTATGGTAAAGGACGACTTCGACGATCTGCGCAATTCCTACCGATTTGGCGTGTTCTTCGATGGTGTTCTGGTCAGCACCATCAGAATCCACTACGCCTGCGCGAAATACCCTGTTTCCCCCAGCACCGCCGTGTTCGGCGACACGCTGGCGCGGCGGCTGGCAGTTGGCGAGACGTTCGTCGATCCAAGCCGTTTCGCTGCCGATATCGAGTGGTCGACCAGCCTGCGCGTGCTGCCCTACGTGACGCTCAGGCTTGCGGTCGTAGCTTGCAGCCACTTCAAACCGACATATTGCCTGACGGCGGTCAAGGAAGAGCATGCCGGCTTCTATCATCGCATCTTCCGTTCCGAGCAGGCGGTGCCCCCGCGCATCTATCCCGGTCTCACCGTTCCCGTGCATCTGTTCCAGTCGAAGTGCTCCGAAAACATGCAGGCGACGCTGGATCGCTTCCCGTTCTTCAACTCCACGGCGTTCGAGCAGCGCATGCTCTTCCAACGCCCCAAGAGCGGCGAACTCGCACCGCTAACCATCCTGCCCACCGCCAAGTTTTTCCGCGAAGCCGCCTGACACCACTGAAGCCTGCGTAATTTGGCACGCGAACTCTGGAGCTTTCCCGCCGCTTCCGCGTTCTGGATGACGCCGACGCGGCCATAGAAAGGAACCGACATGCATATTCCCGAGCTAGCACTGACCCCGCTGATCTCGCTGATTGCCGGCGTGCTGATCCTGGTGATGCCGCGGCTGCTCAACTACATCGTCGCGCTCTATCTGATCGTCATTGGGCTGCTCGGGCTGTTTCCGCATCTGGCCGGTTGAAACGCAAAACCCTCAACGTTCGACGTTAGGCCGGCGACAAGCCCTATCGCCGGCTTTCAACATTCCTTTGAGGCTGTTGTCACTGGTCGTGCGGCAATAGCGCCATTGCTCTTGGCCCGGCTTTTCGCTATGTGCCTCAAAGATGTCTTCGAAGGGGTATTCCTATGGCTGATCACACGCCGACCGGTCCTGTCGAACTGGGCGCGAAGATGGACTATGCCGAACATGACCGCACCTATCATGGCTTTCTGGCGCTGGCCAAATACGGCTCGCTGTTCTGCGGCGCCCTGCTCCTGGCCATGGCTTTCGGCTTCTTCGCAGGCGGTTTCTTCTCCGCGACCATCCTGTTCGTGCTGATCCTAGCCCTCGGCGCCTTCATTCTCCGATAGTCTCTTCAGACCCTTGCCAAGGGCGTAGCCGGACATCCGGCCGCACTCTTTCGCAAAGCCGCACTCTTGCGCAAACAGGTTCCAGCCGAAAGGATCATGCGGTGGGACAGACGGTTTTCATCCCTCGCGAGCTCGATGCCAGCGAGCCTCGTGTCGCGGCCTCGCCCGATACCGTGAAGCGGCTGGCGGCGCTGGGCTTCGACGTCACCGTCGAGACGGGCGCCGGCACCAGGTCGCGCATTCCCGATGAGGAGTTCGCCAAGGCGGGCGCCGCGATCGGCAAGGCTTCGGATGCGAGCCGGGCGAATGTAGTGCTGAAGGTGCGCCGGCCGACCGATGCCGAGTTGAAGGGCTACAAATCGGGTGCGGCGGTCATTGCCATCATGGATCCCTACGGCAATGATGCCGCGGTCGCGGCGCTTGCCGAGGCTGGGATCACCGCCTTCTCGATGGAATTCATGCCGCGCATCACCCGCGCCCAGTCGATGGATGTGCTGTCGTCGCAGGCCAATCTCGCCGGCTACCAGGCCGTGATTGACGGCGCATCGGAGTATGACCGCGCGCTGCCGATGATGATGACTGCGGCCGGCACCGTGCCGGCGGCGAAGATCTTCATCATGGGCGTCGGCGTTGCCGGCCTGCAGGCGATCGCCACGGCGCGCCGTCTCGGCGCTGTCGTCACCGCCACCGACGTTCGTCCCGCCGCCAAGGAACAGGTGGCGTCGCTTGGCGCAAAGTTCCTCGCCGTCGAGGACGAGGAGTTCAAGGCGGCCGAGACCGCCGGCGGCTACGCCAAGGAAATGTCGAAGGAGTACCAGGCCAAGCAGGCAGCGCTCACCGCTGAGCACATCGCCAAGCAGGACATCGTCATCACCACGGCGCTGATCCCCGGCCGGCCGGCGCCGAAGCTGGTGTCGGCGGCGATGGTCGCCTCGATGAAGCCGGGTTCGGTGATCGTCGACCTCGCCGTCGAGCGCGGCGGCAATGTCGAAGGCGCGGTTGCGGGTCAGGTGGTGACGACGGCCAACAACGTTAAGATCGTCGGCCACCTCAACGTGCCCGGCCGCGTCGCCGCATCGGCCTCGCTGCTCTACGCCAGGAACCTGTTCGCCTTCCTCGAGACGCTGGTCGACAAGACCAGCAAGACGCTCGCCATCAACCGCGAAGACGATCTGGTTAAGGCGACGATGCTGACCGACGCTGGCCGCGTGGTGCATCCGGCCTTCGCCAAGGCGGCGGAACAGCCCCATATCGAACCGGCGGCCATGCCGGCCGAGACCATGGTGGCTGATGCCACGCCGAAGAAGGCTGCACCGAAAAAGGCGTCCGACAAAGCCACTGCCGGCAAGTCCGCCGCCAAGCCGAAGGGGATCGCGTGATGGATCAGACCTTGCAGAAAGCCCTCGATCAGCTCGACCAGGCAAGTGCCGCCGTCCGGCTGGCTGTGCAGAACCTGGCCAACGCGCCCGGTGGCGTCGATGCGGCGGGCGATGCCGCGCACGCACTGTCCGGCGGCGCCATCGATCCCTTCGTCTTCCGCTTCGCCATCTTCGTACTTGCGATCTTCGTCGGATACTACGTCGTTTGGTCGGTGACGCCGGCGCTGCACACGCCGCTGATGGCGGTCACCAACGCCATCTCCTCGGTCATCGTCGTCGGCGCGCTGCTGGCCGTCGGCATCTCGGCCTCCGGCATTGCCACCGGCTTCGGCTTCGTCGCGCTGATGCTGGTCTCGGTCAACATCTTTGGCGGCTTCCTGGTCACCCAGCGCATGCTGGCCATGTACAAGAAGAAGGACCGGTAGAGCGCCATGAACGCCAACTTCGCGTCCTTCCTCTACCTGGTCTCTGGCGTCCTGTTCATCATGGCGCTTCGCGGCCTATCTCATCCGACCACCAGCCGCCAAGGCAATCTCTACGGCATGATCGGCATGGGCATTGCCATCGCCACCACGCTGGCGCTGGCGACTCCGTCCGCCGGGCGCTTCGGCCTGATCGTGCTTGGTCTAGCCATCGGCGGCGGCGTCGGCGCCGTTACAGCGCGCCGCATCGCCATGACGTCGATGCCGCAGCTGGTCGCCGCCTTCCACTCGCTGGTCGGCCTTGCCGCCGTCATGGTCGCGGCAGCCGCCATCTACGCGCCGGAAAGTTTCGGCATCGGCACGAATGGCGACATCCACGCCCAGGCGCTGATCGAGATGAGCCTTGGCGTTGCCATCGGCGCCATCACCTTCACCGGCTCCGTCATCGCCTTCCTCAAGCTCGATGGCCGCATGTCGGGCAAGCCGATCATGATCGGCGGCCGTCACATCATCAACGCGGTCCTCGGCATCGCGCTGATCGTGCTGATCGTGCTTCTGGTCACCACCGAGGCCAAGCTGGTATTCTGGCTGATCGTCGCGGCGTCGCTGGCGCTCGGCGTCCTCTTGATCATCCCGATCGGCGGCGCCGACATGCCGGTCGTCGTCTCGATGCTGAATTCTTATTCCGGCTGGGCCGCCGCGGCACTCGGCTTCACGCTTGGCAATCTGGCGTTGATCATCACCGGCGCGCTGGTCGGCTCGTCCGGCGCCATCCTGTCCTACATCATGTGCAAGGGCATGAACCGGTCGTTCATCTCGGTCATCCTCGGCGGCTTCGGCGGCGAGACCGTGGCGGTTGCCGATGACGGCATCGAACGCACGGTCAAGCAGGGCTCGGCCGACGACGCTGCCTATCTGATGATGAACGCACAGAAGGTCATCATCGTGCCGGGCTACGGCATGGCGGTCGCCCAGGCCCAGCACGCGCTGCGCGAAATGGCCGACAAGCTCAAGGCCAATGGCGTGGATATCAAATACGCCATCCACCCCGTGGCCGGCCGCATGCCCGGCCACATGAACGTGCTGCTCGCCGAAGCCAATGTTCCCTATGACGAAGTGTTCGAACTGGAAGACATCAACTCCGAGTTCGCGCAGGCCGATGTCGCCTATGTCATCGGCGCTAATGACGTCACCAATCCGTCCGCCCGCGACGACAAGTCGTCGCCGATCTACGGTATGCCGATCCTCGACGTCGACAAGGCCCGCACCTGCCTGTTCGTCAAGCGCTCGCTCGGCTCGGGCTACGCCGGCATCGACAACACGCTGTTCTACAAGGACGGCACCATGATGCTGCTCGGCGACGCCAAGAAGATGACCGAGGAAATCGTCAAGGCCATGGATCACTGACCCCGCCGCAACCTTCCACTGGAAGGTTGTCGGTCCATCATCGGAAACAAAAAGCCCGGTTCGACCGGGCTTTTCGATGTTGAAGACCGGTTAGCGGCTGGTCAGGAAAACCGCTTCCTCGTCGTCGCGCTGCCTGCCGCCCAGTGCTGCCGCAGCGCTGGCGATGAAGGCGCCGATAACCAGCGACAGGGCGCCAAGCAGGGCGAAGGTGGCGCTGCCTTTCCGGGCGGCGTCGGCGGCCTGCTTGGCCTTGACCTTGGCGTCCTCGACCCTGGCCACCAGGGCGTCTACACGTGCCTTGGCGTCGGCCTCGGAGACACCGGTGCGGGCGGCAACCAGCTGCGACAGATAGGTCTTGTCGTCAGCCGAAATTTCGCCTGCCGCCGCACTGGCGATGAGGATGCGCGAGGCCTGTCCGACCGCCGCGGCATCGCTGTCCGGATTGGCCGCCGCGAGCCTGGCGGCATCAGCCGGACGGAACAGCGTATCCACGAGATAGGATGTCGCATTGTCGGTCGGTGCGCTGCCGGCATTGGCGGACGCGCCGGCCGAAGCACCCATGGCGGCGCCCGAGGCAACAGTAGAAGCCGCCTGTACGCCTGAACCAAGCACTGCCGACAGCGCCGACCCGAGAATGCCGACGACCAGCAATGTCGCCAGCGCCCAGGCGAGGAGGCCGTGCGCGGTGTCACGGAAATAGACCTCGTCGGTGTGGATGCCGACCCATTTGGTGCGCAGGCGTCCGGCAAGATAGCCACCGACCCCGGAGGACAGCCATTGCACGATGATGAGCCAGATGGCGCCGGACACCGCGAAGGTGGTCAGCGAGGCACTGGCGCCGGACCACGGCGAGACCATGGTCAGCCCCAGCCCCGAACCGAGCAGCATGAGGATGAAGGTCAGCGTCGAGGCCGCGAAGGCGCCGGCGACGATCGGACCCCAGCTGACGGCCGGGGCGGAGGATTCTGTTGAGGCGGATACGTCGACAGCCGATACGGTGGACTGCATCGACGCCTCCTACCGTACGAACAGCATAATGAGAATGATGATCGGGATCGGAATACCGAGCAACCAGAGCAAAATACCGCGTCCCATAAAGAGCCTCCCTGCGAGAAATTGATCGATGTCGTCACAATGTTCCTGAGCGATTTCCGTTCCGAAGGGCAATGAAATGATTTGCTTGCCGGGAACGGAACTATTTTCCGCGCGGCCCGAGGCACGACTGCGAAACTGTGGATTGGTTCACGGAGTTCCACATGGGCTGCCGTGTATTGTTGGCTCGGTGAGCCGGGGGTAGCATGAGCGATCCCGCCGTCGGATGTCGTCAACGGAGACGCTGATGCCCAAGACTGTCGCATCGCTGGCTTACAAAAAGGCGCAGCCCGGCCAGGCGGTGGTGATCGTGCATGGCATGGGCGAGCAGCGGCCGATGGGTACGCTGAGGGGATTCGTCCAGGCGGTCTGGAGCAGCGATCCCACCCGTGCTCCACCCTACGCCCAGATTCCCGATCCGGCCGTTTCCGGCGCCACGATCAACCGGAGCTGGATCACGCCCGACAGCCGGACCAAGTCACACGAGCTGCGCCGCATCACCACGCCCTACGACGTCGATGGCCGCCGTACCGATTTCTACGAGCTTTATTGGGCCGACATCACGCAAGGCACGACGCGCGGCCGGCTGGCCGCCTGGGTGACGAACCTGTTGTGGCGCAAGCCCGCCGACATTCCGCTCGACGCCCGCAAGCTTTACGTCGCCACACTTCTGATCGTTATCGTCATTCTGGGCGCAGCACTCGTGCTGGCAACATCGGTCTGGCAACAGGCCGTTACCTTGACGACCGGCCTGATGATCACCACCCTCGCTTCTTTTGTCATCTGGGCGGTGGATCAGTTCGCCCTGCCCTATTTCGGTGACGTCGCCGCTTATGTGCGCGCCGAGGCGGCGACGATCGAGAAGCGTGCGCTGATCCGCGACAGAGGCCTGACGTTGCTCAAGACGCTGATGAAGGACGATGCTTACGACCGCATCGTGCTGGTCTCGCACAGCCTTGGGTCGATCATCGCCTATGATTTGCTGCAGATCCTGTGGGCCGAGTTCCGGCCGCGAAGGCTGGAAGCGGTCCGCGACAAGGCCAAACTGGCGGCGGTCGAGGCCATCGACAAGGCAACGCTCGGCTCTGATGGGTCAGCGTGGCCAAACAATCTTGAAGACCTCGCCGGGTTCCGGCGCGGCCAATGGGCGCTCTACCAGCAGCTTCGGACCAAGGACGCCGACCACCCGCTGCCCTGGAAGATCAGCGATTTCGTCACGCTTGGCAGTCCGCTCTCCCACAGCGAATTCCTGGTGACCTACAATCTCGCGGAATTCAGGCGTGGCCTTGCCGAGCGCCTGTTCTCGGCCTGCCCGCCGATTGCCGATGACGGGCGCGCCGGCGGCACCGTGCTTTACCAGGAAGGACACAGCCAAGCAGGCAAGGCGCAGCGCGCGGTGCATCATGGCGCGGTGTTTGCGGCAACGCGCTGGACGAACGTCTACGACCGCGGCAATGGCTGGGCGACAGGCGATCCGATTTCCGGTCCGATGACGGAAAATTTCGGCCCCGGTGTGGAGAACATCCAGGTCGAGCTTCGCAGCTCACTTGGCCGTATCTTCACCCACACGCTTTATTGGTCATCGACGGCAAACGGCGTCGAAATCGCCCTGCCGGCGGGCACCGCGCCGCGCTCGCATCTGCAAGTGCTGCGCGACGCGGTGGACCTTGGTCGGAAGCTGGAGCCAAAGGCCTGACCCGGAGTGGAGCTCCGGCGGCAAGGCCCCCAGCCCTCAAATGTCCAGATTGGCAACTGACAGCGCGTTGTCCTGGATGAATTCGCGCCGCGGTTCGACCTCGTCGCCCATCAGCCGCGAAAACAGCGAATCCGCATCGGTAGCGTCATTGACCTTGACCTGCAGCAGCGAGCGCACATTCGGGTCGAGCGTGGTTTCCCACAGCTGCTCGGCATTCATCTCGCCGAGGCCCTTGTAGCGCTGCATGGTCAGGCCCTTGCGGCCGGTCGCAAACACCGCGTTGAGCAGCGCCAGCGGCCCCGAAATGACTTCGGAGACATCCTTGCGGCGCAGCACCGGCGGCTCGCCATAGACTTCCATGAGGCGCGGGGCATAGCGGTCGAGCTGGCGTGCGTCGGCCGAATTTATCAGCCCGGCATCGAGCTGCGCGAATTCCTTGACGCTGCGCACCGTGCGTTCGAACACGTAGCCGCCGACGCCCTCATTGGAGGTCGACAGCCGGCCGGTCCAGCCGCGCTCGGTGTCTTCGGCAATGATGTCGAGGCGCTGGGCGACGCGCTCGGCCATGGCGTTGGCGCGGCCGAGATCGTTCAACACGTCGGCATTGAGCGCGCCGGCGATCGCCGCCTGTTCGACCACACCCCTGTTGTAGCGCGTATGCAGCCCGTTGATGAGCTGGCGTACTGCCAGTGCATCGTCGATCGAGCCGCGCAGATCCTGTCCGGCCCGCGCCTCGCCGGAGGCAAGCGTCAGCGACGCCTCTTCCAGCCCGGAGCCGATCAGGAATTCCTCGAAGGCGCTCTCGTCCTTGATGTATTGCGAGCTTTTTCCGCGCGTCACTTTGTAGAGCGGCGGCTGGGCGATGTAGAGATGGCCGCGCTCGATCAGCTCCGGCATCTGGCGGAAGAAGAAGGTGAGCAGCAAGGTCCTGATATGGGCGCCGTCGACGTCGGCGTCGGTCATCAGGATGATCTTGTGGTAGCGCAATTTGTCGGCGTTGAACTCGTCCTTGCCGATCGAGGTGCCGAGCGCGGTGATCAGCGTGCCGATCATCTCGGAGCCGAGCATGCGGTCGAAGCGGGCGCGCTCGACATTGAGGATCTTGCCGCGCAGCGGCAGGATCGCCTGGTTCTGGCGCGAACGGCCGCCCTTGGCGGAGCCGCCGGCCGAGTCACCCTCGACGATGAAGATTTCGGATTTCGCCGGGTCGCGTTCCTGGCAGTCGGCAAGCTTGCCGGGCAGAGAGGTGACGCCGAGCGAGCTTTTGCGGGTGATGTCGCGGGCCTTGCGCGCGGCTTCGCGCGCCGCAGCCGCCTGGATCACCTTGTCGATGACCACCTTGCCCTCGGTCGGGTGTTCTTCCAGCCAGGTGCCAAGCGCCTCGTTGACCAGGCCTTCGACCACGGGCCGCACCTCTGACGAGACCAGCTTGTCCTTGGTCTGCGAGGAGAATTTCGGATCGGGAACCTTGACCGACAGCACCGCCGTCAGGCCTTCGCGGCAGTCGTCGCCGATCAGCGCCACCTTTTCCTTCTTGGTCAGGCCCGACGATTCGCCATAGCCGGTGATCTGGCGCGTCAGCGCGCCACGGAAGCCGGCCAGATGGGTGCCGCCATCGCGCTGCGGGATGTTGTTGGTGAAGGCCAGCACGTTCTCGTGGTAGCTGTCGTTCCACCACATCGCCACTTCGACGGTGATGCCGTCGCGCTCGGCCTTGATGGCGATCGGCTTGTCGATCAGCGGTTTCTTGACCCGGTCGAGATATTTGACGAACTCTTCCAGGCCGCCATCATAGTGCAACTCGTGGCGCACGAGATCGGCATGGCGGGCATCGGTCAAAATGATGCGCACGCCGGAATTCAGGAAGGCGAGCTCGCGCAGCCGGTGCTCCAGCGTGCCGAAGTCGAACTCGACCATGGTGAAGGTTTCGGACGACGGAAAGAAGGTGATCTCGGAACCGCTGCGGCCCTCATAGGTGCCGGGCTGCTTGTTCTGCTCATAGCTGCCGGTCGCCTTGAGCGGCGCATCGGCATTGCCATGCGTGAAGCTCATCTCGAAAATCTGGCCGTTGCGGCGGATTTTCAGCTTCAGCCAGGCCGACAACGCGTTGACCACCGAGACGCCGACGCCGTGCAGGCCGCCAGACACCTTGTAGGAATTCTGGTCGAATTTGCCGCCGGCATGCAGCTGCGTCATGATCACTTCGGCCGCCGAAATGCCTTCGCCAGTGTGAATATCGGTCGGAATCCCGCGGCCATTGTCGATAACGGTGACCGAACCGTCGGGATTGAGCGTCACCGTGACCAGATCGGCATGGCCGGCCAGCGCCTCGTCGATGGCGTTGTCGACCACCTCATAGACCATGTGATGCAGGCCCGAGCCGTCATCGGTGTCGCCGATATACATGCCCGGCCGCTTGCGGACAGCGTCCAACCCCTTCAAAACCTTGATGGAATCGGCGCCGTATTCGGCCTCAGCGCCGTTGGCGTTGTCGCTTTGATCGCTCATGAAAACCTGTCTGATTGATGCCGCATGCTCAGCGCGAAAAAATGGCTTCGAATCACGCCGCTTTGATGTCCTAGATATAGGCGCAAAAGGCGATTTTTCCAAGGTTTGCGGGGATTTCAGGGCTGAATCCCGAGCTGGCAGCCGGCTATTTTTTCGCGGCTTTCAATTTGGCCAGAAGTCGGCGCAGATATCTGATCGTGGGTTTGTCCCTCGGCGCCAGTTTGCCTGTGCGGTCAAGCTCCAGCGTCAGGTCTAGCGCCTGCGACAACACAGCCTTCGGATTCTTCGCCACATAGGCATAGTTGATGTAGGCCTGTACCAGATCGAATTGCCAGATCGCATTGTCCGGATCGGACAGGGCCAACCGCTGGCGGATGGCCAGGCTGGCTTCGAAGGCCTTCTTCGAGCCATCATAGTGGCGCTGCTTGGTCTCCAGCAGGCCTATTTCCTCGAACGTGATCGACAGGTCGCGCTGCCAGTCGGAATTGCCCGGGTCGAGATTTGCCAACCGGTTGGCAATAACGAGACTGTCCTGATAGTTCTGCAAAGCACCGGCGATATTGCCCTGGGCATCAAACACGCCGGCAATTTTTTCCAAACAGACCGATAGGTCGCGCTGCCAGTCGGTGTTGCCTGGGTCGCTTGCGGCAAGGTCTCGCGCCGTGGCCAGCGCTTGCTGGTAGGCCTCCAACGCGAGTGGCCAGTCCTTCTGGTCGCCGTAAGCATTGCCGATCTTGGCGTAACCGACCGACAGGTCGCGCTTCAAATCGGTGTCGTTTGAGTCGCGGCGCACCAGCGCTTCGGCGATTATTTGGCTCTTGTGGTAGGCGTCGAGCGCGCCCGCAGCGTCGCCACGCTCGCGCAGGACGTCGCCGATCCTTGTGTAGCTGACGGAGACGGCGCGCTGATGCCTGGGGTCGTCGGGGTTGTTCTGCGCCAGCGCCAGCCGAATTCTCAGGCTCTCTTCGAATGCAGTCTGGGCGCCATCCAGCTGGCCGGCGGTGCGGGCAAGACCGCCGATTTCGTCGTAGGTAATGGTCAGGCCGCGCAGCAGATAGACGCTGTTCGGCTCGGCGTCGGCCAATTGCTGCTTGATGGACAGGCTTTGCCGATAGGCTTGGGCTGCCGCACCCGCATCGCCTTGCGTCGCCAGTACGTTGCCGATCTTGTCATTGGCCATGGCCAGATCGCCGAGCCAGTCTTTTTTGTCAGGGACCCTTGCAGTCAGATCCTGCAGCATGTCCCTGGCCGCCTCATAGTTTTGCAGGGAGGCCGGCAGATCGCCTTGCGCCATCTTGATGTTGGCGAACTTGATATGGCCGATGGCGAGGTCCCGCTTGACGCTCGGATCGGTTTCTTGACGCGCTCGCTGCTCAAGATTGGCGACCAGCGCCGCAAAGGCGCGGCCGGCGGCGTCGGTTTTGCCAATCGTTGTGTAGAGGATGCCGAGCTCTTCCAGCGTGCGGCTTTGGCGGTCGGCCTGTTCCAGGCTGAGAGAGGTCTGTCCGGCTTCGCCATAGAGCGCCAGCACCGTTTCATAGTCCTTGATGGCGGTGGCATAGTCGAGGGTGGCGCGCGCCGCGGCGCCCGAGAGAAATAGCGTCGCGGCTTCGGACAGGGTGCGGCTGACGAAATTGGCCTTCAACGCCTGGCGCGAGACATTGTCGACGTCGGCGGCCTTGGCGAGGATCACGCGTGCACCATCGAAAGCGCCGAGCGCCAACTGTTCCTCGGCCTGGCGGCGCAGTTCGGTCACCTGCGGGTCGTCGGCGGCCAGCGTCTTCATCTCGCCGCGCACCTTGACGAAGGCGTCGGCGGCCTCGCGCAGCTTGGCGTCCAGGCTTTCGCCGGAGAGATGGCTGGTGTCGGAACTGATCAGCGCGCCATAGAGCGGCGCCAGCGGCATGTCGGCATCGCTGGCGACACGCTCGACCGCGCCGCGCATTTCCGGCGTCACATCGGCCATGGCAAGCAGCAGCCGCTCGCGCTCCGGCAATTGTTCCTTGGCCGCCGAGGCGAAGAACAGCTTCGGCAGCCCGCTCTCGACGTAGGGCAGCTGTTTCCCGCGCGAAAGGTCGTAGACCTCCTGCTGCACCAGCGTCAGCACCGAGCGGATTTCGAGCCCGTCGGTGCCGAGATATTTGGTCAGCGCCGCTGTAAAGGGCGAATTCGCACCGGTACCGTCGGCAGCCGTCTCGCCGGGCGCCGCCGAAAAGGCGAACAGGATGTTTTCCGCCTTGCCGACGCGTCCGAGGCCCGGCTTGATCTTGTCCACAAGGCCCTTGATCAGCGATGTCGCGCCGCGTCCGTCGCCGCTGCCGCCCGTGAACGGATCGCTGCGGCAGGCGTCGAGCACGATCAGCCCGACCTTGGCCGTGGCGGCCACCGCGTCGCGCACCTCTTCCAACGGCAGGCTGGTCTTTTCCAGCCGATCGAGCGAGGAGGCATCGGCATCGACCGGCAGCAGCCGGTTGTCGCCGGAGATTTCGACGCCATGGCCGGAGAAATACACCAGCGCCACGTCGGCGCCCTTGGCATCCTCGCGAAAATCATCGAGCGCACGGCGCATGCGCCTGAGATCACGGTTGGTTTCGAGAACGACCTCGAATCCAAGCGTCTTCAGCGCCGCTTCCATCGCCTCGCCGTCATTGACCGGATTGGCGAGCTTCCGCACCAGCCGGTAGTCGTTATCGGCAATGACCAGCGCCACGCGCCGCTCCGCCACCGCCGTGGCGGTGGTCGCAAGCATCAACAGCAAGGCAAACAACAGGCGCAAATCGAACCGCCCCCGGCTCAGTCACCTGCCGACCATTCCACCTCTTTATGGCATGAGCAAGCCGGGGCCGGCTGCGTTACGCAGCCCGCATCGGCTTCAGCGCCCCGCTCCAGCGCGAGAGCTCGTCCAGCATGGTCTTGGTCCCACCCTCTACCTGCTCACTAGCCTGGAAGGAGCCGTCGCTCTCCAGCAGTTTCTGATACATCGGCAGCGCGACGCCTTCCGAGATGGGCATGACGCCCACCGCGGTCAGCAGCGGCTTCAGCGCCTGCGCGGCGCGCAGGCCTCCGGAAACCCCGCCATAGCTGAAGATGGCGGCAGGTTTGTATTTCCACTCGCGCGATAGATAATCGATCGCGTTGACGATCGCCGGAGCGACGAAATAATTGTATTCCGGCGCCACGAAGACAAAGGCGTCGGCGGCGTCGATTGCCTTCGACCAGGCCTTCGTATGGTCCTTCTCGTATTTGCCGAGTTTCGGATGGTGCGGTTCGTCCAGAACCGGCAGCTGGAATGCGGCAATGTCGGTCAGCACCGGTTCGAATTTGCCGTGCTCGCGGGCAAAATCCTCCAGCCAATGGGCGAAGACCGGCCCGGCGCGGCCCGGCCGCGTGCTGCCGATGATGATGTTCAGCTGGTGCTTCAAGCGGGCTCTCCTGGTGGCAGTATCTGTTAGTGACTATCACCTACGGCAGAGTGCCCTATTGGACAAGGCGCGAGCGTTTCACAGGCGGTCACGATCCGATGAACAGATTGTCTGTCGAGGCATTCTCGCTACAGCGTTTCAGTTTGCCGTTCGGTCACATGGACGCCCGGATTGCCAGCCACTACATCTGAGCTATCAGCGGAGCACCTCATGGACACGCAGCCCGTCCCCTTCGTGCCGCCGGCGCCCAGGCCGCGCACGACGCCGCCTTCGACGCTGGAGATGATGCGGATCGTCTACCGCAATCCGCTCGAACTGTGGGGCGAGCACACCTACAACGAGCCCTGGATTTCGGCGAATGGCGTCGGCGGGCATCTGATCGTCGCCAACGATCCCGGCCTTATCCGCCACGTGCTGATCGACAACGCCAAGAACTACAAGATGGCGACGGTGCGCCAGATGATCCTGCGACCGATCTTGCGCGACGGGCTGTTGACCGCCGAAGGCGAGGTGTGGAAGCGCTCGCGCAAGGCGATGGCGCCGGTGTTCACGCCGCGGCATATCTTCGGCTTCGCCGAGCCGATGCTGCGCCGCACGATGCAGTTCGTCGCCCGCTATGACGAAGGCGGCATGACCGATGTCGCCCATGACATGACGCTGCTCACCTACGATATCCTGGCCGAGACGCTGTTTTCGGGCGAGATTGCGGGCGAGCCCGGCAGTTTCGCGCAGGAGATCGACCGCCTGTTCGAAACGATGGGCCGTGTCGATCCGCTCGACCTGTTGCGCGCGCCCGAATGGCTGCCGCGGCTGACCCGCATCCGCGGCCGCAAGACCATGGCCTATTTCCGCAAGATCGTCACCGATACGGTCAAGATGCGCGAGGAGCGGCTGAAGCGCGACCCCGACACCGCGCCGCAGGATTTCCTGACGCTTCTGCTGCGCGCCGAAGGCCCCGACGGGCTGACGCGGGCGGAAGTCGAGGACAACATCATCACCTTCATCGGCGCCGGCCACGAGACCACCGCGCGGGCACTGGGCTGGACGATCTACTGCCTCGCCGAAGCGCCGTGGGAGCGTGAAAAGGTCGAGCGCGAGATCGAGGCCGTGCTGGCGCGCGAACCCGACCCAACGAAATGGCTCGACGCAATGCCGTTCACCCGCGCCGCCTTCGAGGAGGCGCTGCGGCTTTATCCGCCGGCGCCGTCGATCAACCGCGAGCCGATCGAGACGGAGACCTGGAACGATCTGGTGCTCCCCAAGCGCGCGGCCGTACTGGTGATGCCTTGGGTCGTCCACCGCCACAGAAAACTGTGGGACATGCCCGACGCCTTCATGCCCGAACGCTTCCATCCGGGAAACCGCGAGAAGATCGACCGCTTCCAGTATCTGCCGTTCGGCGCCGGTCCGCGCATCTGCATCGGCGCCAGCTTCGCCATGCAGGAGGCGATCATTGCGCTGGCCATCATGCTGTCGCGCTTCCGCTTCGATGTGACCGCCGAGACCAAGCCGTGGCCGGTGCAGAAACTGACGACACAGCCGCAAGGCGGCCTGCCGATGCAGGTGACGCGGCGCGTTTAACGGCGCAACGCCTTGTTACGCGATACCGGCGGGCTTGCGCTGGAACTGGCCTGCGGCGCGGAAGCGCCAGAGATAGCTGGGCAGGATGGTGCCGATAGACTGCGGCTGGATGTCGAGGCCGGCAAGGTTCCGGTTGGCCTTGTTGGCTTCCTCCGACACGATGTTGGGCTGGCGCAGCAGCAGCACCTGGTCCTTGGTCAGCAACGGGTTGGGCAGCAGGCCGAGGATCGAGGCCTGCAGATTGGCCATCCACCACGGCACCGGTACCAGGAGCCGCTTGCGCTCGATGACAGTGAGCAGTTCTTCCATGCACTGCTTGAAGGTGAGCACTTGCGGCCCGCCGAGTTCATAGATCTGGCCGCCCTTGACCTTGCCCTCGACCGAACGCGCCACGGCTTCGGCGACATCGCCGACATAGACCGGCTGGAACTTGGTCTGGCCGCCGCCGATCAGCGGCAGCACCGGCGAATAGCGCGCCATGTCGGCGAAGCGATTGAAGAAACTGTCCTCCGGTCCGAAATTGATCGACGGACGGAAGATGACGGCGTCCGGGATCGTCTCCAGGACGGCCTTTTCGCCGAGCGCCTTGGTGCGGGCATAGTCGGATTCGGCGTTGAGGTCGGCGCCCAGCGCCGAGATGTGGGTGAGCCCTGCGCCGACCGAGCGTGCGGCTTCGGCGACGGCGCGGGCGCCGAATTCGTGCACGGTGTTGAATTTCTGCCGGCCGCTTTCATGCGGGATGGCGACCAGATTGACGACATGGTCGGCGCCCTGCACGGCGCGGTCGACCGACCAGCGCACGCGCACATTGGCCTGCACCGGCTGGATCTGGCCGACATTGCCGAGCGGCTGCAGATGTCCCGCCAGATCGGGCCGGCGCACCGCCACCCTGATGCGGTAGCCGCGCTTGGCCAGCGCCCGCACGATGTGGCGGCCGACGAAGCCGGAGCCGCCGAAGACGACCACGAGCTTGGGGATCTGCAGGATTTCGGTCATGGCTGGCTCCGGCGCTCGAAAGCTTGGCTGAAGCCGTTTCATAGTCCGTTTTGGGCCAAAGGCAAAGGGTGACGCGTCGTCGCTGCCACCCTCTTATAGACCCTTCAGAACGCCTTGCCGATGCGCGCGTCGACCGACTGGTGGTTGCCGCCGCGGATAACGAAGAACAGCAGGATCGCCGCCCATAGAAGCGACTTTTCAGCGCCGGAAAAGCCCTGGCCGACAGTGATCCAGTGGAACCAGACGGTGACCAGCAGCACGATCATGCCGGCAAAGGCGGCGGGCCGAGTCAACAGGCCGATGGCGATCAGAATGCCGCCGAAGAATTCGGTGCAGGACAAAAGCAACGACCAGAACGCGCCGGGATAGAAGCCGAGGCCTTCGACCATCTCGGCGGCGCCGAAAGGGTTGGTGATCTTCTGCGAGCCGTGAATGGTGAGAAACCCGCCGGCGACGACGCGCAGAAGGGTTTCGGCGCCGTCATGCAGCGACGAGTACAGGCGGCCAAACACCGGAATGATCAGTCTGCCGCGGGAGGCGTCGGTGGTTGCGGACATCGTAGCTCCTGTTGTTGTGATGACCTCTCGCAAACGCCCGATGGTCCCATCAAGTCAAGTTAACAAAAGTTAACTTTCACCGTCATGTTTATTGCTCACGGAGGGATGAAACGCAGAAAACCCCGCCGAAGCGGGGTTTTCCGGGCAGCATCATGACGAAGCCAGGGGCCGACGGAGCGGCCTGACCTGAGACGGTATCAGGAGGGCGTGAAGCAAGTACGCCCACCCCAGCCCTGGACATCCGACATGGTGCCGCCGACCTGCTTGCAGGCCGCGATGAAGTCGGCGCTGCAATTGGCAAATTTGGCGTGGCCGTTCTTGCAGTAATGGTCCTCGGTTGCACCGCCGCTCGGAGCCGTGATGACGCCGGCCGAAGATGGCTTGACCGGCGCGGCCTTCAGGGAGGCCGCCTGGGTGGCGCCCATGAAAGAACCGAGCAGAAGGACTGCTATCAGCAAGGTGGTCTTGGTGTTGGTCATGATGATTTCCTTTGATTGCGGTTGATGTTTCCGGAGCGCAAAGGGCACACCCTTCGCGTGAAGCAGGTTGTGTGCGTCAAGTTCTGCAAAATGGGGCGGCCATGATGCTGGTCATGCGGCTTGGCGCAGAGCGAGCTTCTTGTGCTCGCGCAGGTCGTCC
>NZ_JAMYOJ010000033.1:0-53791 GCF_040319795.1 Mesorhizobium sp. M0862
ATGATCCCGCCCCGGTCGTTGGGGGTAGTGGTGTCGAGGGATGCGGGACGGAGTGGGGGTCGACGGAGTGGATGTCGACCCTTGGGGCGCAAGGCGAGGCGATGTTTGCACCGAATGCCCTTCCGATGTCCGTTCGCGGCGACTGCCAGGTGGTTCCCCCACTCCGTCTCGGCTTCGCCGAGCCACCTCTCCCCCCTCCGGAGGGAGAGGAAAGGAGCCTGGCTGGGACAGCGCCAACGTCCGGAAAGATGGGGGGAGCGCCCCGGCCGTAAGCGCAGGTCCTGCACGAAAACTGCACATCCCTGCGGAAAACCTCCTCCGCTCCGCCCCGCCGTTTCCATGCGAGCCCGCGACAACAGCGGCATGCAACAGCGAAACGCTCACCTTTGGTCCTTGCCCTATCGCCTGCGCAGCGAAAGCTGGTGGTTGGTCGATCCGCCCCGGAGGCCCGCCCTTACCTGGAAGCGAGCCTGCTCCCTTTTATCCGCCCACCGGCCGAGCGGACCCAGCCCATCAGGAAAATCCGCGCATGACATCGTTTGCAAGCTTTTCCAGCCGCTTCGGCATCGCCGTCCTGCTCGTGGCGCTGGCGGATTTTTTCTTTTACGGCCAGCCCGCCGGGATCACGGTGCTGCTGTTTGCCATCCTGATCGCCGGCGCGGTGGTCGCTGTGCATCCTGCCGCGCTGAATTCCACCCGACCCTGGCTCAAGCCGGCCGCTTTGTTCGTCGCGCTGCTGCCGCTGGCCGAGAACGTCAGCCCGCTGTCGGTGGCGATAGCTGTCGTGGCGCTGGTGGTGTTTGCGCTGTCCCTGTCCGGGCGGCTGCGGCACGGCATCGCCCGCATTGCCGGCCAGGTCGCGCTGTTCCTGCTGGCGGCGCCGCTGCGCCTTATCCGTGACTTTTTCCAATGGCGCCGCACGGTGCGCCGGCTTGGCGGCCGCCGCATCCACCTGGCGTCCATCATCGTCTGGGTCATGCCGGTGACGCTGGGCGCGGTGTTCCTGTTCTTGTTCGGCGCCGCCAATCCGGTCATCGAATACTGGCTGTCGCTGATCGACCTGATGAAGCTGCTCGATCTCATCCAACTGGCGCGGATCGTCTTCTGGCTGTTCGTGCTCGCCGGCGTCTGGGCTTTCCTGCGGCCTCGCCTGCCGCGTTTCCCGCGCCGCCTTCCACGCCGCCTTCCACCTTTGACGCCGCCTGCAGCTGTGGCCGCACCGGCCGCGACTAAACCAGCGACAACGATCGAGGCCGTCGTCTTCGGCAAGGCCGCGATCTTGCGCGCGCTGATCGTCTTCAATGCCCTGTTTGCGCTGCAGACCGGGCTCGACGCCGCCTATCTCTGGGGCGGGGTCGCCCTTCCCGACGGGTTGAGCTATGCCGCCTATGCCCATCGCGGCGCGTATCCGCTGATCGCCACCGCGCTGCTGGCCGCCGGCTTCGTGCTGGCGGCGCTGCGGCCGGGCAGCGAAACCTCAGGCGATCCGCTGATCCGCCGGCTGGTCTATGCCTGGGTGGCACAGAACATCGTGCTGGTCATCTCGTCGATTCTCAGGCTCGATCTCTATATCGGCGTCTATGCACTGACCTACTGGCGCATCGCCGCCTTCGTCTGGATGGGGTTGGTGGCGTCAGGGCTTGTACTGATCATTGCCCGCATCGCGCTTGGAAAATCCAACGAATGGCTGCTCTCCGCCAATCTTGCGACGTTATCTGCGACGCTTTATGCCTGCTGCTTCATCAACTTCGCCGCAGCGATCGCCAACTTCAATGTCGACCATTCCCTTGAAATGACCGGCGACGGCACGCCTATCGATACCGAATATCTGCGCTCGCTTGGCGCTGCCGCCATGCCGGCGCTGGACCGCCTCTACATGCACCAATTCGGAAACCAAACCACCTGTCTGGCCGACCAAATGATGATCGACGACACTATCGCCGAGCAGAAGCAGTGGCGCGCCTGGAGCTTTCGCGGCTGGAGGCTCCTGCAGGTTCTCGACAAGAGAGGTCCGCTCGTGCTTCCTCCACCTACCCA
The DNA here is from genome assembly GCF_040319795.1 of Mesorhizobium sp. M0862. Lineage (NCBI taxonomy): Bacteria > Pseudomonadati > Pseudomonadota > Alphaproteobacteria > Hyphomicrobiales > Phyllobacteriaceae > Mesorhizobium > Mesorhizobium sp. M0862. The sequence goes on from NZ_JAMYOJ010000033.1 coordinate 2,038, forward strand.
GCCCTCGCAACCTTCAGTGCCGGACCGTTAGATCCATGCCGCATCAGATCCTGGTCGCCGACGACGATCCGCACATTCGCGAGATCATCTGCTTTGCGCTGGAGAGGGCCGGGATGAAGACGCAGGCCGTCGCTGACGGCGCAGCCGCCCTGCAGGCGATCGAAGGCCGCGAGCCCGACCTCGTCGTGCTCGATATCGGCATGCCGGAGATGGACGGGCTGGAAGTCTGCCGGCGGCTGAGGCAGCGCTCCGATGTGCCGATACTGTTCCTGTCGGCGCGAGACGAGGAGATCGATCGCATCCTCGGGCTCGAAATGGGCGGCGACGACTATGTGACGAAACCGTTCAGCCCGCGCGAGCTGGTGGCGCGCGTCAACGTCATCCTGCGCCGCGCCCGCCCGGTGGCGCCGGACCCCGCCGATGACAAGAACTTTGCGCATGGCAAGCTCAGCCTGGTGCCGGCCAGCCACGGCGCCAGTTTCGACGGCAAGGCGCTGGCGCTGACGGCGATCGAATTCTCGATCCTGAAAGGATTTCTGGCGCGGCCGGCGCATGTGCTGGGCCGCGACCTGGTGGTCGCCAGCGCCTATGCCGCCAACATCCATGTCGCCGACCGTACCGTCGATAGCCACATCCGCAACATCCGCGCCAAGCTGGCGGCGGCGGGCTGTCTCGACGCCATCGAAACCGTGCATGGCGTTGGTTTCCGGCTCGGCCGATGCGGCGCCTGAGCGACGCCAAATGGATCGGCACCAAATGGCGGCCAAGGCTGGCCACGGTGGTTCTCGCCATCCTCATCATGGTGCTGGCGCTGCCGCTGGTCGGCCTGTTCTTCTTCCGGCTTTATGAAAACCAGCTGATCCGCCAGACCGAGGGCGAGTTGATCGCGCAAGGCGCCGTCATCGCCGCCATCTATGCACAGAATATCAGTGACGCCGCCATTGCCCCGGAGAAGCTAGGGGTGCCGATGCAGGCTGACAGCGGCGATGCCAGCCGCGGCGACGACTCGCCTTACCAGCCGATCGAGCCGAGCCTCGATCTCGCTTCCGACTATCTGCTGCCGACCCGGCCCGCCGGCATTGCCGCCGCCACCGATCCAGCCTTCACGGCCATCGGCGCGCGACTGTCCGGCATTCTCGACACGACGCAAAAAACCACGCTGGCCGGCTTCCGGCTGCTCGATCCCAAGGGCGTCGTCATTGCCGGGCGCGACGAGGTCGGACTATCCCTGGCCAATGTCGAGGAGGTGCGCGAGGCCCTTGCCGGCCGCTATGCCAGCGCATTGAGGCAACGAATCCCCGATCAGCCGCCGCCGCCGCTCTATTCGGTCAGCCGCGGCACGAAAGTTCGTGTCTTCGTCGCCATGCCGATTGCGGTCGCTGGCCACGTCGCCGGCGTGATCTATCTCTCCCGGACGCCGAACAACATCGTCAAACATCTCTATGGCGAACGCGGCAAGGTGACGCTGGCGGCCATTGCCATGCTGTTCGGCACGCTGCTGATCGCGCTGGTCTTCCTGCGCACCGTCAGCCGGCCGATCTACGCGCTGATGGAGCGCACCAGGCGCATCGCCGCCGGCGACCGCGACGCGATCCGGCCGCTCGACCATCACGGCACGCGCGAAATGGCGGAGCTGTCCGCCGCCTTTCTCGACATGGCCGAAAAGCTGCAAGCGCGCTCCGACAGCATCCAGACTTTTGCCACCCATGTCTCGCACGAGCTCAAATCGCCGCTGACGGCGATCCAGGGCGCGGCCGAGCTGCTGCGCGATTCCGGCGAGGCGATGGATGCCGCCGAGCGCAAGCGGTTCTCCGGCAACATCGTCAATGACGCCGGCCGGCTCAATCTGCTGGTGCGTCGCCTGCTCGACCTGGCGCGCGCCGAAAATCTGGCGCCGAGCGGCGAAAGCACATCGCTCGATGCAGCGCTGGCGCTGCTTCCGGTCGATGGCCGGCTGGCGGTCAACATTGAGGCGGGTGGCGAAATCGGCCTGCGGATATCAGCCGAGAATGCGGCGATCGTGCTTGCCAATCTGATCGACAATTCGGCCAGGCACGGAGCCACCCAGGTTCTTCTCTCTGCGGCCACCGCCGACGGCAAGGCGACCGTTGCGGTCAGCGATGACGGCGCCGGTATTTCGCCGAGCAACAGGGCCCGCATTTTCGAGCCGTTCTTCACCACGCGCCGTGAGTCCGGCGGCACCGGCATGGGCCTCGGCATCGTGCTGGCCCTCCTGAAAGCGCATGATGGCACGATCGCGCTGGTTGACTCCGGACGCGGCACGCGCTTCGAGATCATTGTGCCGGCGGCGTGAAGCATACCGGCGGCCGGATCGGAGAAAACGTGCGCTACGACATTGTCATCATCGGCGGGGCCATCGTCGGCTCCTCTGTCGCCTATTATCTGCGCGAGGAAGGCTTTACCGGCTCGATTGCGCTGATCGAACGCGATCCGCAATTCGCCCATGCGGCAACGACGCTGTCCATGGCCTCGATCCGTCAGCAATTCTCGATCCCGGAAAACATCCGGCTGTCGCAGTTCACGCTAAACCTGTTCCGGCGGCTGAAGGAGACCTTCGGCGCCGATGCCGATATCGGCTTTCGCGAGGGCGGCTATCTCATCCTGGCCGGCGAGGCCGGGTTGCCGATCCTGAAAGCCAACCACGAGGCGCAGGTCGCCGAGGGCGCCGACATTCTGCTCGAGGATGCCGACCAGCTGGCAAAGCGCTTTTCGTGGCTGTCGACGGAAGGCATCAGCGCCGGCGCCTTCGGCCGCAGCGGCGAGGGCTGGTTCGACGCTCATGCGATGCTGACGCTGTTCCGCAAGGCGCTGCGCGACAGACAAATCGATTTCATCGCCGCCGACGTCACCGGCATCGAAAGGCAGGGCAACCGCGTCACCGGCATGGACCTCGACAATGGCGAAAGACTGCAAGCCGGCATCGTCGTCAATGCCGCCGGGCCGAATGCCGGCAAGGTGGCCGGCATGGCGGGACTCGTGCTGCCCGTCGAGCCGCGCAAGCGCAACGTTTTCGTCTTCGAGGCGCGGGAAAAATACGCCGACATGCCGCTGCTGGTCGATCCCTCCGGCATCTATGTCAGGCCGGAAGGCTCGGTCTATCTCACCGGCGGCGCCGAGCCGGAAGAGGGCGACGGTCCCGCCGATCCAGCCGATTTCGAGGTCGACTGGCCGCTGTTCGAAGAGGTGATCTGGCCGGTGCTGGCCACCCGCATCCCCGCCTTCGAGGCGATCAAGCCGACACGCGCCTGGGCCGGCCACTACGACTACAACACGCTCGACCAGAACGCGGTGATCGGGCCGCATCCCGAGGTCGGCAATTTCATCTTTGCCAACGGATTTTCCGGCCACGGCCTGCAGCAGGCGCCGGCGGTCGGCAAGGCGCTGGCGGAGTTGTTGGTGCATGGCGGGTATCGGACGGTGGATTGCTCGGCGTTTGGGTACGCCAGAGTGGCCGAAGGAAGGGCGTTCCGGGAATTGAATGTGATTTGAGGCGGCAAAAGCTCACTGTCGAGTTCCCGCCCACCCCTCTGCCCTGCCGGGCATCTCCCCCGCAAGGGGGGAGATTGGCAGCTTCGGCGAAGGCGCCATTCTTGCAACGTCGGCGATTGGCGAAGCGGTCGCGGCATCTGATCTCCCCCCTTGCGGGGGAGATGGCCGGCAGGCCAGAGGGGGTGCTGTCCCGCGAGCGTCTAAGCAACCATCGCACTGACAGCCATCGCGTTCCCCAGTGCATGCCCGGCGGCCGTGTTGTCGAAAATCCCCCAGACCTCGGCACCGGAAGCGGCCGTTGCTTCCACTTGCCGCGCAAACCGGTCGAGCGTTTCGGTATCGTAACCCGAATAGTAGATGCGCGGCGCGCCGTGCCAGCGGAAATAGGCAAGGCCGGGCCAGCCACCCGGCCCTGCTGCCTCCGGAACCGAAGCCGGGTCGGCGGCGACCCGGGCGACCTGGTGACCGGCCAGCAGTGCGTCCGTCTCGGCACTGAACCAGGTGGGATGGCGCGGCTCGCATGCCAGCCTTGCCCGGATACGCTTGCCCAACATGTCGAAGAAACCGCCGGCGACCTCCGGCTCGAAGGGCAAGCTCGGCGGCAGCTGCACCAGAAGCACGCTCAGCTTTTCGCCGAGACCTTCGACCTGCCCGAGAAAGTCCTCCGTCAGCCCCTCGCAATCGGCGAGGCGATGCTCATGGGTCATGCTCTTCGGTGCCTTGACCGCGAAGCGGAAGTGCTCCGGCACGGCGTGAGCCCAGCGCTCATAGGTCTCGCGGCGGTGCGGCTTGTAGAACGAGGTGTCGATCTCGACGACCGGAAAGCGTTTTCCGTAACGTTCGAGATGCGAACCGGACTGCGGAAACTCAGCCTTGTATCGAGACGGAATTCCCCAGCCGGCGGTGCCTATGAGAGATCGGCGATTTCCCATGCTGGGGATGTGGACCGGATGAAGCGCGGGTCAAGGGCGGCAAGGAGGCGTTGCTCAGCAGGGTCCTGAACACCGTTCCGCATTGCCCGATAACCTTGCCCGCCTTGACTGCCCAACCCGGTCGGCAATTGCGCCCGATGCGGCGTCAGCCCTCGCGGGAGAACCAGAACGCGTCGGCCATGCGCTTCATGCCGATACGCTCGTAGAAGCCGACGGCGTCGGGCATCGAGATCAGGCTGATGGCGACCGAAGGCCCAAGCTGCCGGCGGGCCTCGTCCATCAGGCCCTTGCCGATGCCGACGCCTTGCGCCGATTGCGACACGGCGAGCTCTGAGACGTAGCACACCCAGGAAAAATCGGTGATGGCCCTGATAACGCCGATCAGCGGCCTGCCTTCGATGTCGAGCCGCGCCGTGAGCACCAGGTTCGCGCCTGAAAGCATCGCTTGCAGCCGGGCGTCGTCATCGACGGGGCGTGTTTCGCCGAGCGTGGATTCGACCAGCACGCGGCGGAATTCAGCGACGTCGAGCTCAGGCTCACTGGCATAGATAATATTCGATTGTGTGGTCATGGGCGCAAGGTGCACCAGCGGCGGCCGGTTTTAAAGACGTTTGCCGCCGATCTTTCGATCGGGCCGCGCACCAACAGTTGCCTTTTATTTGCCGGCGGCTTTGTGTAAACCGGGCGCAGCAAACCCTGACGCAACGAATTCGATCAAGAACGGGCAAAAGCCATGGAAAAATTCACCAAGCTCACCGGCGTCGCCGCACCGATGCCGATCGTCAATGTCGACACCGACATGATCATCCCCAAGGATTATCTCAAGACGATCAAGCGCACCGGGCTCGGCAGCGGCCTGTTCGCCGAAATGCGCTACAAGGACGATGGCTCGGAAAACCCCGACTTCGTGCTCAACAAGCCAGCCTACCGCAAGGCGCAGATCCTGGTCGCCGGCGACAATTTCGGCTGCGGTTCGAGCCGCGAACACGCGCCGTGGGCGCTGCTCGATTTCGGCATTCGCTGCGTCATCTCGACGTCGTTCGCCGACATTTTCTACAACAACTGCTTCAAGAACGGAATCCTGCCGATCACCGTCAGCCCCGAAGACCTGGAGAAGCTGATGGACGACGCCTCGCGCGGCTCCAATGCGACGGTGTCGGTCGACCTCGAGGCCAAGGAAATCCGCGGCCCCGACGGCGGCGTGGTCACCTTCGACCTCGACGACTTCAAGCGCCACTGCCTGCTGAACGGTCTCGACGATATCGGCCTGACCATGGAGAAGGCCGGCGCCATCGCCTCGTTCGAGAAGAAGAACGCTGCCGAGCGTCCTTGGGCCTGAGTGGTACGAGATGGCCCGGCCGCCACAAAGCCGGGTTCGTGGCGGCTGAACGGAGGGGACAGTCATGACACGTTTTCTTCTTGCCGGCGCCTGCGCGCTGGCGTGGATGCTGATGCCGGTGGCCGGCGCGCAAGCACAGACCGACACGGTCCTCGTGCCGGCAGAAGATCCGTCCGCCGCCGATCCGGGCGCGTCGAGCAATGCGGCCCTGGCGGACGATGACAGCCAGGGGCCGGTCCCGTTCGAGGGCGGGCAGCTGACCATCACCCAGCCGGAGCAGGATGGCGAAAAGGTGCTGGCCTATGACGGCAAGCAGCTGGCCAGCAATTACGACGTGTTCTTCGACAGAACAGTCAAGGTCGGCGGCGTCGACGTGGCGCTGGTCGATGTCGGCGACGGCGGCAACCAGTGCGGCCCGGCCAAGGTCATCGTCTGGAAGCCGGAAGGCGGCGAGATACAAAGCCTCAAGGTCGAACAGGACGAATGCGGCGCGCCGCCGGCGGCGGTGGCCGACAACGCCATCTTTTTCGTGCCGTATCTGTTGCCGGGCGATACGAAGCAAGCGCTGCAATGGTCGCCCAGCGACGGGCTGACGATCTCGGGCGACCTGACCTACGCGCCGGAGCCGGGTACGGACTGGAAGGACGTCGATCCGGCCAAATACCAGAACATCATCGACGCCTTCCACAATGAGGCCGTCTACAAGGCGGCGCAGACGCTACTCGGCGACACCATGCCCGACATGGCGACCAGCCTGCTGGTCGGCGGCGGCACCGAAAAGACGGCGTCGGGCGCCTTCTACGCCACCGGCTGCGTGCCGCACGCATGCGGCAGCAATGACGGTTTCATGGCGGTCGACCCGGCCAAGCACACGCTCTACTTCGCCCGGCGCGGCGACAATGGCGAGCCGCAGGCGTGGCCTGACGTGAAGACCTGGCCTGCGGATGTGAAGGAAGCAATGGACAAGGCGCAGGAGTCGGGGAACTAGAGTTCGCGGCAGCGCGGCGAACAATCGGTGTTCATGCTTGTTCCGTCGCGATCCGTCACACCCCCCTCTGCCCTGCCGGGCATCTCCCGCTCAAGGGGGGAGATCAGACGTCACTCTGGCTTTCGCCAATCGCAAATGTGGAAAGCGAGAAAGGCGTCCGAACTGCTAATCTCCCCCCTTGAGGGGGAGATGGCCGGCAGGCCAGAGGGGGGTGCTGTCCCGCCGACGACCAAGATTTGCACCTGACTTGGCCCATGGCCTGGCCGGTCCTTTCCTGCAAAGTGTCCGAAACCACAGCGAGGCTCCATGCGCACACTCATCTCCACCGGTTCGCCCTTCGAAAAAACCGCCGGCTATTCGCGCGCGGTGGTGCAGGGCGACTGGTGCTTCGTGTCGGGAACGACCGGCTACGACTATGCGACGATGACCATGCCGGAAACGGTGGAGGCGCAGACGCGCAATTGCCTGGCGACCATCGCGGAGGCGCTGAGGGATGGCGGCTTCGACATGGCCGATGTGGTGCGGGCGCATTACTACATCACAGACCGGGCCATCGTGGACGTCGTCTTCCCCATCCTCGGCGAGGCTTTCGGCGAGATCAGGCCGGCGGCGACGATGATCGTGTGCCAGCTCAACAAGCCGGAAATGAAGATCGAGATCGAAGTCACGGCGCTGCGGCGCACGGCTTGAGGAGGCCAAAGCCATGACGGTCCGGCGCATCGTAGCCAATATCGGGACGCAGGACGCGGCGGCGGCGAAACGCTTCTATCAGGACGTGCTTGGCCTCGATGTGCTGATGGATCAGGGCTGGATCGTCACCTACGGGTCCGACGAACGGATGCAGGTGCAGATCAGCTTCATGGCCCAGGGCGGCTCCGGCACGCCGGTGCCGGACCTCTCCATCGAGGTCGACGATGTCGATGCGGCGCTGCAAGGCATGAAGGCCGCCGGCTTTGCCGTCGAATACGGTCCGGCCGACGAGCCGTGGGGCGTACGGCGGTTTTATGTGCGCGATCCGTTCGGCCGGTTGGTGAATATTTTGTCCCACAAGTGATTTGTTCCTCTCCCCCGCCTCTGGCCACGGCGAGGAACCCAGGTCTTGAGAGGCGGGCGCCGTCGTAGCGTTCTTCATCCCCTTGCGCCGCAAGCTCTTGGCGTTTAGCAAGGCCGCGGTTTCTCCAAACAGCATCGGACGGTTCTCCATGGCTTCGAAAAATCTTCTCCTGCTCGCCGGCGACGGCATCGGCCCCGAGGCGATGGCCGAGGTGAAGAAGCTGATCGCGGCCATGAACGCAAAGCTCGGCAGCGGTTTTGCCACTGATGAAGGCTTGGTCGGCGGCTGTGCCTACGACGCGCATGGCGCGGCGATTTCGGATGGCGACATGGCAAAGGCGATGGCTGCGGACGCCGTGCTGTTCGGCGCCGTCGGCGGGCCGAAATGGGACAAGGTGCCTTACGAGGTGCGTCCCGAGGCCGGGTTGCTACGGCTGCGCAAGGATATGGAGCTGTTCGCCAATCTCCGGCCCGCCATCTGCTATCCGGCGCTGGCCGCGTCGTCCTCGCTGAAGCAGGAAGTCGTCGAGGGCCTCGACATATTGATCGTGCGCGAGCTTACCGGCGGAGTCTATTTCGGCGAGCCGAAGCAGATCATCGATCTCGGCAACGGCCAGAAGCGCGGCATCGACACGCAGGTCTACGACACGTTCGAGATCGAGCGCATTTCCGGCGTCGCTTTTGAGCTGGCGCGCACGCGCAAGAACCACGTGACATCGATGGAAAAGCGCAACGTGATGAAATCCGGGGTGCTGTGGAACGAGGTCGTCACCCAGACCCACGCAGCCAGATATGCTGACGTCAAGCTCGACCACATGCTGGCCGATGCCGGCGGCATGCAGCTGGTGCGCTGGCCAAAGCAGTTCGACGTCATCGTCACCGACAATCTGTTCGGCGACATGCTGTCCGACATCGCCGCCATGCTGACCGGATCGATCGGCATGCTGCCGTCGGCCTCGCTCGGCGCGCCCGATGTGAAGACCAGGAAGCGCAAGGCGCTGTACGAGCCGGTGCATGGCTCGGCGCCCGACATTGCGGGACAGGGCATCGCCAACCCGATCGCCATGATCGCGTCGTTTGCCATGTGCCTGCGCTACTCCTTCGGCATGGTCGATGAGGCCGACAAGCTCGAAGGCGCCATAGCCGCCGTGCTCGACGACGGGCTGCGGACGAAGGATATTATGTCCGAGGGCATGACCGAAGTCGGCACTGTCGCAATGGGCGATGCCATCATCGCCAAGTTCCTGGCTTAGCGGCCGACTCAGCGGATCTCGCCGGCCAGCCGTTTCAGCAGGCCGACGAGTTGCGCCTCATCCACGGCTGAGAAAAAAGCAGCGTCGGCGGCTTCGACGGCGACGATAGCGCGCTGGACTGCGGCCGTCCCCGTCGTGGAGACGCGGATCACCTTGGCGCGGGAATCCCGCGGGTTGGTGTCCCGCACAATCAGTCCCTTTGCCTCGAGCCGGGCGACGACGTCCGATGTCATCTTCACCTCGGTGCCGGCCTGGGCGGCGAGCTGCACCTGGTTGGGCGGCTCGCCATAGCGGCCGAGCCACATCGCCGAAGCCAGCAGCACGAACTGGACATGGGTAAGGTCAAGCGGGGCCAGCGCCGCCGTCATGACGCGCTGCCAGCGCATGGTGGTTCGCCAGAGCAGCAAGCCGGGGCTCTCGGATGGTCCGCTGAAGCGCGTGTTCAGATCCCCCCGATCAGCCACCGTTCGCCAACACCCTTGCCTGCTCGAACAGTTTGGCCATCGAAGTGTCGAAATCGCCGCTGATCTGCGGCCCGAGCTCTGGTCCGACCTCGGCGGCCGATGGGCCGGAAATCTCGAGGCGATGAGTCACTTGAGTGCCACCCTCGACCGGCGTCAGCGTATGCCTGAACAGCAGTTTCGTGTCGCCGAACGAGGTCTCGTCGGCATACGTCACAGTGTCGACAAGATCGACGATCGTCGATTCGAAGGTGTCCTGCCCGACGGGCGTTACAGAGACGCGGGTGCCCTTGGCGAACGGGCCGTGCAGCACGAACGTATCGGACCCTTCGTAGGTGAGGCGGCCTTCGTGCAGCGCCTTGAGCGCGTTCCAGATGGCCTGCGCCGAAAGGGGGGAAATTGCGGTGTACTCGTTGGTCCACATTTGTCTTGGCTCCATCATCCGTTTTCGATCGTCGATTTGATGAGTGCACAGATTATCTGTGCGCAGACTAAACGGCAAGAGAAATATTTTGTTCGTCCGGTCAAAACAGCAGCTGCCTTCCTGGCTGCGACCTAAGCCATTGTTAAATCGCGGCTGTCCGCAAACAGCCGGCAGTTCATTTCTGGTGCGGTCTAGGCTCCGCCTCCTCCAGGCACCGGCCCCCACTGGTTTTCGTGGTCCTGAGTCGGGATCAATCCGAGGATCAGGGCGAGGATCAGCGTGGCCGGAGCGAACATGAAGGTGATTGCGAAGTAAGGTATTGCCAGCCAGCCGGTCAGGCCGATGTCGTGCAAGCGGCGCACGACGAGCCCGACCCAGGGCAGGAACGTCGCTAGCCAAAACAGCCCCCAGACGCCGATCATCACAATCGGCCAGTTGCCGGCATCGAAATTGCCGACGGCCTGGTCGGCGAGGGCGCCGGCAATTCCGACCAGGATGAAGCTGACGGTCCAGAACAGGCAGTAGCCCCAAAATTCCTTGCGGCGGGCGCGTTCGGCGAAGTTGATGTAGTTGCGCGTCACGCCTCGCCAGAAATAACCCGGCAGTCCGCTATCGCGAACCGCGCCGTCTTCCGCCAGGCGGCCGAAATGCTGTGGCGCGGCTGAAGCGACAGCCGCCTTGGGCGGCGCGGCGCTTGCCGCTGGCGCAGCGGTGGCGGGACTGGCGGGCTGGGCGCGGATTGAAAAAACGTCGCGCGCCTGACCGCTTGCCGGCAGAAACTCGACCACAGCGCCGTTCGCGATCACGGTATCACGGCGCAGATCCTCGCGCGCGAAGGTGTAGCGGTTGCCGTCCGCCCCGGTGATGAAGCCGAAACCCTGGGCCTCGTCATAGTGAAGAACTTCGCCGCGCATTTAGCCTCGCCCCCGTACAGGCACAGACTGTTCAAAGTTGCGGCGGACTGCAAGGGGGTGGACGAAATGGAGGGCAAACGGTTCAGGCATGAGTTGCTTTATTTTCCGGTGCGTTGGCGCTGCCCCTCACCTGCCTGCCGGCATCCCCTCCCCGTATAGTGACGGGGAGAGGGGTCGCTGTTATCGACGATTCCGCCAATCACCAACGCTGCAAGAAGAGCGCCAAGGCTGCGGTCCGCCCTTTCTCCCGTCACTATACGGGGAGAAATGCCCGGCAGGGCAATGAGGGGCAGCGCCTGCATTTGTAATTGGCCGATAAGAGCCTCAAACCGGCCGCTTCTTCGGCTTCTTGTTCTTCGGCGGTCCCGCCTTGTCGAATTTCGGTTTCCCGGCCCAAGGTTTTGCATCGCCGGCGGGCCGTTCCCGCTTCTCGAATTTCGGCTTGTGTGCGCTTTGCGGCGCCTCGAACGGGCGCTTGCCGCGATGCGGCTTCTTGTCGGGCTTCGGCGCCTGGTAGCCGGCGCGCGACAGGTCGGGCGTGCCGTCCAGCCGCTTCACCACGATGTTGCCCTGCAGCTTCTTGTCGGGGCCGATGGCGGCGAGGAAGCGATCGGCCCAGTCGGCCGCGATCTGCACGTAGGTCTCATCCTGCTGCATCTTGATGGAGCCGATCTCGCGCTTGGAGATGTTGCCGGTGCGGCACAGCATCGGGATCAGCCAGCGCGGCTCGGCATTTTGCTTGCGCCCGATCGACAGCGAGAACCAGACACTGTCGCCGAAGTCGTCGCGCCGGCTTGGCGCTTCATCGCGGCGCTCGAATTTTTCGCCCGCCGGTTTGTCACGCGAAGGCGTGAACGGTGCGACATCCGTAAGCTCCTCGGGCGCCGAGCGGCTGGCGCGGCATTGGCGCACGAAGGCGGCCGCAATCTGTTCGGCGCCATGCCTGGCCAGAAGCGTGTCGACGAAACCGCGCTCGTCCTCGGCTACCGGCTCGTCGAAGGCTGGATCGGCAAGGATGCGCTCGTCGTCGCGCTTGATCACGTCGTCGGCGGAGGGCGGGCTCGCCCATGTCGCCTTGAGGCCGGCATTCTGCAGCAGGCGCTCGGTGCGCTTGCGGGCGCCGTTGGGCACGATCAGCGCGCTGACGCCCTTGCGTCCGGCGCGGCCGGTTCGGCCGCTGCGGTGCAGCAGCGTTTCGGGATTGGTCGGCAGATCGGCGTGGATGACCAGTTCGAGATTGGGCAGGTCGATGCCGCGCGCCGCGACATCCGTGGCGATGCAGACCTTGGCGCGGCCGTCGCGCATCGCCTGCAGCGCGTGGGTGCGTTCGTTCTGGCTGAGCTCGCCCGACAGTGCGACGACGGAAAAATTGCGGTTGTTGAAGCGTGCCGTCAGATGATTGACGGCGGCGCGGGTGTTGCAGAACACCAGCGCGTTCTTCGCTTCGTAAAACCGCAGCACGTTGATGATGGCGTTCTCGCGGTCGGGATAGGCGACATTCAGCGCCCGGTACTCGATATCGAGATGCTGCTTTTCCTCGCCGCCGGCCGAGATGCGTACGGCGTCGCGCTGATAGCCTTGCGCCAGCGTGGCGATCGAGCGCGGCACGGTGGCCGAAAACATCAGCGTGCGGCGCTGAGCCGGTGCGGCATCGAGGATGAATTCGAGGTCCTCGCGAAAGCCGAGGTCGAGCATCTCGTCGGCCTCGTCCAGCACCACGGCTTTCAGCGCCGACATGTCGAGAGAGTTGCGGGTGATGTGGTCGCGCAGGCGGCCGGGCGTGCCGACGACGATGTGGGCGCCGCGCTCCAGCACGCGCCGTTCGGAGCGCATGTCCATGCCGCCGACGCAGGACGCGACGGTGGCGCCGGTCGGCGCGTAGAGCCATTGCAATTCGCGCATCACCTGCAGAGCGAGCTCGCGCGTCGGCGCCACGGCCAGCGCCAGCGGTGCGCCAGCCTGGTCAAAACGCTCGGCGCTTCCAAGAAGGGTCGGCGCCAAAGCGAGGCCGAAGGCGACAGTCTTGCCGGAGCCGGTCTGCGCCGACACCAGAGCGTCGGCCTCGCCGAGTTCCAGCACCGCCTTCTGCACCGGCGTCAGCTCGGTATAGCCGCGTTTTTCCAGCGCCTCTGCCAGCGCAGGAACGATACGTTCGAAATTGGACATCTCACTCTTTCGGAATTCGGGGCATGGGCTCATCATGCAGCACATGCCGGGGCTGGCGCCACGCCAGCCAAACACTATTTGGGCGTTCGTACTTCTTGCGGCCGCTATTGTACAGGGCAAGCGAGTGCCTTGCCGCAATTGACTCCTGACGCAAACCGCGTAAAAGCCGGCATCGAACGGGATCATTTTCGATGCGCGGCCTTCTGATGGCTCTTCTTGCATTCGACTTCCCCGGCCACAATCATGGGGCCGGGCGCGTTGGCGCGTCTTACCGTTCCAGCAAAACTATGGCCAAAACCACCACCAAAACGGTGTGATTCCCTTGGCCTAACCACCCTCTCCCGGGTCCGGCCCGGGGGACGAAACCCGCATTGGCCGGCGGGTTTCTCCAAAAACCAAGCGGAGAGGGACAGGAGATTTCTGATGAGTTTCAAAGTTGCGGTAGTCGGCGCCACGGGCAATGTGGGGCGCGAAATGCTCAACATACTGGAAGAGCGCGGCTTTCCGGTAAGCGAAGTCGTGGCGCTGGCCTCGCGGCGCAGCCAGGGCACCGAAGTGTCGTTCGGCGACCGTTCGCTGAAGGTCAAGACGCTCGACCAGTATGATTTTTCCGACACCGACATCTGCATCATGTCGGCCGGCGGCAACGTCTCCAAGGAGTGGTCGCCGAAGATCGGCAAGCAGGGCTGCGTCGTCATCGATAACTCGTCGGCCTTCCGCTATGACCAGGACGTGCCGCTGATCGTGCCGGAAGTGAACCCGGATGCGATCTCGCTGTTCACCCGCAAGAACATCATCGCCAATCCGAACTGCTCGACGGCGCAGCTGGTCGTGGCGCTGAAGCCGCTGCACGATGTCGCCACCATCAAGCGCGTCGTCGTCGCCACCTATCAATCGGTATCCGGCGCCGGCAAGGAAGGCATGGACGAACTCTTTACACAGACCCGCGCGGTGTTCGTCGCCGATGGCGTCGAGGTCAAGAAGTTCACCAAGCGCATCGCCTTCAACGTCATTCCGCATATCGACGTCTTCCTCGATGACGGCTCGACCAAGGAAGAGTGGAAGATGGTCGCGGAGACCAAGAAGATGCTCGACCCCAAGATCAAGCTGACGGCGACCTGCGTGCGCGTGCCGGTGTTCATCGGCCATTCCGAAGCCGTCAACATCGAGTTCGAAAAGCCGATCACCGCCGACGAGGCGCGCGATATCCTGCGCGAAGCGCCAGGCTGCCAGGTCTTGGACAAGCGCGAGGATGGCGGCTACATCACGCCGCTGGAATCGGCCGGCGAGGACGCCACCTTCATCTCGCGCATCCGCGAGGACTCGACCATCGACAACGGCCTGTCGATGTGGATCGTCTCCGATAATCTGCGCAAGGGCGCGGCGCTGAACGCGGTGCAGATCGCCGAGCTTCTGGTCGAGCGCGGCCTGATCCAGCCGAAGAAGAAGGCGGCCTGACGGCTGGTTTGTTTTCGCTCACGGGCCGTATCGCCGCTGCCGCGGCGGGCCCTCCGCGGGGGCGCCGGAAAGCCGGCGACCCGCAGTCGCGGGCTCGGCCTTCGGCCGAAACCTTCCTTCTCCCCGTCCTCGGGGAGAAGGTCCCGGCAGGGGGATGAGGGGCAGCGCTGACCTCTGTTGAGAAACGCCTTTGAACGATCCCACCAAAATCGTGCTGCGCCCCGCCACGGCTTTGGATGCCGCGACCATCGCCATTGTCATGCGGGCCGCACTTGGCTCGTTCTCCTGGATGCCGGTCATCCACACGCCGGATGAGGATATTGCCTTCATCCGCGAGATCGTGCTGTCCCGGCAGCAGGTGACGGTCGCCGAGACCGGCACCGGCATTGTCGGCTTCATTGCCCTCAGCGGCGATTGGGTGGAACAGCTCTATCTCGACCCCGCCTGGACGGGGCAAGGCATAGGCAGCCGGTTGCTGGTGCAAGCGACGGCGGCACTGCGGATCGTTAAACTGCACTGCTTCCAGGCCAACACCGGCGCGCGTCGCTTCTACGAGCGCCATGGCTTTCGCCCCGAGGCGTTCGGCGACGGCACCACCAATGAAGAAGGCCTGCCGGATATCCTCTACGTGCGTCGAGCTTGATACTCAGCCGGCGCTATCCTTGGCCAGTTGGCGCAATAACTCCATCGCTTCCTCGGCCCGCTCAGCGGGCACGAACAGATGGTCATGATAGAAAGCAGAGACCGGATTGACGCCCATGCCGGCGGCGGCCAGCCGGGCGGTGATGGCGGCGAGGAAGCCGACGGCTTCCAGCGAGGAGTGGACGTTCAGGGTGATCATGCGGCAGCGGAAGGCGGACTGCAGCCCGGCGGCCTGGTCTTCGGGCAAGATCAGCGTCGTGCCCTCCTTCTCGCGAAACAGCATCACCGGATTGAGCGTCTCGGGAACCGGTGCACCGGGGACCAGGGTGGCGAAGACATGGACGCCGGGAAGCAGTTCCGGCGTCATCGCCGCCAGCAGCTTTTTCAGATCAGTCTCTCCGGCCATTCGCTCGTCTCTCGCCCAGCCTTATCAATAGCCGTGACTGGTGGATGTCGATAGTCCGTCAAGGTCGAGGGACAGCACCCCCCTCTGCCCTGCCGGGCATCTCCCCCGCAAGGAGGGAGATCGGCGGTTTAGATGCTCCGCTCATTCATGGAACATTGCCGAAGCGGTCGAGCGTGTAATCTCCCCCCTTGCGGGGGAGATGGCCGGCAGGCCAGAGGGGGGTGTGAAGGATCGCCACGCAGCGGCTTTTGCTTGCTGCTACCCAAAAAGAATCCGCACCCTGTAGGATCGCCGCCCCATCGCTCGTCCTTGGTCCGAAGCCAGCAAACGGCTCGAACCACTTAGGAGGGAACACCCGTGAGTATTTCTCAAACCATGCCCGTCTCGTCGGGCGCCCTGTGGACCGGCCGCGTGCTCAGCGGCCTCATCATCCTGTTCATGATCTTCGACGGCGTCATCAAGCTGCCGCCGCTCGATGTCGTCACCCAGACCATGGTGCCGCTCGGCTGGCCGGCCGATGTCAATGTCGCGCGCACGCTCGGCATTATCGGGCTGATCTCGACCGCGCTCTATGCGCTGCCCCGCACCTCGGTGCTCGGCGCCATCCTGCTCACCGGCTATCTCGGCGGCGCCATCGCCACAAACATGCGCGTCGGCAGCCCCTTGTTTTCGCACACGCTGTTTAGCGTCTATCTCGGCATCATCCTGTGGGGCGGTCTCTATCTGCGCGACCCAAGCGTGCGCGCCCTGATCCCGTTCAGCCGTTAAGCGAGGAGAAAAACATGCTCAGCACCGTTCTCATCATCCTGGTCGTCATCATCGCCGCCGTGCTCATCTATGCGGCGACGAGGTCGAATGATTTCGTCACCGCCCGCACCGCCAGCATCAAGGCCGCGCCGGAAGCGATCTTTCCGCTGATCAACAATTTCAAGCACTGGCCGGAGTGGTCACCCTACGAAAAGCTCGACCCGCTGATGAAGCGCACGCTGTCGGGCGCTGATGCCGGCAAGGGCGCCGCCTACGCCTGGGAAGGCAATGCCAAGGCCGGCAAGGGACGCATGGAGATCGTCAATTCCGTGCCATCCTCGCTGGTGTCGCTGAAGCTCGACTTCGAGAAGCCGTTCCGGGCCAACAACAGCGTCGACTTCACCCTGAAGCCCTCGGGCGACACCACCGCAGTCACCTGGGCAATGCGCGGCAGCCGGCCCTTCATTGCCAAGCTTTTGGGCCTCTTCATGAATTTCGATACGCTGATCGGCAAGGATTTCGAGGCTGGCCTCGCCAATCTGAAGAAGGCCACTGAAAGGTAAAACGTCCTGCATTTCAACAAGCTCGGCGGCGGTCGTTACGAATGTGACAGGCGGGCGCACCGGGATCTCTCACGTCTTCGGGATCAAATCAGCCGTCTGGGAGTTAGAGCCGTGGCGGCGAGGACGGCGATCCGCGTGAGAGAGGAACGACAATGAAAAAAGCGATGATCATTCTGGTACTGGCGACCGCACTGGGTGCGTGCTCGCAAACCGAAAAGGGTGCCGCGGTCGGCGGTCTCGGCGGCGCGGCGGTTGGCGCAGCTGTGGCAAATGATCCGGTTCAGGGCGCCGTCGTCGGCGGCGCCGTCGGCGCCGTAGCCGGCGCGCTGATCGGCCGTGCCAGCGAAAGCGGTCAATGTCGCTACCGCGGCCGCAACGGGCGCACCTATATCGCCAGCTGCCCCGACGGTTATTGAACACAGCCAGGTCCAACATCGGAAACCGGCGGCTATAGATCGCCGGTTTCGCTGTTGCCCAAGGCAGCTGGACCATGGCTGCCTGCGCTACAGCAATCCCCGGATATGCTCCCAAGCCAGGCGGCCCAGGCGCGTGTCGGCGTCGTCATTGCCGCCATGGGCATGCAGCCTCGAGCGCGGCGTGATTTCGCCCGGCAGCAGAATGCGGTGGCCGGCGTCGGGCACTGAGACGAGGCAGGTGGTCATTGCGGTGTCCTGGCGACGCCGAACGATCGACTGGGCAAAATCCAGCGATGGCCATAGCGCGTCGTCGCCGCCCGCAACCAGAACAATGTCGGCTGAAATAGCTTCGACGGGAATGGCAGCCTTGGCCGCTGCGTCCTTGAAGGTTTGCAAGGCACGTAGGAAGAGCCCCCGGTAGGACACCAGACCATCGACATACTCAGCGTTCCAAGCGGGATTGCTTGGGACAAACGGCAAAGGAATCCCCTCGAGCGTCCACGACGATCGTTCCGGCCAGCTGACGCCGTCGCGGCCCGGCCCGATATTGCCCCAGACCACCGATGTCGGGCTGATCGCAACCACGAGGCCGATGCGTGGATCGTGAGCCGCCGCAAGCAGGGAGGCCTCGGCGCCTTTCGAGGTCCCGACATAGACGATGCGCCGGCATCCCATCTGGACAAGATAGTCGGTCGCCGCGAAAAACGTTTCGAGCGGGATCTCGCAAATGCCGGGCACCTGACCTTCGCCGCCAAACCATTGCAGCGCGAGAGCGGATGCTCCTTCCTTGGCAAAGAGCCGGGCGCGGGTGACGTCGATGCGGCCGCTCGATCCGCTGAGCACGACGACGCCTGTCGTGGCGCCGGCGCATCGCAACAGCGTTCCGGCTACGCCGCCGAAAAGGGTCTCTTCCGTGACGGTCCGCTCAGTCATCTTTCGTTCGAACGCATATGACATCGCCGCACATTAGCAAAACGGCGGGCACAGGCCCGCCGTTTTGTCGATGCGATGACGCGATGCTTATTCGGCGGTGGCGGCTTCCGCTTCGGCCGGGGCTGCAGCAGCGGCGGCAACGGCGGCGGCAGCGTCTTCCTGGGCCTTCTTCAGCAGAGAGGCGCGTTCCTGCGCCTTCTTGCCGGGCTCGGCCTTCTTCGGGTTGGAGCGGGCTTCGCGCTTGAGGAGGCCGGCCTCATCGAGGAAGCGCAGCACGCGGTCGGTCGGCTGGGCGCCGTGCGACAGCCAATGCTTGACGCGGTCGGCGTCGACCTTGACGCGCTCGCCGTCCTTGGGCAGCAGCGGGTTCCACGAGCCGATCGACTCGATGAACCGGCCGTCACGCGGCGAACGGGCGTCGGCGATGACGACGTGGTAGTAAGGGCGCTTCTTCGAGCCCGCACGGGCCAGTCTGATCTTCAAGGGCATTTCGTTTCTCCTAAAATTTCTGATGTCAGTGTTGGGTTAATGGCTTTGTCTGGTGCAGGTCGATGTCCCAAAACCGCTGCGCACTTTTGGGCGACATGCACTTTGTTAGCCGGTTTTGCTTGCGCCGTTGGACGCGGCGATCTGCTCGTGATGGCGGATCACTTCGCGGACGACGAAGTTGAGGAATTTTTCCGCGAAATCGGGGTCGAGATGGGCGTCCTTCGCCAACTGGCGAAGGCGGGTGATCTGCTCCTGCTCGCGCGCCGGGTCGGCGGGCGGCAGGCCATGCTCGGCCTTGAGCACGCCGACCGCCTTGGTGCAGCGGAAGCGCTCGGCCAGCATATGGATGAGGGCGGCGTCGATGTTGTCGATCGAGGCGCGATAGCCGGCCAGGATGGTGCGTGCGTCGGCCATGTCTTTTTCTTCGTTCATAGCGTCCTCACTTCTTCTTTCCGAGACCGGGCAGACCACCGCCGCCAAGGCCGGGAAGCTTCATGCCGCCGGGCAGACCGGGCAGGCCACCGCCGCTCGGGGTGGGCAGGCCCTTCATGCCGCCAAGGCCGGGCATCTGCTTCTGCAAGGCTTCGAGCTGCTTGGGATCCATCTTGGAGAGGTCGGGCATGCCGCCACCCATCATGCCGCCGGGGCCACCCGGCATCATGCCGCCGAGGCCCATCTTGGAGGCAATGCCGCCCATCATGCCACGCATCAGGCCGCCGCCTTTGCCCTTGCCGCCCATCGCCTTCATCATGTCGGCCATGCCGCGATGCATTTTCAAGAGCTTGTTGATCTCGGCCGCATCCGTGCCTGAGCCGGCGGCGATGCGCTTCTTGCGCGAATGTTTCAGCATGTCCGGATTGGCGCGCTCGGCCTTGGTCATCGACGAGATGATGGCGAGTTGGCGGCCGAACATCTTGTCGTCGAGGCCGGCGGCCGCCATCTGGTCCTTCATTTTGCCCATGCCGGGCATCATGCCCATGATGCCGCCCATGCCGCCCATTTTCGACATCTGCTGAAGCTGGCCGGCAAGGTCGTTCAGGTCGAACTTGCCCGACTGCATCTTTTTGGCCATCGCCGCCGCCTGCTCGGCGTCGATGTTTTCGGCGGCCTTTTCGACCAGCGAGACGATGTCGCCCATGCCGAGGATGCGGTCTGCAATACGCTTGGGGTGGAATTCCTCCAGCCCGTCCATCTTTTCGCCGGTGCCGATCAGCTTGATCGGCTTGCCGGTGACGGCGCGCATCGAAAGCGCGGCACCGCCACGGCCATCGCCGTCCATGCGGGTCAGCACCAGGCCGGTGATGCCGACGCGCTCGTCGAAGCTTTTGGCAAGGTTGACGGCGTCCTGGCCGGTCAGCGAATCCGCGACCAGCAGGATTTCGTGCGGGCTCGACATCTTCTTGATGTCGGCCATCTCCACCATCAGCGGCTCATCGATATGGGTGCGGCCGGCGGTGTCGAGGATGACGACGTCATGACCGCCGAGCTTGGCTGCCTGGACGGCGCGCCTGGCGATGTCGACCGGGTTCTGGCCCGCAATGACAGGCAGGGTCGCGACTTTGACCTGCTCGCCGAGCTGGCGCAGCTGCTCTTGTGCCGCGGGCCGCCGCGTGTCGAGCGAGGCCATCAGAACCTTCTTGTTCTGGCGCTCGGTCAGGCGCTTGGCGATCTTGGCCGAGCTCGTCGTCTTGCCGGAGCCCTGCAGGCCGACCATCATGATGACGACCGGCGCCGGCGCATTGAGGTCGATGGCGACGCCCTCGGCGCCGAGCATGTCGACCAGCTCGTCATGGACGATCTTGACGACCATCTGTCCGGGCTTGATCGACTTGACGACGGCGGCGCCGACGGCCTTTTCGCGCACCTTGTCGGTGAAGGAACGCACCACTTCCAGCGCAACGTCCGCCTCGAGCAGCGCACGGCGCACCTCGCGCAACGCCGCCGAGACATCAGCCTCCGACAGCGCGCCGCGGCCTGTCAGGCCGTTCAGGATGGAGCCAAGGCGCTCCTGAAGTGATTCAAACATTGGTCAACCCGCCGCGCGAGAGCGCCTTGGATTCATGGTGATCCCTGTCGGGCCGATGGCCCTCCACGCCTCTTGTGCGCTCCTGCGGCGATTCAAACATTCCGTTTCCTTTTTCTCAGGCACCCCGATGGTGCCCGAGAGGTAGTGCGTTCGCGCCGCTCATCCAAGCAAAGCTCAAAACCAAAAAGCACCCGGGGGCGCTCAGCGCTGCCGGGTGTTGGCCTCCAGGATCTGTTTACAGCACCCACCTCAAAAGGTTTTGGCGTCCTGGTCGGCTTGCTCGGAGGGATACTCGTCGCGGATTTCGGGGCTGTAGACAGGAAATCGGCCGAAGAGTCAAGACAAGGGCGGCTTGCCGGTCTCTGGATCGGTCCCTGTTTAGTTCACCCTGCATCCCGAGGGTCGGCCGTAACCTTCAGCGGCGAGCGCGGGTGCAGAAGCAGCAGGATCGTCAGCAAGGTGCAGACGATACCGATGGCGGCGATGATGACGGCATCCGTCGTCGTCCAGTCCGGACCTTCCAGCGGCTTGGCGTTGAACAGGGCGAAGGAATTGTAGTTCTCCTGATGCGAGATCAGCAGGAAGCCGGTGAGATTGTTGCCGAGATGGGCGCCGAAGGCGGCGCCGAGATTGCCGGTGACATAAACCACCAGCGTCAACAGCAAGGCGAAGGCGGCGATCGAGGCCAGCACGCAGGCGTTGATGGCGGGGGTCGAGCCCGGGCTCCAATGCAAGGAGGTGAACAGCAAAGCGGGCAATAGCGCCCACACGTAAGGGCTCTCGAAGCGCCTGGCCAGGCCGCGCAGCAGATAGCCGCGAAACAGCATCTCCTCGGACGAGGTCTGCAGCAGGGTCAGCGCCACGATGGGGAGCAGGAACAGCAGCCAGGTCGACAGGTTGATCGTGCCGCGGGCGATTTCGGGCTGTAGCCAGTAGAGCAGGATTTCGGAAAGCGCCGATGTGATCAGCACCGCGACCAGGCCCTTGAGGAAGCCCGACAAGGACACGCGGCGACTGGCGCCGAAAAGCGCCGAGAGCGGCTCGCCATGGACGAAACGCATGGCAAGCCAGAGGCCGAGCCAGATGCCGGTAAACGAGGTGAGTGCGGTGAGTATGCCGATGGGCGAGGCCAGAAAGCCCTGAAGCGGCCCGCGCGGATCGTCCGGCAATACATGCCAGACGATCGCGACATAGGTGCCGCCAAGCACCACAACCAGGGTGATCGCCACCCAGAACAGGACGACGACCGCCGTTCCGATTATCAGCCGCGGCAGGTTCGTCTTTTCGGTGGCCGTGTTGCTATAGCGCTCGAAGGCGGCTGGATCTGATATCACGCGAGTTCCTCTGCCGAACGCATCGGGTCGCATGATCTAGGGGATCGTCGGCTCTCGCGCAATTGCTGCTGTTCAGCGACCCTTTTGCCGCCCTCAGCCTCGGCAGGAGGGCGGCACGAGTTCACTTGTCATTCTTTCCAGGCAAAATCAGCGCACGACGTACATGATGCGCCGTGTCTGCGGGTCGACCAGCGCCTGCTGGCCATTCACATAGACGTAGCGGTAGCGGTAGTCGGGGATTTCGCGTAGTTCGACCGTGTCGGGCAAGGTAGCGCCGGTCACCACCTCGCCCTCGAGATAGACAGGATCGAGCCGGTGCGTGCTGACATAGGTGCCGACTTCCGCCGGTGGCCTGTCGATGGCGTCGACGGGGCCGTCGTCGGACAGAATCGCACCGGTATAGGTATCGGGATAATCATCCTGCGGCGGTGTAACCACGGTGATGGCGGCGTCGGCGGGGCGGCGTGTCAGAACGACCCGGTTGCCGCCGAAATCGGCCGTGACATAGTCGGAATAGACCCAGCCCTGGCCTCCGGCTTCGGCAATGGTGCACCATTTGCTGTTTTCGATGCAGCCATTGAGCGTCGCCGACTGGCCGGCGGCGAGCACGCCGATCACAGGATATTGCGGGCCGGGGCCGGCGCGCACATTAAGATCGGTGACGGCCGAGACGGCGGTATCGGCGAGTGCCGCACCCGACATCGCGACAAGCGCCCCGGCGACGGCCGGAAACAATATGCGTCTCATGGTTTCTCTCCCTTTCATGGTCCCTCGCGACACCAAACGAAACCAGAGCGCATGCGTTCCGGCTAAAATACCGACGCCAGCTCACGATTTGTTCCGGTTTCTTTCGGCAAACCGGTCAAAAGCTCATGCACGAAGCTGAGTTTCTGCGCCGTCACGTCCGAAATGACGAAGGGATAAAGATCGGGCAGGCCCATGCAGCGGTTGATCGAGTTGGAGGCTTCCGAGAGTACCAGCCAGCGGGCGAGAATCTTTCCGAACGGCTCGGGCACGGCGTTGGGTTCCGCGGGCGCCGCCTGCAACCGGCCGCCGGTGTCGCCTTGCGGCAGCACATTGGTCTCCATCGTCTCAAGCTGGCCGAGTGGAAAATTCAGCGCGTGCACCATCTCCAGCGTGTCGGTGATGTGGAGATGGTGCGCCCAGGTCTCGGCCCAGTCCTCCCATGGATGCGACGTCGCATAGGCGGAGATGTGGTTCTGCTGCCAGTCGGGCGCAGCGCCATTGGCGTAATAGGCCTTCAGCGCCTGCTCGTAGTCCGGGCGTTCGTCGCCGAACAGCGCCCGGAAGGCTTCGAGCCGTTGCGGCACGTCGCGGATCAGCCGGTCCCAGTAGTAATGGCCAAGCTCATGACGGAAATGACCAAGCAGCGTGCGGTAATTTTCGCCCATCTCGACGCGCCGCCGCTCGCGCTCGGCCGAGTCCGCCTCGGCGACGTTGAGCGTGATCAGGCCGTTGTCGTGGCCGGTAAGGATGCGTTCGCCGCCGGGACCGCCGCCGATCGGATCGGCAATGAAGTCGAAGGCGAGGCCGATTTCATCGCCGTGCTTGTGCTTGGGCGCTACCGGAAGGCCGAAGGCGAGCAGCGAATAGACGGCGCGCTTCTTGGCCGCCTCGACGCGAATCCAGCGGCGGCGGTTGCCGTCGACGGAGAGGTCGGGGATCAGCTGGTTCAGCACGCAGGCGCGGCAGTAAGTATGGCCCGGTTCGGCCATCCAGTTGCAGGCGCATTCATCCGCATTGGTGCAGTGGAAGATGCCGTCGACATCAGACAAGGCAAAGCGCGCATGCTCGGGATCGTAAAGCACGAGACTCCCGCAATTCAGGCACTGCGCATTCTCGAAGTAGAGGCGGTGGCCGCAATGCGGGCAGTCGAACAGTTTCATGTCGATCTCGATGCGTCAGGCGTTGGCGTATGGCGTCAGAGGAGGAATATGGTGCGGAGCGGCGCCTCGCCCAAACGCCCGCCACGGGCCGCCGTTCCATGCCCCCGTCACCTCTTTTTACCCGAGCAGCGAATTCGCCTGCCCGGCGCCGGGCGTTTCGGCCACAATAAGCACTTGATCGTAAGCAAATTCCGCTGCATTGGCCAGGGTAGCGCCGGGGGTACGGTGACAATGGCGCGTTTCGCTGGCAAGTTCGCAACCGGGACGTGATTCAGGCAATCAGGAGAAAAAGCATGGCATTGCTTGCCAAGGGAAAGATTATTGCTGCCGCGGTGGTCGCGGTACTTGCGCTGGCGACGGGCGCGCAGGCGGCGGCCAGCTGCGGCAAGACCGGCGCGGGCTTCGAGGCGTGGAAGCAGGACTTTGCCGCGCAGGCCAGGTCCGAAGGTGTCGGCGGGAAGGGTCTGGCTGCTCTGGCCGGTGCCAGCTACGCGACAAAGACAATCTCCGTCGACCGCGCCATCCACAAGGCGTTCAGCGGTTCGGTGGACGCCTTCATGAAGCGTCGTGGCGGAGCTGCGATCATTTCCAGGGGCCGTGCGCTGAAGAAGTCGAATGCAGCGATGTTCGACAGGATCGAGAGCAATTACGGGGTGTCGCCGGGCGTGTTGCTGGCCATCTGGGGCATGGAAACCGGCTTCGGAGCCTCCCTGGGCAACCAGAACACGGTCTCCGCCATTCTGACGCTTGCCTATGATTGCCGTCGCCCGGGCTTCTTTTACCCGCATGCCATTGCGGCGCTGAAGCTGGTCGATCGCGGCGCGCTGAGCGCCTCGTCGGTCGGCGCTGCGCATGGCGAGATCGGCCATACGCAGTTCCTGCCCGGCAATGTCCTGAAGTATGGCGTCGGCAACGGAAATCTGCGCGACAAGGCGACGGCCTTGGCTTCGACGGCCAACTTTCTCAAGGCTCATGGCTGGCGGGCGGGTGCGAGCGCGAGTGCGAATATGGGGGCCATCGCCGGCTGGAATTCCGCCAGCGTCTACCAGCAGGCCATCGCCCAGATCGCCGACGCGATCGACGGCGGCTGATAGAAATATCCAGATCGAAGAACGGAAAGCCCGGCCATGCGCCGGGTTTTTTGTTGGTGCGTGAGGCAAGAGCGGCGAGCGCCTGGGTTCCTCAATTGCCCACGTAGCCACCGCCCGACGGGCATTTCTCGGAAGCGGGAACCTCGAAGGAGCCGCTGTAAACATTTGAGCAGGTACGGAACTTGGAGTTCCTCCGCATTGGCGGAACCGCCTTTGGCCTGCCCTCTATATCGATTTTGGTCGGTTGGTCGAGCTGAGCGTAGCCGCTCACTGGGCATTTGCGGGAAGCGGGAATCTGGTAGGTACCGGTAATACCGTTGCAGGTACGGAAGTTGGAGTTCCGCGGCGCTGGCGCGGCCCTGGCAGCCGCCTTTGACTTGCCCTTGATGACCAGCCATATCTCGGTGGGCAGGTCTAGCTGCACTCTGTTCAAATCGGAGTGGCTGATCCGCCCGCTGCGGACCCCTTCGCCAAGGCGCTGGCAGAACAGGGCTGGCATGCGCTCCTGCGAGACGCCCATGAAAGAGGCGATTTCGTGCTTGAACGTGATGCTCCACAAATGGACTGCGGAGATGCACCCGTCCTGCTCGCGTTTCGCGGCCGCCTGCGAGGACTGGCATCCGGTAAAGACGATGGCCGCCGCAAGCATGAGAAAAATGGCGTTTTTCACGATCAGAATCCCTCGTCCCGCGAAGGAATTTAGATGAGGCTTTTAAAAGGTCAAACGGAAACCATGTCAGCCAGCTTGGCCTCTTATATTAGAGGTACCAAATAAAAACCCTGCGTGACCGCCGGGTTTTCCTGGAACACTAGTTTGGTTCACCCTTGCGGCTCCTTGCCGCCAGCGTCCTCAGCCGCAGCGCGTTGAGGCGGATGAAGCCGGCGGCGTCCTTCTGGTCGTAGGCGCCGCGGTCATCCTCGAAGGTGACCAGTGCGTCGGAATAGAGCGTCTTCTTTGACTTCCGGCCGGTGACCATGACATTGCCCTTGTAGAGTTTCAGGCGCACCGTGCCTTCGACGTCCTCCTGGCTCTTGTCGATCATCGCCTGCAGCATCAGCCGCTCGGGCGAGAACCAGAAGCCGTTGTAGATCAGCTCGGCGTAGCGCGGCATGAACTCGTCCTTGAGGTGGCCGGCGCCGCGGTCGAGCGTGATCGATTCGATGGCGCGGTGGGCGACGATCAGGATGGTGCCGCCGGGGGTCTCGTAGACGCCGCGCGATTTCATGCCGACGAAGCGGTTCTCGACCAGATCGAGCCGGCCGATGCCATTGTCGCGGCCAAGATCGTTGAGGGCCGTCAGCATGGCGGCCGGCGACAGCTTCTTGCCGTTCAGCGCAATCGGATCGCCCTTCAAAAATTCGATCTCGATCTCGGTGACCTTGTCCGGCGCGTCCATCGGCGAGACGGTGCGCTGATGGACGAATTCCGGCGGCTCGCTCCACGGGTCTTCCAGCACCTTGCCCTCGGAAGAGGAGTGCAGAAGGTTGGCGTCGACCGAGAACGGCGCCTCCCCCCGCTTGTCCTTGGCCACCGGGATCTGGTGCTGCTCGGCGAAGTTGATCAGGTCGGTGCGCGACTTGAACGACCAGTCGCGCCACGGCGCGATGACCTTGATGTCGGGATTCAGCGCATAGGCCGACAGCTCGAAACGCACCTGGTCGTTGCCCTTGCCGGTGGCGCCGTGCGCAATGGCATCGGCGCCGACCTCCTGGGCGATCTCGACCAGGTGCTTGGAAATCAACGGGCGGGCGATCGAGGTGCCGAGCAGGTAGGTGCCTTCATAGACGGCGTTGGCGCGAAACATCGGGAAGACGAAATCCGAGACGAATTCCTCGCGCACATCGACGACGCGGATATCCTTGATGCCCATCATCTCAGCCTTCTGGCGCGCCGGCTCCAGCTCGCCACCCTGGCCGAGATCGGCGGTGAAGGTGACGACTTCGGCGCCGAGCTCGGTCTGTAGCCATTTCAGGATGATGGAGGTGTCGAGACCGCCGGAATAGGCGAGCACGACCTTCTTGACGTCTTTTGTCTTGGGCATTGCTGGGGACATTTTGGCGGTTCCGCGCGTGAGTTTCGCGGGCGAGGTATCACGGCATTTCCGGCCAGCGCAAGGGATGAACGGGCGCCGGCCGCCGCAGCCGCTGGACCAGATGCCACGCCAGTCAGTTGCTGGCGTGAGCGGGGAGGCTGCGTTATAGACCGACGATCATTCGCCAGGGGCCACCGATGTCCTTCATTCCCGACACCACAACACTGATCCAGTTCGCCATCGCCACCATGATCCTGGCGATCACGCCGGGGCCGGATATGACGCTGTTCGTCTCGCGAACACTGAGCCAGGGCCGCGCCGCCGGCTTTGCCTCGCTGGCGGGTGCTCTGTTCGGAACGCTGATCCACACAACTTTGGTGGCGGTCGGCATCTCGGCGCTGATCGTCGCCTCGCCGATGGCCTTCCTGGTGCTGAAAATCTTCGGCGCCGCCTATCTGGTGTTCCTGGCCTGGCAGGCGATGACCAAGGGCTCGGCGTTTTCACCGCAGAAGAAGAACGGGCCGCAGATTTCGCTGTTCCGCAGCTGGGCCGCCGGACTCGGCGTCAATTTGCTCAACCCGAAGATCATCCTGTTCTTCATGACGTTTCTGCCGCAGTTCGTCTCGGCTCACGATCCGAACGCGCCGGGAAAACTGTTCTTCCTCGGCCTCATGTTCATCGTGCTGTCGATCCCTGTGACGGCGCCGATGGTGTTTGCCGCGGAAAGGTTTTCGGCGGCGATGAAGGCCAGCCCGCGGGTGACGCGGGTCGTCGACTATCTCTTTGCCGGTGTGTTTTCGGCCTTCGCGCTCAAGATCCTGACCGCTCAGGCGAAGTAGCGGCCTGCCACCAGCTTCCGGCCCAGCGGCCGGCGCTTAGCCAGTAGAAGATGCCGCCGACCATGCCGCAGCCGATCACCGGGGCGATGGCGCGCGGTTCGGTGACGTCGAAATCCACGTTCTGGTGGACGAAGCCGAGGAAGGCCGCGGCCACGACGCCGCCCGCGAGTGCATAGAACAGCCAGTCGCGGCGGCTGAGGACCTCGGAGATCAGGATTGCGACCACCGCCGGTATGAAAGCGAAATAGGCGACAAACAGCGCCACGAACGGGATCGAAAAATACAGCGCCGCGGCCGCCGCTGGGTGCGCATCGTCCGGCATATAACCGACGGAAGCCAGGAACAGCACGTTGAGAAAGGCGCTCGCCGCCAATGAGGCGACGACATAGCCGAACAGGATGACAGCGAAACGGAGGATATAGGCGAAGAGGCGGCTCACGCCTCGCCATGCCCCGCAATCATCATGGCTTCCAGCGCCAGGCGGTCGACCTTGCGCATGCGTTCGGAGTCGGATTTGAGCTGGCCGCAGGCGGCGAGGATGTCGCGGCCGCGCGGGGTGCGGATCGGCGAGGCATAGCCGGCATTGTTGATGTAGTCGGCAAACTTCTCGATCGTCTCCCAGTCCGAGCACTGGTAGTTGGTGCCCGGCCACGGGTTGAACGGGATCAGATTGATCTTGGCTGGAATGCCTTTGAGCAGCTTGATCAGCCCCTTGGCGTCCTCGATGGAATCGTTGACGTCCTTCAGCATCACATATTCGAAGGTGATGCGCTTGGCGTTGGACAGGCCGGGATAGGCGCGGCAGGCCTCGATCAGTTCCTTCAGCGGATACTTCTTGTTGATCGGCACAAGCAGGTCGCGCAGATCGTCATTGGTGGCGTGCAGCGAGATCGCCAGCATGACGCCGATCTCCTCGCCGGCGCGGAAGATCTCGGGCACGACGCCGGAGGTCGAGAGCGTGATGCGGCGCTTCGACAGCGAAAGCCCATCACCGTCGGAGGCGATCAGCAGCGCCTTCTTCACGGCTTCAAAATTGTAGAGCGGCTCGCCCATGCCCATCATGACGACGTTGGAAACTTTGCGGCCCTCGGCCGGGACGATGGCGCCGTCGGGTGTGTCGCGGTCGGGGAAGTCACCCAGCCGGTCGCGGGCGGTGAGCAATTGCGCCAGGATCTCTTCCGCCGTCAAATTGCGCACCAGCTTCTGCGTGCCGGTGTGGCAGAACGAGCAGGTCAGCGTGCAGCCGACCTGCGATGAGATGCATAGCGTGCCGCGGCCTTCCTCGGGGATGTAGACGGTCTCGATCTCGACGGGACGGCCGGCGCCGCGCGGCGGAAAGCGGAACAGCCATTTGCGCGTGCCGTCGGAGGAAATCTGCTCCTCGACGATTTCGGGCCGGGCGACGGTAAAATGCTTGTCGAGTTCGGCGCGCAGATCCTTGGAGATGTTGAACATGCCGGCAAAATCGGAGACGCCGCGCACATACATCCAGTGCCAGAGCTGTTGGGCGCGCATTTTCGCCTGGCGCTCGGGCACGATGCCGGCACTGATGAGGGCCTCGCCGAGCTCGGTCCGGGTCAGGCCGATCAGCGACGGCTTCTCGGGCGTGGCGCGAGTGCGCAACGCGTCGCGTGCGCCCTCATTGGTGAGATCGAAGGAAAGGGTCATATCAGCGCCAATATAAGCGAATTGCGGCCGATTTCATCCATCGTGCCGAAAGAAGCGCGGCGCATAGCACAGGTTGCGGCGAGAGTCATGCGGCGGGAACCGCGCTAGCCTACTTGCACTTGGCGATCGACGTCAGCGCGGCCGAGATGCCTTTCAGCGAAAACACATAAGTCGTCGGATTGCCGCGGCCAGACTTCGCCGAGACCTTCATGTCGGTGCCGGTCTTCATGGCGGCGATCAGCACAGGCTCTTCGGCGGCGTTCTCGACCCAGGCCGACTTGCCGCGGGTGAACATCGAGAACGTCTTCTTGTCGATGGTGACGGTGGCCTTGGAGCCTTCCTGGAATGTGTAGCCGGCGATGAATTGCGGCTCGTAGGACACTTGCTGGCCCGGGCGCTGGCTGACGAAGAAGAACATGTCGCCGTGATCGAGCGTCGGCGGCTGCTTGTCGGTCGGCACGGTGAGCACATAGCAGACCTTGCCGCCCTGCGCCTGGTAGCTGTAGGTGCCCCAGGCATTGTGCTGGCCGATCTTGGTCGCCTGCTGCGCCAGCGCCGGCGCGGCAAAGGCCACCAGGACCAGGCTCGAGACTAGTGCAATCAATCCGCGCATCGCTTTTCCCGTATTCCAAATGGTGCGGGGCAGGCCGGCTTGGCGTCCTGCCCGTCGCTTCATTTTGATTTAATCTGGGTTACCAAACGGTGAATTTCCCTTGGAAAAGGACATTCACCCATGGAAACCACCGCCATTTCCGCGCCGCTTCTTGAAAAAACGGCTTTCGCAATGTCCCTGCGGCGACTTGGAGGCCACGAAAGCGGCAAGAGTTTGACTTTTCGAACGGCCGCAGCGGAACCCGAAGCCAAGCCGCTATCGTCCTGTTTGAGCGGAGGATTTCTTCTGAACCCAGTTGCCAACGCGACGCCGATTCAGCTCTTGTCGGCGATCGCCTCCTTGGCGGCCTTGCGGTGCGCAGGGGTGATATGGGCGCTTACCGCGGAGATCGCGGCGGTCAGCACGGCGATGTCGTCGGTGAAGCCGAGGCCGAAGACGAAATCGGGTATGACATCGACCGGCAGCACGAAATAGCCAAGCGCTGCCAGCAATATGCCCTTGGCACGCAAAGGCGTCTTCCTGTCGAGCGCGCAATAATAGCCGGCGACGACCTCTTCCATGAACGGAATCTGCCGGGCGGCCTTCTTGGCCGTGCGCCAGAATTTGGCGCGCACTTCACTCTCGTCGCCGAGCTTGCTGCCGAAGCCGAAGAAATCAAAACCGGGCTGCTGCGCCATCAATCCTCTCCTTGCCGGCCGTCGCGCTACGCGTTGCGCGCGGCCGCCACGGAAAATGTGGTGAAAGTCCCGGTCCACTGCAAGAGGATGGCGCCGATTTGGCGTTGCCGCCCCAGCGTTCAGCCGCCTGCATACCCATTCATCTTCTTGGCCAGCGCGATGTCGAGCGCGGTGACACCGCCGGCATCATGGGTGTTGAGCGTCACGTCGACAGTCTTGTAGACGTTCGACCAGTCGGGATGATGGTCCATCTTCTCGGCGGCCAGCGCGACGCGGGTCATGAAGGTGAAGGCTTCGGAAAAATTCTTGAAGACAAAGCTGCGCTTGATGGAGGCGCCATCGGCTGCCTGCGACCAGCCAGGCAGTTCGGCCAGTGCGGCGGCGATGGCGTCCTTGCTGAGTTTCTCTCTCTTCATGATGATTTCCCGTGCTATCCCACATATCGACCCTCACCATAATGCAAGTCGCCCAAAAGTCCTTTGCGTTTTGGGCTTCCAAATGCACGAACGGCGCATATCGAATGAGCGTAAAGCCGATAAATTCCATACTCTTCGTCTGCCTCGGCAACATCTGCCGTTCACCCCTGGCCGAAGGCGTGTTTCGCGCCGTGCTGGCGGAGCGCGGCCGCGACATGGTGCTGGACGATATTGTGCTGGACTCTGCGGCGACCGGCGGCTGGAACCTCGGCGAAGCGCCCGACCCGCGCTCGATCGCGATTGCGGCCCGCCACGGCATCGACATATCAGGGCAGCGGGCACGCAAGGTCAGGCCGGGGGATTTTTCGCGCTTCGACCTGATCCTCGGCATGGATAGGCAGAATGTCCGCGACCTCAAGGCGTTGGCGCCGGCCGGTGCGCGCGAACGTATTCATCTCTTGGCAGAGTTTGCGCAGGGCAAAACCCGCGACGTGCCGGATCCCTATTATGACGGGGCCGAAGCGTTCGCTTCGGTCTACCGCATGATCCGCGAAGCGTCGGAGGCGCTGGCGACGAGATTGGTGGCGCGGGCGTCGACGCCGGAGAGCGGCCACGCCTCCTCGACAATGTAGGGACCGCCGCCGACCGAATCGCGCGACGACATCAGCACGAAGCGGCCGACGCGAAACGGTAGCGTCGCAAAATTGCCGCGCGCCGACAGGTACTGGGCGACGTCGAGCGGGCTCGAATTGCGCAAGCGTGCCAGCGTAACATGCGGGGTGAACTTGCGCGGGTCGGCGGGCAGGCCGAGCCGCTGGCAGATGCGGTCGATTTCGCTCTGCAGCGCCGAAAGGTCGGGCGAGGCGAAGACGCCGGCCCAGACGGCGTGCGGCTTCTTCTGGCCGAAAGCGCCAACTCCGGACAGGGTGAGCGAGAAGGATGGGCGGTGCACCCGGTCGAGCGCGTTGGCGATTTCGTCGGCGATATGGCCTTCGACGTCGCCGATGAAGCGCAGCGTCAGATGGTAGTTTTCGACATCGATCCAGCGGGCTCCGGGCAGGCCGCCCCTGAGCAGGGACAGCGAAAGAGCGGCGTCACGAGGTATTTCGAGGGCGGTGAAAAGACGCGGCATGGTGAGCCTCCCTTCCTCGAATCGAACTGTGCCCCTAGCGAATCATCGATAGTCAAACGGGGCAAGTGGTTTGTTGGTTGCAGGCATTTTTACGAACAGGCGAACCGGGCCCTCTGCAGCCCGGTCTTTTGTCAAAGTTCGCGCGAGGCGAACGCCGCGTTATTCTCGTCAGGCCGGCGTTCAACCGCCACCCTGAACTGCCGCAACAGCCTTCTCCACGGCGGGCAGGATGCGCTCGACCATCACTGCGACGCCCTTCGGATTGGGATGCAGGCCGTCCTCCAACTGCAGGCCGGACTGTCCGGCGACGCCATCGAGAAAGAACGGATAGAGCGGCACATCGTATTTCGCGGCCAGCTTTGGATAGATCGCATCGAAGGCGTTATGGTAGTCGGCGCCGAGATTGGGAGCGGCGCGCATGCCGGCCAAAAGCACCGCGATCTTGCGCGCTTTCAGCTTCGCCAGCATGTCGTCCAGGTTCTTTTCCGTAATGCTGGGCGAGACGCCGCGCAGCATGTCGTTGGCGCCGAGTTCGAGGATAACCAGCCTTGTCCCATCCGGCACCGACCAGTCAAGCCGCGCCAAGCCGCCGCTCGAGGTGTCGCCTGAAACGCCGGCGTTGGCTACGGTGACGTCATGGCCTTTGGCGCGCAGCGCAGCTTGCAATTTGTCGGTAAAGCCATCGCCAGGCCCGAGGCCGAAACCGGCCATCAGGCTGTCGCCGAAGCCGACGATGGTGAACGTCTCGGCGCTCACGGACGAAATGGCGCCGCAAAGGGTGACGAAAAGGACGAGCCCTGCGGCATTCAAGCGTTTGAAAGATATCTTGCGTTTGAAAGACATGTGGCAGGCCCCATATACCCGAGGAATTCTTCCGGCGGCGGCTTCCGGCAAGCAGAGCCTTCATCCTGATATAGGACGCTTTAATTGTGACAGAAGCCGTCATCGCGCTGAAAGACATATCCCTGACCCTGGGCCAAGGGGCTTCGTCGGTGCATGTGCTGAAAGGCGTCAGCCTTGACGTGACGCGCGGCGAGGCGACCGGCATTGTCGGCCCTTCGGGTTCCGGCAAGTCGACCTTGCTGATGGTGCTTGCCGGGCTGGAGCAGGTCGATTCGGGGACGGTGCGGATCGCCGGCGAATTGCTGAACGGCAAAAGCGAGGACGAGATCGCATCGTTTCGGGGCCGAAACATCGGCATCGTCTTCCAGTCGTTCCATCTCATTCCCAACATGACGGCGCTCGAAAATGTCGCGGTGCCGCTGGAACTGGCCGGCCATGCCGATCCGTTCGGTGTCGCGGCGCGCGAGCTGGCAGCGGTGGGCTTGAGCGACCGCGTCACCCACTATCCGGGCGAGCTGTCCGGCGGCGAACAGCAGCGCGTGGCGATCGCCCGCGCGCTGGCGCCGTCGCCGCGCATTCTCATCGCCGACGAGCCGACCGGCAATCTCGACCATGCGACGGGGCGGCAGGTTGCCGACCTTTTGTTCGCCAAGGCGGCCGAGCGCGGCATGACCTTGTTGCTGGTCACGCACGATCCGGCCCTTGCGGCGCGCTGCTCGCGCCAGGTCTCGATGCGCTCGGGCCGCATCGAGGATGCGCCGGTAGCGCAGGTCAAGGTGCCGGCCTGATGCCACTGTCGCAGACGATGAAGCTCGCGTTCCGCTTCTCGCTGCGCGAGATGCGCGGCGGGTTGTCGGGTTTCCTGATCTTCCTTGCGTGCATCGCGCTCGGCGTCGCTGCAATCGGCGGGGTCAATTCGGTGGCGCAGGCGATCACCGCAGGCGTTGCAGGCCAGGGCCAGACGCTGCTTGGCGGCGACTTGCGCTTCCAGCTCAACCAGCGCGATGCGACGCCAGCCGAAAGCACCTTCCTCGACCGCCTCGGCACTGTGTCGCACAGCGCCAATATGCGCTCGATGGCGCGGCTGGATGACGGCTCCGACCAGGCGTTGGTTGAGGCCAAGGCCGTCGACGACGCCTATCCGCTCTATGGCGCGCTCGAGACCGCGCCGCAGCTTGGCAGAGAGGATTTGTTCGGCGAGAAATCAGGCGTCTTTGGCGCCGCCGCGCCCGACCTGTTGTTCGACCGGCTGAATGTGGAGATCGGTGACCGGCTGAAGGTCGGCAGCGCGACATTCGAATTGCGGGCCAGGCTGGTGAGCGAACCGGATGCGGTGTCGGACGGTTTCGGCTTCGCGCCACGGCTGATGGTCTCGACCGCGGGGCTTGCCGCGTCCGGCCTGATCCAGCCGGGCAGCCTGGTCGAGAATGCCTACAAGGTTCGGCTGCCGGCCGGCGCCAGCGAGGCCGATCTCAAGACCATCCAGGATCGGGCGGCGAGCGATTTCCCTGAAGCCGGCTGGTCGATCCGCACGCGTTCCAATGCGGCGCCGGCGCTGTCGGCCAACATCGAGCGCTTCTCGCAATTCCTGACGCTGGTCGGGCTGACGGCGCTGGTGGTCGGCGGCGTCGGCGTTGCCAATGCGGTGCGCGCCTATCTCGACGGCAAGCGCGGCGTCATCGCCACCTTCAAGAGCCTTGGCGCCTCGGGCGGCTTCGTCTTCACCGTCTATCTCGTGCAAATCCTGATGATCGCCGGCCTCGGCATCGCGCTTGGCCTCATCCTCGGCGCCGCCATGCCGTTTGCGGCGAGTGCGGCGCTTCAGTCGGTCATTCCGGTGCCGGCGCAAGGCGGTCTCTATCCGGACGCGCTGGCTATGGCGGCGCTGTTCGGGCTGCTGGTGACGCTTGCCTTCGCGCTGTTGCCGCTCGGCCGCGCCCGCGATGTGCCGGCGACCGCGCTGTTTCGCGAAATGGGTTTTGAGGGCCGCGGCTTTCCACGCCTGCCCTATCTTGCCACGGCGGTCGGCATCGCGCTCGCTTTGGCGGCGCTCGCCATCCTGTTTTCCGGCGACCGGCGCATCGCCTTGATCTTCGTCGGCGCGACGATCTTTGCCTTTCTGGTGTTGCGCCTGGTCGGTGCGCTGGTGCAGTGGGTGGCGCGCAAAAGCCCGCGTGTGCGCTCGGTCGCGCTCAGGCTCGCCATCGGCAATATCCACCGGCCCGGCGCGCTGACGCCGTCCGTCGTGCTGTCGCTGGGCCTCGGGCTGACGCTTTTGGTGACGCTGGCGCTGATCGACGGCAATCTCAGGCAGCAGATCTCCGGCAGTCTGCCGGAACGGGCGCCGAATTTCTTCTTCGTCGACATCCAGAATAGCGAGGTCGATGCCTTCTCGACACTGATCGGCAAAGAAGCGCCGAAGGGAACGCTGGTCAAGGTGCCGATGCTGCGCGGCCGGGTGATGGCGCTGAACGGCGTTAGTGTCGACAAGGCCAATGTGCCATCGGAAGGCGCCTGGGTGCTGCGCGGCGATCGCGGCCTGACCTACCACGCCAAACAGCCGGCCAATGCGACATTGACAGAGGGCAGCTGGTGGCCGGAGAACTACAGCGGCGAACCGCTGGTCTCGTTCTCCAACGATGAAGGCAAGGCGCTCGGCCTGAAGCTCGGCGATACCGTCACCGTCAATGTGCTCGGACGCAATGTGACGGCCAGGATCGCCAATTTCCGAGAGGTGCAATGGGAGACGATGGGCATCAACTTCGTCATGGTGTTCTCGCCTAATACTTTTGCAGGCGCGCCCCATGGCTGGCTGGCGACGCTGACCGAAAAGGATGCCACGGCAGCAGAGGATGCCCGCCTGCTTAACGCCGTCACCCGCGCCCTCCCGGCGGTGACGACAGTTCGGGTCAAGGACGCGCTCGATGTCGTCAACCGGCTGGTCGGCCAGCTCGGCACGGCGATCCGGGCGGCGGCCGGCGTGGCGCTGATCGCTTCGGTGCTGGTGCTGGCCGGCGCGCTCGCCGCGGGAAATCGCGCCCGCATCCACGATGCCGTGGTGCTGAAGACGCTGGGCGCCACGAGGCGCACGCTGATCGCGGCGTTTTCGCTGGAATACATGCTGATCGGCCTGGCCACCGCGGTGTTTGCGTTGGCTGCCGGCGGCATCGCCGCCTGGTACGTCGTTGCCCGCATCATGACGTTGCCGTCGCATTTCATGCCGGAGGTGGCAGTGGCGACCTTGGTGTTTGCGCTGGTGATCACGGTCGGCATCGGCCTTGCCGGCACCTGGCGGGTGCTCGGGCACAAGGCGGCGCCGGTGCTGCGCGACCTCTAGGCCCCAAACGGCAAGGTTGGCCGAATCTGCCGTTTCCGATTAAATCTTGGTAATGTGCAGTCATGGAAGCCCAAGAAAACCGGCTTCCGGAGATTCACCAAGCGTTGCAGCCCGTTACGGTCTTGTTCTTGACGTCAAGAACCATCATATTTCGCCACAGGCATGCTGGAGCCCCGCCAGCGGCGCCCAGGTCCGAAAGGGCCTGACACCGTACGGGGCAGAAGCAACAGAGGATTCCAATGGCTGAGCCCATTCGCAACTACCAGACTTCGGCCGTGCCGGGCGCGCGCGCCGACATCGACCAAGGCCTGCGCACTTACATGCTCAAGGTCTACAATTTGATGGGGCTTGGCCTCCTCATCACCGGCGTCGCCGCCTGGGGCGCTTTCCAGCTCGCCGTCACCGGCAACGGACAGCTGACCGCTTTCGGCACGCTGATCTATGCCAGCGCCTTCCGCTGGGTGGTCATCCTGGCTCCGCTCGCCGCCGTCTTCTTCCTGTCGTTCAGGATCCAGTCGATGAGCGTGGCCGCGGCGCAAACCACCTTCTGGGTCTATTCGGGCCTGGTCGGCCTGTCGCTGTCGACCATCTTCCTGGTCTACACCGGCGCCTCGATCACCCAGACCTTCTTTGCCACGGCGGCCGCCTTCGGCGCGCTGTCGCTCTACGGCTACACGACCAAGCGCGACCTTTCGGCCTTCGGCTCGTTCCTGGTCATGGGCGTGGTCGGCCTGGTGATCGCCATGCTGCTCAACATTTTCCTGCAGTCGTCGGCGCTCGGCTTCGCCATCTCGGCGATCGGCGTGCTGATTTTCGCCGGGCTCACCGCCTATGACACGCAGACCATCAAGGAAATGTACTACGAAGGCGATCAGGCCGACGTTGCCGGCCGCAAGGCGATCATGGGCGCGTTGAGGCTATATCTCGACTTCATCAACCTGTTCATGTTCCTGCTGCAGTTCATGGGCGATCGCCGCTAGGCGGTCTTCCCATCAGGCCACTGGACCAGCTGATATCAAGAGGGCGGCCAACCGCCGCCCTTTTCTTTTGTGCCGGCCTTTGCTGTCATGGAGGCAGATGAATCGTCTGCATAAATCATGAGCACTATTTCCATCCGCGCGGCCTTGGAAGGCGACCTCGGCCGAATCACCGAGATCTACGGCGATGCCGTGACGCATGGCACCG
This sequence comes from Mesorhizobium sp. M0862, assembly GCF_040319795.1. NCBI lineage: Bacteria > Pseudomonadati > Pseudomonadota > Alphaproteobacteria > Hyphomicrobiales > Phyllobacteriaceae > Mesorhizobium > Mesorhizobium sp. M0862. The sequence goes on from NZ_JAMYOJ010000033.1 coordinate 39,833, forward strand.
CGAGCTATGAGCTGGAGCCGCCCAGCCGCACTGAGATGGGTGGGCGCTTCGACAGCCTGATGGCGGGGGGCTTTCCCTATCTGGTGGCGGAACGAGATGGCGCGCTGCTCGGCTACGCCTATGCCGGCGCGTTCCGGCCGCGCCCGGCCTACCGCTTCATCGTAGAGGATTCCGTCTATGTCGCGCCTGATGCGAAGGGCCAGGGCGTCGGGCTGCTGCTGATGCAGGCGCTGATTGAAGCCTGCCGTATGGCGGGCTTTCGCCAGATCGTCGCGGTGATCGGCGACGGCCATGCAGACAGCGCCTCGGTGCGGCTGCATGAAAAGCTCGGCTTTCGCCATTCCGGTCGCCTGGAAGGCTCGGGCTACAAGCATGGGCGCTGGCTTGACACGGTGTTCATGCAGCTGTCGCTGAATGGCGGCGTAACGGTTCCGCCCGATCCGCATTCGCTGCCGGAGCGGAAGTTTCGTGAGAGCCTGAGGAGGGGAATTGAGGAGAACTGAAGAGAACTGAAGAATTGAGGATCCGAATAGCTGAGAACAAACCCGGCGGTACTTCGACCGTTCATCCTCTTTTTTCAATTCTTCAGCTCTTCAATTCCCCAATTTTCAATTAGGCCTGGACAATCTTCAGCTTAGCATCGAAGACGTTGAGCACGCGACCGAGTTCCTGGCCGCGCTTGAGGATTCGGCCGCCGGCGGCGATGACGGCGAAGGCGCCTTGCCGGCGTGCCAGTTTCGGATCCTTGACGATCTGGAACAGCGGCACTTCGCTGGCCCGGCGGAAGACTGAAAACACAGCCCGATCAGACAGATGATCGATGGCATAGTCGCGCCATTCGTTGGCGGCGACCATGCGTCCGTACAGCCTCAGGATCTCGTCGAGTTCACGCCGGTCGAAACGGACCGGCTGGTCGAGGCGTTCGCGTCGCGCCTCGTGCAGCGGGATCAATATTGCGGATGCGTCCCCATCCTCCGTCCCACCGCTGCGATCAGTCATCCCGCGATCCCTTTGAAAATGAATCTCGCTTGCAGAAGTTGGCGTGTTCGCCGTGGAATTGCAAGGCCCGGCTAACCATCCCGGGACCGCGCTGTTTTCGCAACGTCCAGTCACTTTTATAAAACGCGGTGTTTGAATTGGTGATGCCTCGCCACATTTCCGCCTTTTTTTATCCGCGCTCATGCCCCAATGTCCGACGAATTTACCGGCGTTGCCTGAGACGGTTCGGTCCGGCACCGGCTCGTAAACCCCAAGCCCCCCGCCCACGGGTCTGCGTCGGATCGAACCAACCTCGGACTTTCCTCAGGGAGAGACCGGGTGCGACGATCCCAAAACCTAAATGACCGACGTCAGAAGCAAGCTGACGTCGGTTTTTTTGTTTTTGGCTGCTTGAAGAATTTGCCGGAGGCTGCGGTGCCCAGTTTGCGGGCGCATCGCCTCACCCGGATTGCCAGCCGAATTGCGAACAGCAATTCGGCCCAATCCGGCCTCCCCCGAGAGGAGAGGAGTTCGCGCCAGCGCTGATTCAGCCTCTTCTCCCCTCGGGGAGAAGGTGGCCGACAGCGGCCGGATGAGGGGGCCTCTTAAGGCTTGTGAATAAACGCGGCGCCCAAAATAGGCCCCGGCAGGCCGTCCTTGCCGACCGACTGCAGCAGCACGGCGCAGCCGCCTTTCTTGGCGATCTCGGTCATCGGCAATTCGTAGCGCTGCGCCTTGCCGTGCCACATGCCGGCGGTCTGGATGCCGGTGACGGCGTTCCAGTAGGTCATGCTGCGGCCGGTGTTCTCGCCCTTGGCGATGGTCACCGTCTGCGGTGGTTCGAAATAGACGATGACGACGTGGGCGTCGCTCGGGCCGCTACCGGCGTCGCCGGCATCGATCATGACGCGATCGCTGGTGCGGCTGACCTTGACGCTGACCCGCATGCCTTCACCGGATTTTTCCATGCGGGCAAGCGCGCCGTCGACCTCCTTGCGGCTGGCGCCATTGACATGGCTGCGGCCATTGATAACGGCTTGCGGCGTGTAGACGGAGCGGGTGCCGAAGGCGCGCATATAGTCATATTGCCGGTCGGTATTGTCCTTGCTGCTCAGCGTGTCCTGCCAGCCGAGATAGTCCCAGTAATTGACGTGGTAGGCGAGCGCGACGAGGTTGTCCTTGGCCGCCAGCTCGGCAAAGAAAGCGTCCGCCGGCGGGCAGGAATTGCAGCCCTGGCTGGTGAACAGCTCGACCACGCCCAAGGGCCTGTCAATCTGCGGTTTGTCGGTCTGGGTCGTTCCCGGTTCCTCGGCGAACCCGGTCCCGGCAAGCGCCGAGAAGGCCAGCGCAAAAGCCGCAAGCCGCAGAGGTTGTCGAGGTGCCATGGTCGTTCCGATTCCCGCCGGTGACGCCGGCCTTTGTTCTGGTTGCCCAGATTTGTGGCAGAAGCGACAGTCAACGGGAAGTCACGTTGCGGTGAAATTTTTGCTGCCGCAACCATGGGTATGGCCACCACAGGCGGAGCACTTCACCGCCCGGTTCGATCGGGAGCATGGCATCATGTGCGTGCGGCAGATCTTGCTGAGCCCAGCCGGTTTTTACTCCTGTCGTACAGGGCGGAGCTTCGATCGGGTCGGGCAATGCTTTGGAAAGACTGGGAGTAGGGAGTAGGGAGTAGGGAGTGTCGTTCCCGCTACCGCCCAATCCCTACTGCCTAAGCCCTGGCGCTACGCGGCCAGATCGCGCAGCACGTATTGCAAAATGCCGCCATTCTTGAAGTAGTCGAGTTCGTCCAGCGTATCGATGCGGCAGATGATCGGCACGTTCTTCACGGTGCCGTCGCCATAAGTCACCTTGGCGATCATCGTCTGGCGTGGCTTGATGGTGCTTATGCCGTCGATCTCGACCAGCTCGTCACCCTTGAGGTTGAGCGAGGCCCATGAGGTGCCTTCCTCGAAGACGAAGGGGATGACGCCCATGCCGACCAGGTTGGAGCGATGGATGCGCTCGAAGGACTGGGCGATGACGGCACGGACACCGAGGAGATTCGTTCCTTTAGCTGCCCAGTCGCGCGAGGAGCCGTTGCCGTATTCGACGCCGGCGAAGATGACCAGCGGCACGCCTTCCTTTTTGTATCTCATCGCCGCGTCGTAGATCGATTCCTCTTCCTTCGACGGGTAGTGGATGGTGTAGCCGCCCTCGCGGCCGTTCTCGCCCAGCATGTGGTTGCGGATGCGGATGTTGGCGAAGGTGCCGCGCATCATCACCTCATGGTTGCCGCGCCTTGTGCCGTACTGGTTGAAGTCGGCAACGCCGACGCCATGGTCGGTGAGGTATTTGCCGGCCGGGGAAGCGGCCTTGATCGAACCCGCCGGTGAGATGTGATCGGTGGTGATCTTGTCGCCGAACAGGCCGAGCACGCGCGCGCCCTTGATGTCGCCGATCTTGCCGAAACCGGAGGTCATGCCGGCGAAATAGGGCGGGTTCTGCACATAGGTCGAGTTGTCGTCCCAGGCATAGGTCTGGCCTTCCGGCGCCTTGACGTTCTGCCAGTATTCGTCGCCCTTGAAGACGTCGGCATATTTGCGGGCGAATAGCTCACGTGTGACGTTCTTCTCGATGAACTCCTGGATCTCGGCCGAACTCGGCCAGATATCCCTGAGATAGACCGGCTTGCCGTCGCGGCCTTCGCCGAGTGGCTCGGTGGTCAGGTCCTTGGTGACGGTGCCGGCCAAAGCATGGGCTACCACCAGCGGCGGCGACGCCAGATAGTTCGCCTGCACGTCAGGTGAAACACGGCCTTCGAAGTTGCGGTTGCCGGAGAGCACTGCGGCGGCGATCAGGCCCTTATCGTTGATGGTCTTGGAGATCGGCGCCGGCAGCGGGCCGGAATTGCCGATGCAGGTGGTGCAGCCGAAACCAACCAGGTTGAAGCCGATCTGGTCGAGCTCCTTCTGCAGGCCGGACTTTTCCAGATATTCGGCGACCACCTGGCTGCCCGGCGCCAGCGAGGTCTTCACCCACGGCTTCTGCTTGAGGCCGAGCCGGTTGGCGTTGCGCGCCAAGAGGCCGGCGCCGATCAGCACGCTCGGGTTGGAGGTGTTGGTGCAGGACGTGATGGCGGCAATCACGACATCGCCATGGCCGAGATCATGGTCGGTGCCTTCGACGGCATAGCGCTTGTGGATTTCGGCAGCCTTCTTGTACTCGGTCTCCATCGCCTTGGCGAAGCCGGCCGGAATGCCTTCGAGCGGAACGCGGCCTTCGGGACGCTTGGGACCTGCCATCGACGGCACGACGCTGTCGAGCTCGAGTTCGAGCAGGTCGGTGAAGACAGGGTCGGCCGAGCCGGCGTCACGCCACATGCCTTGCGCCTTGGAATAGGCTTCGACCAGGGCGATGCGGCTTTCCTCGCGGCCCGACATTGTGAGGTAGCGGATGGTCTCGCCATCGACCGGGAAGAAGCCGCAGGTGGCGCCATATTCGGGCGCCATGTTGCCGATGGTGGCGCGGTCGGCCAGCGTCATGTTGGACAGGCCCGGGCCGAAGAACTCGACGAACTTGCCGACGACGCCCTTCTTGCGCAGCATCTGGGTGACGGTCAGCACCAGGTCAGTGGCGGTGATGCCTTCCCTGAGTTTGCCGGTGAGGCGGAAGCCGATGACTTCGGGCAACAGCATGGAAACCGGCTGGCCGAGCATCGCCGCCTCGGCCTCGATGCCGCCGACGCCCCAGCCGAGCACGCCAAGGCCGTTGATCATGGTGGTGTGCGAATCGGTGCCGACGCAGGTGTCGGGATAAGCGGTGGTTTCGCCGTCTTCCGTGTTGGTCCAGACGACCTGACCGAGATATTCGAGGTTGACCTGATGGCAGATGCCGGTGCCGGGCGGCACGACGCGAAAATTGCGGAACGCCTGCTGGCCCCATTTCAGGAATTTATAGCGCTCTTCGTTGCGCTCATATTCGAGCTCGACATTCCTGGCAAAGGCCAGTGGCGTGCCGAATTCGTCGACTATGACGGAGTGGTCGATGACGAGGTCGACCGGCACCAGCGGATTGATCTTCTGCGGATCCCCGCCGAGCGCCTTGAGGCCGTCGCGCATGGCGGCAAGGTCGACCACCGCCGGGACGCCGGTGAAATCCTGCATCAGGACACGCGCCGGGCGATAGGCGATCTCGACGCCAGCGGTGCCCTTGTCGGTCAGCCAGCCGGCCACAGCCTGGATAGAGTCCTTGGTGACGGAGCGGCCGTCTTCATTGCGCAAAAGGTTTTCCAGCAGCACCTTCATCGAATAAGGCAGCTGGGCAATGCCGGTGAGGCCGTTCTTCTCGGCCTCGACCAGATTGTAATAGACATAGTCCGCGCCACCCACGGTGAGGGTGCGGCGGCAATTGAAACTGTCGAGGGATTTTGACACGTGCGGTCCGTCCTTGTCTGTTCAGCCTGAAAGGGAACGGACGCCGATGGGCATGCAATCACGCGCAAAGGTGCGGGTACGGCCATTTCCGCTGTCCGTTCCCAGCCAACCCGAGCCGTTCAAGGCGGCGCGTGCGCTGGTTCGGCGCAAATTCTGTTCCCGTGCCGACCGCTGGCACGGATGTCCCGCATATAGAGAATTTTCTGGAATAGTTCTAGACAGTTGCGGAGCAAATTTGTGCGATGCGGCAGCTATCGCGCGGTAAAGTTTTCGGGACGGGCAGGCATGCGGCTGATTGCCGAAAATCTGGGCGGCGAACGCGGCGGCGAGACGGTCTTTTCCGGCATCGGTTTTGCGCTCGACAAGGGCCAGGTGCTGGTCGTCACCGGGCCGAACGGCTCGGGCAAATCGACGCTGCTCAGGGTCATCGCCGGGCTGCTACCGAAGGCGCAAGGCGATGTGCGCATCGAGGGCGGCGAAAGGTTTCCGACGATCGCTTCGGCGGTCCACTATCTCGGCCACCTCAATGCACTGAAGACGGCGCTCAGCGTGGCGGAGAATCTGCGCTTCTGGCGCGATTTCAACGGCGATGGGCAGTTGGGTGTCGGAGAGGCGCTGGAGACGGTTGGTCTCGGCGGCATCGGCCATCTGCCTTTCGGATATTTGTCGACCGGGCAAAGGCGGCGGGCGGCGATTGCGAAATTGCTGGTCAGTCATAAGCCGCTGTGGCTGCTGGATGAGCCGACGGCTGGGCTGGATAAGGCCTCGGAGGCGCGGTTTGCGGGGCTGATGACGAGGCATTGCGCAGAAGGCGGAATCATTGTCGCGGCGACGCATTTGCCACTGGGATTGGATGGAGCACAGGCATTGAGGATGGGAGCAACAGGGTGATGTCGGCATTCCCGCCCACCCCCCTCTGCCCTGCCGGGCATCTCCCCCGCAGGGGGGGAGATCAGATGTCATGCCGGCTTTCGCCAATCACCGGCATTGAAAAAGAGGCGTCAGCAACGGAACTGCCAATCTCCCCCCTTGCGGGGGAGATGTCCGGGAGGACAGAGGGGGGTGTGAAGGAACGCCACCTTCGGCAAGATGGCGATCAAACCGCAGGCGCGGCTTGGCAATGCTAGCCCTCTTCCTGCGCGACGTCCGTCTCTCAATCCGTGCCGGGGGCGGGGCGCTCACCGGCGTCATCTTCTTCCTCGCCGTCATCGCCACCATCCCCTTCGGTGTCGGACCGGACCTGAAGCTGCTCGCCCGCATCGGTCCGGCGATCCTTTGGATCGGCGCTCTGCTCGCCTGCCTGCTCGGCCTCGACCGGCTGTTTCAGGCCGATCGCGAAGACGGTTCGCTCGATCTTCTGGTGCTGGGCAATGACCGCCACATGCTGGCGCTGACGGTGCTGGTGAAGTGCCTGGCGCATTGGGCGGGCAGCGTTCTGCCGCTGGTGGTTGCGGCACCTCTGCTGAGCCTGTTCATGAACATGGAGCCGCTCAGCATCGGCGCCACCGCGCTGACGCTGCTGGTCGGCACGCCGGCGATCACTTTCATCGGCGCGGTCGGGGCGGCGGTGGCGGTGGCGCTGCCACGTGGCGGGCTGCTGATCTCGGTGCTGGTGCTGCCGCTGACCATCCCGGTGCTGATCTTCGGGGTGTCGGCGAGCTACGGCGCGGTGGCCGATCCTGATCCGTTCCTGCAGCCCTTCCTCATTCTTGCCGCGCTGACGCTGTTTCTTGCCGTGCTGGGTCCGGTGGCGGCAGCACTGGCGCTGCGGCATGGAACGGATTGATATGACCGCTGCGGCGCGACGATCAATTGCGAAGCCCCAGCCGCAAAGCTAAGAAAGCCGCAAAGCTATGGGAAGGCCATGATCGAGCACGACGAAGTGACGGTGGAAGGGGAGCGAAGCGCATGAGTGCACACGCACTCTATGTCGCGGCCGCCTATGGCATCACGGTGATCGTGCTGGCCGGGCTGATCGGCTGGATCCTGCTCGACCAGCGGACCCGCAAGCGCGAACTGGCAGACCTCGAAGCGGCCGGCGTGCGGCGTCGCTCGGACAAAGCCGGTACTGGGGCCAGCACTGGGGCCAGCAAGCCATGAGCACGGAAAGCGAAACGCCGGCGTCGCCGCGCCGCCGCCTGGTCGTGCTGTTGCCGCTGCTGGTTTTTCTCGGCCTCGCCGGATTGTTCCTGTCGCAGCTTTTGTCGGGACGCGATGAGGCGGCAGTGCCGTCGGCGCTGATCGGCCTGCCGGCGCCGCAGACCAACCTGCCGGCGCTGGAAGGGTCAAACCTGCCCGGGCTGGATTCGAAAGCCTTCGCCGGCAAGGTAACGCTGGTCAACGTCTTTGCATCGTGGTGCGCGCCGTGCCGGGAAGAGCATCCGGTGCTCTTGCAGCTGTCGCAGGACAAGCGCTTCGTCATGGCCGCGCTAAACTACAAGGACCAAGCGCAAAACGCGCGCCGGTTCCTTGGTGATCTCGGCAATCCGTTCCAGGCGATAGGTGTCGACGAGGCCGGCCGCACGGCCATCGACTGGGGCGTCTACGGCGTGCCGGAAACCTTCGTCATCGGCAAGGACGGCAAGATTGCCTACAAGCATGTCGGGCCGCTGACAGGGGAGTCGGCGAGGGATGTTCTGTTGCCGCAGATTGAAAAGGCGCTCGCGGCACCGGGCTGACGTTGGCGCCATGCCCCCTCATCGAGCCGCTACGCGGCCACCTTCTCCCCGTGGGGAGAAGAGGGAAGCATCGGCACAGGCTAGCTCCTCTCCCGGGGGGAGAGGTCGAATTGCCCGAATTGCTCATGCAATTCGGTTTGGCAATCCGGGTGAGGGGGCGGTGCCCCGCTGACGTCTGAAAGCTCAGCCGTAGATCTGCTTGTGGACCTGGTAGAGCATTTCCGAGCGGTCGGCGCGCAGGTCGGCCAGATCGCGGCTCGTCAGGTTTTCGATTTCCGCGACGAGGCGGTTGTAGTGGCGGCGCTTGGCCATCGAGGTGCGCGCGCGGGAGAAGAGGTTGTCAAAAGCCATAGCAAGGGTCCTTTCGTACCGCATATCAGCGGTGAATTGTTCCTCCCTTGGTCGTTCGCACCATGACATAGGAATGGTGCGATGCAAAAAGAAGATGTTGCAATGCACCATTGCACAGGGCGCATAGCGGGTTAATACAGCGCTAACAGCACCATAAACGGCCGGACAGGCTGGCGGGCCATGCCGGCCGGGCACCTTTTGTCTTACAATTGCGCCTGCGCCACCTTGCCATCGCGCCCGCAGGCTGGCTTGATCCGCGCGTCACGTGATGCCCGGAGGAAATGCATGGCGACCGCAGACTATTACGAAATTCTCGATCCGCGTTTCGCGCGGCTGTTCAACGGCAACGCCCAGGTGGAAAAGCTGTTTACCGGATGTCAGTGGGCGGAAGGGCCGGCCTGGTTCGCCGCCGGCCGCTATGTCGTCTGGTCCGACATCCCCAACAACCGGATGCTGCGCTATGACGAGACCGACGGCAATGTGAGCGTCTTCCGTCAGCCCTCCGGCAATTCCAACGGCAACACCGTCGACCGCCAGGGCCGACTGGTGACGTGCGAGCATTCCGGCCGCCGCGTCAGCCGCACCGAGCATGACGGTTCCGTCACCACCATCGCGGCCGAATGGAAAGGCAAGCGGCTGAATTCGCCCAATGACGCGGTCGTGAAATCCGACGGCTCGATCTGGTTCACCGATCCGAGCTACGGCATCGACACCGACTATGAGGGCGACAAGGCCGAAAGCGAGATCGGCGCTTGCAATGTCTACCGGGTCGATCCGGATACGGGCGAGGTCGAGGCCGTGATCACCGACATGGTCCGGCCGAACGGGCTTGCCTTTTCGCTGGATGAAAGCCAGCTCTATGTCGTCGACACCGGCCGCACGCATGGCGCGCAGAACCCCGCGCATATGCGGGTCTTCAACGTCGGCAAGCACGGCAAGAAGGTGTCGGGCGGCAAGGTGTTCGCCGACTGCACGGCCGGCCTGTTCGACGGCTTCCGGCTCGACGAGGCCGGCCGCATCTGGACCAGTGCCGCCGACGGCATCCATTGCTACGATCCCGACGGCACGCTGATCGGCAAGGTCAAGGTGCCGGAAGTGACCGCCAATTGCGTGTTCGGCGGCAACAAGCTGAACTGCCTCTACATCGCCGGCACCACGTCGCTCTACATGGTGCGGCTGATGGTGAACGGGGCGAAGACGTATTGAGGCTGCTGGAAACGCTTCTCTGGCGGCCCTTGATGGCGTTTCTGCGCATGTCCGCGGCGCCTGTTGCGCGGCGGCCGCCGGAACCGCCGCCAAGCGGTTCGCCGGAGCGGATTTCGAAGCCGCCCAGCGGCGGCGGTATCAGACACAATTCAAGGGGAGGACGTCATGCCATTCGTCAACATCCGCATCGTCAAGGAAGTGATCGCCGCTGATCCCGCTGGCAAGAAGGCCGACATCGCCAAAAAGGTCACGGCGGCCATCATGGACGCCACCGGGCTTAGCAATGACGACGTCTGGGTGGTGTTCGAAGAGGTCAACGCGCGCGACTGGTATGTCGGTGTGACCGATGTCGAGACGTTGCGGAAGGGGTAGCACAGCGGCACGTTGGGGTGCGGCCGCACCCTTTCGTTCGTCATCCTAGGGTCTGCGCCGCGTCGCTTCGCTCCTTGCTCCGCCCTAGGATGACGAGGCAACGTCTGCGCGTATAAAACTCGCGAAAACCTGCACCGCTTCGCGCATGGCCCGCAGGTTCTCGTTCTCTCCCAGGATCGCTTCCATCTCCGGCGGTTTCTTGCCGAGCAAGGCAATCTCCAGAACCGCGTCCTCACAAAGCGCAAACGACATCGTCCGCATGATCTCCGCAAGCGCTGCGCGGGCGTAGAGCGAGCGCGCGGAGGCGTGGGCCAGCATGGCGGGCTTGCCGACTGCGGCGTCGCGCGAGACCAGCCAGTCGAGCGCGTTTTTCATGCCGCCGGGCACGCCATGGGCATATTCGGGGCAGGAGACGATGATGCCGTCGGCGCTGGTGACGGCCTCGATCAGCCGCATGGCCTCGGCCGGTGTGCGCTCGCCTTCGTCATCCGGGTTGAAGATCGGCAGCAGGCCGAGCCCGTCATAGACAGTTACGCGGCAATCCGAAGGCGCGTTCGCGGACAGCGCCGCCAGCAGCGCCGAATTGGTCGAGGCGGCGCGCAGGCTGCCGGAGATGGCGAGGAGTTCGATCACGGGGAAACAGGGCTAGGGAAACCGGCAAAGGACCGCAATGGCGAATCGTACCCGAAATCTACCACAGGGTCTTGCTGTAGGCTTCGTCCAGCGAGCGGTCGAAATCGTCGGCAGTTTCGGCATGCGCCATCTGATCGGACAGGATCTGACCGAGCGTCGGCAATGTCGCGCGGTCGTGCCAGCTGTCCGGCTTCCACAATTCGGAGCGCATGAAGGCCTTGGCGCAGTGCATGTAAGCGGCCTTGACGCTCACCACGACGACGCTTTGCGGTTGCTTGCCGTCGACGGTGAGGCGCTCGCGCAAACCGGCATCGACGGTTATGCGGGCGTCGCCATTGATGCGCAGCGTCTCGTTCATGCCGGGGATGAGAAAAAGCAGCCCGACCGAAGGGTTGAGCAGGATGTTTTCCAGCGTGTCCAGCCGGTTGTTGCCGGGCCGGTCGGGAATGGCGATGGTCGTGTCGTCTAGGACAAGGGCGAAGCCCGGCCTGTCGCCTTTCGGCGTCACGTCGGAATTTCCGGCGCCGTCGGAAGAACCAATCAGCACGAAGGGGCTCTTGCCGATGAAGGAGCGGCAGTGGCCGTCGAGCGCCCGGAGTTCCTTGCGCATTGAGGCGTCGGTCGGCCGCGGGGTCTTGTAGATCGTCCTCAGTTCGTCGCGCGTGGTGACGAATTCCATGGCCGTCTCCGTTTATTCGGACGCAATTCCGGACGGAAAACCGCTTCACACTTTTCCTGGAATTGCTCTACTTGCCGGCTTCTTCCACCTTCTCGGCCTTATCCTCGATCGAATGGTGCAGGATCAGCGGCATCTGGCTGAAGGTGAACAACAGGGTGATCGGCATGATGCCCCAGACCTTGAAGGTAACCCAGAAGTCGGTGGAAAAATTCCGCCACACCACTTCATTGGCAAGAGCCAGGAACAGGAAGAACAGGCCCCAGCGGAAAGTCAGCTTGCGCCAGCCTTCGGCATCGAGGCGAAAGGCCGAATCGAAGACATAGCCGAGCAGCGATCGGCCGAAATACAGACCGCCGAGCAGCACGCCGCCGAACAGGGTGTTGACGATGGTCGGCTTCATTTTGATGAACACGTCGTCCTGCAGATAGAGCGTCAGCGCGCCGAAGATGAAGACGACGACGCCCGAGACCATCGGCATGATCGGCAAGGTGCGCAGCAGCAGCCAGGAGGCGATCAGCGCGATCGCGGTCGCCGCCATGAACAGGCCGGTGGCGACGAAGATCGGCCCGCCGAATTCGGCCAGGACAGGAAATTTCTGCACCAGCCAGGCGCCGCGTGCATTGGCGAAGAAGAACACCATCAGCGGCCCGAGTTCCAGCACCAGCTTGAGCAGCGGATTGACGCTTTCTTTCTTCTTTCGCGGGTCGGACGGGTCGCGTTCGAGGATGGGTGGGTTCATGACTTCCTTCTGACGCATGATCTTGTCCAAAAAGCCGTCAGCTCTTCGGGATCATTGCCTGTTACGCTACGCCGGCGATCGCCCTGGCGAATTCGCCGGCCGAGAATGGTTCGAGGTCGTCGACCTGTTCGCCGACGCCGATGAAATAGACCGGCAGTTTGTGCTTTGCCGCGATCGCGACCAGAATACCGCCGCGCGCCGTGCCGTCCAGCTTGGTCATCACCAGGCCGTTGACGCCGGCGACATTGCGGAAGATCTCGACCTGATTGAGCGCATTCTGGCCGGTGGTGGCGTCGACCGTCTGCAGCACGGTATGCGGCGCTTCCGGATCGAGCTTGCCCAGCACGCGCACGATCTTTTCCAGCTCCGCCATCAGTTCGGTCTTGTTTTGCAGCCGGCCGGCGGTGTCGATGATCAGTACGTCGGAGCCGGCCTCCTTGGCGCGTTCGAAAGCGTCGTAGGCAAGGCCGGCGGCATCCGCGCCGATCTTCGAGGCGATGACCGGAGACTTCGTCCTCTCGCCCCAGATCTTCAGCTGCTCGATGGCTGCAGCGCGAAAGGTATCGCCGGCGGCCAGCATCACCGACAGGCCACCATCGGTCAGTTTGGCGGCGAGCTTGCCGATGGTCGTGGTCTTGCCGGTGCCGTTGACGCCGACCACCAGAATGACATGCGGCTTGTGCGACAGGTCGAGCTCCAGCGGCATGGCGACATGGGCCAGCACCTTCTCCACCTCGGCCGCCATGATGGTGCGGACATCCGCGTCGGAGACATCCTTGCCGTAGCGGCTGGCAGCGAGGGCATCGGTGACGCGCAAGGCTGTTTCCATGCCCAGATCGGCACGGATCAGCACGTCCTCCAGATCCTGCAGCGTCTCCTCGTCGAGCTTGCGCTTGGTGAAGACGCCGGCGATGTTGCCGGTGAGTTCTTTCGAGGAGCGGGCAAGCCCGTCGCGCATGCGCTGGAACCAGGAGCGTCGAGGCGCCGGTTCGGGCGCCTTTTGCGGCTCGGCTTTCTGCTCGACCTTTTTGGTGACGGTGACTTTGCCGGGAGCTGGTTTTGACTGTGGCGAAGGTTGCGGGGCCGGCGCGGGCGCTAGCTCGGCAACGATGGTCTTGGCTTCGACCGGCGCGGGTACAGCTTCAACCGACGTGCGCTTTACCTCCCCCTTGATGGGGGAGGTCCCAAGCGAAGCTTGGGGGTGGGGGTGATTTGCGCTGGCGTCAGCGCTGTCACCCCACCCCGCCGCTTCGCGTCGACCCTCCCCATCGAGGGGAGGGTGGGGCGCCTCGTCCTTCTCCCCGTGGCTATACGGGGAGAAGGTGCCGGCAGGCGGATGAGGGGCGGCGCTGACCTCTGAGTTAGGCTCTGCGGGAGGCGCGGACGGTTGCGGCACTTCGATCGGGGCGGCCGGTTCTGCTGGAGTCTCGGCAGGCGTCGGCGCTTCGACGGGAGCGGGCTCCAGCTGCGGTTCCGGACGCGATGGTTCGATCTCCGGCTCGGCCGGCGCCGGCGGCACTTCTTGGGGCTGCGGCTCGGGAGCCGGCTCCGGAACCGCTGGCGGCGCAGGAACTTCTTCCGGTGCAGGCGGCTCGGGTATCTCCGGCTCAGGCTGCGGTTCTTCTACCGGCGCGGGCTCCGGCAACGGTTCCGGCTCGGATGGGACGACCGGTTCCGGCGCGGGCGGGATGGTCGGCGCGGGTTTGGGCTTCGGTTCTTCTGGCGCCGACTGCGGCGCAGGCTTTACCTCCCCCTCGATGGGGGAGGTCCCAAGCGAAGCTTGGGGGTGGGGGTGAGTGGCGCCGGCGTCGGCGCGGTGGGCCCCCCCCCCCCCGCCCGGGGGGGGGCCGCCCCCCCCCCGGGGGGGGGGGGGGGGGGGGGGGGGGGGGGGGGGGGGGGGGGGGG
>NZ_JAMYOJ010000034.1:0-46628 GCF_040319795.1 Mesorhizobium sp. M0862
TGGCGTTCCTTCCAGGAATCGGTGACGTTGAACATCACCAGCCTGCCATGACCGCCCTCTCTCAGCGAATTTGCAGAACTCTCAGCACACTACCCAAAGCTGGTGGGGAGAGCGGAGGAGCGCTTCATACAGAGCTGGCAATGCCAATGCCTCGGGGCATGGGCTATCGCATATGAGCTTTTACGTAGAGGACCCCCACTCTAACTTGCCGGGGCGAGCCAGGGTTTCGCCCGTCCTTCGGACCCTCACAAGGCGGAGGGAACGCTGCCGCACGCCCAGCCCTTTTTCGACTTAGACGGTTTTGCGGAAATCAGCGCCAACCTAGTCTCCCTCCCCCTTGTTGGGAGGGATTGAGGGCGGGGGTATTCGTAGGGCGCAAGCCTCCGCTATGGTCCCTGTGCAAACCAATCCCAGCCCTACGGATATTTCCCCGGCTTTGGTGCGTAGATTTGCGGATCGAAGTCCAAATCCTTCGGCAGCGGCAGGCTCGAGCACTGCAGATGCATCTGGCGCGCCAACAGCCTTCGCTGCTGCTGCTCATGCTCCTTGATCGCCGCCACGAGACCCATGCTGTAGGGCCCCAGCACGACGCCGGCGGCCCATCCCGGATGCTCCTTCTCGCGCCGGTCGTAGTTCAAGGCATCCGTGCGGGCCTGCTGGCATTCCGGCGTCGCCCATTTCGGGTCTTGGGTCGAGAGCGAGGCTCCATACTGGACCGGAGACGATACGCACCCTGCCACTGTCGCAGTCAACGCGACGACATTGCAATTCTCATCCGCAAGCCCCTCCTAATGTAGGACGCGACTACAAGACGATTCCAGCGGGAAAAAGGCAGCTTCAGGATGCGTATCTTGCATGGGCGCTCAGCCCAGCAGGTTGCGCGCCGTGCGCATGAAGATCTTCGAGCCGAGCGGGATCAGATCGTCGGGAAAATCATAGTCGGGATTGTGCAATGACGGGGTGCGCTCGCCCGCGCCGAGGAAGAACATCGCCGACTTCGCCTTGTGGCCGAAGATGCCGAAGTCTTCCGAGGCGCGCATCGGCAGGGCCTCTTCGCTGCGCGCGACACCTTCCTCGTCGAGTGCGCGGTTGAGATGCTCCACCGCATCCGGCGCATTGACGCTGGCGACGAAGATCTCGTGATAGTCGCAGCGCACGGAAAGGTGGTGCTCGCCCGCGATCCCCGCAGCCAGGGCTTCCGCAGCTGCGACCAGCTCCGCCATGCGCTCGTCGCGCCTTGTGCGCAGCGTCGCCCACACCTCCGCATGTCCGGGCGCGATGCCGAACACGGCCTCGCCCATCGTCGCATGGGTGACGCTGACCATGCTGAAATCGTCATCGGCGAAAGTGCCGCGCCCCAGTGCCGGAAGCGCCGGCATCAGCTGGCTGATCGCCGGCATCGGCGACACGCCGGTTTCGGGCATGGAGGAATGCGCGGTCTTGCCGTCCAGCACGATGCGGATGCCGCGCGAGGCGCAGTTGACGACGCCGGGCTTGAGCCGCACCTCGCCGAACGGCACGCCCGGCAGATTGTGCAGCGAGAAGGCGAAGTCCGGCGCGATCTCGCCAAAGCGTGGATCGGCGACGACGCCGGCCGCACCATTGCCGGTTTCCTCCGCCGGCTGGAACATCAAGACGACGCGGCCGCGGGCCGGCCGCTCACGCCCGAGCTGGCGGCCAAGTGCGGCCAGGATCGCGGTGTGGCCGTCATGGCCGCACATATGCGATTTTCCCGGCACCTGCGAGGCATGCTCGACGCCCGAAAGCTCCTCGATCGGCAGCGCATCGATCTCCGAGCGGAACAGCACCGTCGGTCCCGCCTGGCCGCTGTCATAGACCGCCGCCACGCCATGACCGCCGAGGCCGGTCAGCACCTTGTCCGGCGCTGTATCGGCGAGGAAGCTGACGACTTCCTTGGCGGTCTGTTCTTCCTCGTTGGAGATTTCCGGGTTTTGGTGCAGCTTGCGGCGCCATGCCGTCAGCTCGATGATATCGCGATTGGTCAGGGTCATGGCTTGGGCTCCGCTTTGGTGCTGCAGGTTACACAAACACGATAGGGTTTTTCTCACGCCGTGCCATACTGATCAATTCCACTGGTCCATCTGCCTGTCTTGTGTGAGCGTAGATGACGACATCCCATGACCACCACACAACCCAGAGAATTTCCAGCTCCGCACTGAGGCCGTCGATCTCATCTCCGACATCCGGTGGCTTCTCCTGAAAAGCGCCGCGTGCTCGCCTGTGCGACATCTTTCGCGATAATTGCTTCCATCCACCCGAAGGAACGGTTTCGGAGCAACAATGGCCAGGCGGTTTGCGTTTCTCTTGGTTCGCGACTTCACGCTGTCGCCGCTGTCGCTGTTCATCGACACGCTGCGGCTCGCCGGCGATGAAGGCGACCGCAGCCGCCGGATCGAGTTCGACTGGGAGATCGTCGGCGAGCGTGGCCTGCCGATCCGGGCGAGTTGCGGTGTCGAGTTGCTGCCGACCAAGGCGATCGGCAATCCGCAGGAGTTCGACAATGTCGTCGTGGTCGGTGGCCTGCTCGACACCAACCGCAGCCTCAGCTCCGAAAAGGAGGTCTTCCTGTTGCGGGCGGCCGAAAAGGGCGTGCCGCTGACGGCACTCTGCACCGGCAGCTTCGTGCTCGCGCGCTACGGTCTGCTCGATGGCTACAGTGCTGCCGTCAGCTGGTTTCACATCAAGGATTTCCGCAGCCAATTCCCTGATGTGAACGCCCATGCCGACAGCCTGTTTTCCGTCGATAGGGGCCGCTCGACCTGCGCCGGAGGCACGGGTGCGGCCGACCTTGCCGGCCATTTCGTGTCGCAGTTCATCGGCCGCAAGGCTGCGGAAAAAGCCGCCAAGATCCTCGTGCTCGACCGCATCCGCTCGAGCCTGGATGTGCAGCCCGTCGGCGATCTCTTTCCGGCCGCGTCGAGCCGAGCGGTGAAACGGGCGCTGCTTCTGATGGAAAGCAATCTCCAGGAGACGCTGTCGGTCGCCGAGATCGCGGGCCGGTTGCATTTATCCCGGCGCCAGCTTGAGCGGCTGTTCTGCGCCGAGCTCGGCATCGGCCCGATGGCCGCCTATCTTGCGCTGCGCGTACATCAGGCCAAGTCGCTGCTGGAGGGGAGCGACTTGGCAATCGGCGACATCGCCTACCGCTGCGGTTTTCCCAATGCCGGCCATTTCAGCCGTGTCTTCCGCCATCAGACCGGTATCACGCCGACCCATCTCAGGCATCCGAACCGAATGTCCGGTGTCTTTGCCGACGGCAAGGGGAGCGGTCCCTAAGCCTATATTGGGGCGTGCGATCTCGCCGTTGGTATGATAATATCATACCAACCTGATAGGAGGGATCGATGTCCGCCACCGAAAAACGCACCTTCAGCCTGCCGGCCGAGCAGGCTGCTTTCATCGACCAGCTCGTTCGGTCCGGCACATACGCGACCAGCAGTGAAGTGATCCGCGCCGGTCTTCGCGCATTGCAGGAACGCGACGCCGCCGTGGAGCGCTGGCTGCGTGAGGAGGTCGCGCCGACCTATGATAGGTGGAAGGCAGACCCCTCCCAGGCCATCCCGGCCGACAAGTCTTTTGACAGCATCCGCGCACATCACGCAGCTCGCCTCAAGGGGAACGTGTGAAGCGCCGGCATGTTGTCCTTTTGCCGGAAGCCCAGACGGACCTGTTATGGATATACGATACGGTCGCTCACGCATCCGGCAACCTCACCGCCCTTCGATACATCGAGCGGATCGAGCGATTTTGCCTGGGTCTCGACTATGCCTCGGAACGCGGAACCCTAAGGGATGATGTGCGGCCGGGGCTTCGCATCGATGGCTTCGAGCGCCGCCTGACTGTGGCCTTCACCGTAGAAGGCAACCAGGTGGTGATTCTCAGGGTGTTCTACGGCGGCGTCAACTGGGAGGACGAGTTGGCGCCTATCGCTCCGTGAACGCCCGCGCGAACGAGTCCAGAATCGGCCGCGCCAGATATTCGAGGAAGGTTCGGTCGCCGGTGCTGATAAACGCCTCGACCGGCGTTCCCGGGTAAAGCTGCTCGGCTTTCACGCCCTGCGGCAGCGTGTCGGTGATCTTCAGCCTGGCGCGGAAATACGCCTCATGCGTGGTTTCATCGATCAGCCGGTCGGCGGAAATTTGCGTCACCGTAGCCGGGACCTCAGGGGTGAGGCGCGCGTTCAGGGCGGACAGCCTGAGCTTCGCCGGCTGGCCGACGCGAACCAGGTCCACGTCTTTCGGTCGCAGCTTCGCGTCGACGATGAGGCCCGACGCGGTCGGCAGGATCTCCATAATCTTCTGCCCCGGCGCAATCACGCTGCCTTTGGAGTTGTAGATCGAGGATACCACGATGCCGGCTGCCGGCGCCTTGATCGTCGTGCGCCCCAGCACCGCCTCGGCTGCGGTGATCTGTTCGCCGATGTCGGCCAGGCTGGTGCGAACCTCGTCGAGCTTGGTCAGCGCGTCCTCGACGCGCTGCGTGGTCGCGCGCTCGACCTGCGCCTGGGCTTCGACGATCTGCGTCTTGGTCGCTGCGATATCCGCCTCCAGCGCGCCGGCCTGGCCGACCAGATCGGCCTCGCTGCGCAGAAGCTGCGAATATTCGCTGCGGTTGGTGAGACCCTTGTCGAGCAGGCCGGTCTTGATGCCGAGTTCCTTCTTCACGATCTCGGCCTGTTGCTGGATGGCGAGTTTCTGCGCCTCCAGTCCCAGCGCCGACTCACGATGCATGGCGACGCGCTGCGCCAGGATCGACTGCTCGGAGCGGAACCGGGCGAGCCTGGCCTCGAACTCCTTCTGCTGTTCGTGCACCAGATTGTCGAAATCGCGCTGGAACGGCGCGGGTGCTGCTTCGGCGATCGGCGCCAGCCTGTCCGATCCGTCGCGCTCGGCCTCAAGTCGCGCGGCACTTGCCCTGAGCGCGATCGTCTGTCTGGTCAGCCGGTTGAGGTCGGTCTCGGCCGCCCTGCGGTCGAGCAGGACCAGCGGTTCGCCTTGTTGCACGCGGTCGCCTTCATGCACCAGCAACTGCTCGATGATGCCGCCCTCGGGGTGCTGGATGAGGATGTTGCCGCCCGTCGCCGAGATCGTGCCGGAGGTGATCACCGCGCCGGAGAGCGGCGCGTTCGCCGCCCAATAGCCGAAGCAGCCGACGAAGAGCGCTATGGCCACGTAGCCGACGACGGCCATGCGGCGGAAGTCGGTGCGCGGTCGACCTTCGAAGGCGAGGCTCTGCTGCATCATCGTCTATGACCCGAAGCGGACGCTGTGCGGGCGCACGGTCGGCACGAACGAGCCTGTCACCACCGCGCTCCCGGCCTTGCCGGCCGCCGGTTGCCTCAGCACCTCGCTCGCCGGGCCGAAAGCTTCGACCATGCCGTTGCGCAGGACCATGACGCGGTCGCAGGCCGCGGCGATCGAAGGGCGATGCGTGATGACGACTGTCGTGACGCTTACACTTCGCGCGGCCGAAAGCATCCCTTCGAGCGCCGCCTCCCCACTGCCGTCGAGATGGGCGTTGGGCTCGTCCAGCACCAGCATGCGTGGCTTGCCGTAGAAGGCGCGCGCCAGCCCTATCCGCTGGCGCTCGCCGCCCGACAGCACGGTATGCGACGGGCCTATCATGGTCTGATAGCCGTCGCGCAGCGTGAGAATCAGCTCATGCGCCTCGGCGCGCCTGGCCGCTTCGACGATCGCGGCGTCATCGGCGTCGGGTTCGAAGCGGGCGACATTTTGCGCGATCGATCCCGGGAAAAGCTCCACCTCCTGCGCGAGATAGCCGATATGCCTGCCAAGCTGGGTTTCGTCCCAGCTCCTCAGGTCGGCGCCGTCGACCCTGACCGCGCCGCCGGTCGGCTGCAGCGCGCCCACAAGCAATTTCGCCAGCGTCGATTTGCCGGCCCCGCTCGGGCCGACGATCGCCACCGCTTCGCCGGCGCCGATGGCAAAATTCAACCGCTTGAGGATGGGCTCCGTGCCGAAAGCCGCAGTCGGCGCGATGAAGAACAGATCCTGCACCGAAATCGCGCCCAATGGATCGGGCAGTGCGAGCTTGCGCCCCTGCGCTGGTTGCGCCGCAAGGGCGGTGTCCAGCCGCTTCCAGCATCGCTTGGCGTCGACGATCTGCCGCCAGGATCCGATCAGCTGGTCGAGCGGCTGCAGCGCGCGCGACGACACCAGCGACGAAGCGAAGATCATGCCGGCGGTCATCTGCCCTTGTAGCACCAGCCACGCGCCGGCGCCGAGGATCGCCAGTTGCAGCATCATGCGCAGCGCCCGCGACGTCGCGCTGAAGATCGCATTGGCGCTTCCGGAACGGTCATGCAGGGTCAGCGCCTCAGCAACGTGTTGTCCCCAGACCGCGGCGGCATTTTGCACCATGCCCATGGCGCGCAGCGTGTCGGTGTTGCGGGCGAAGGCCTGTTCCGCCTGGCTGGCCACCGCCGAGCGTTCCGCCGACATGGCATCGTTCCTGCCGATGGCAAGCTGGTTGGCCACGACCAAGAGAAACAGCAGCACGGCGCCGGCGAGCGTCAGCCAGAACAGGACGGGATGGATGAAATAGAGCAAGGCCAGGAAGACGGGCGCAAACGGCAGGTCGAACAACACCGCCACGCCGCGCGACCTGATGAAGGCGCAAGTCGTGGCAAGGTCGTTCAGCGGCGACAGCCCGCTGCCGGCATGTCTGGCGCCAAGCGAGGCGGCGAATGTCCGCGCGCCCAGTTTCAGGTCGACGGTGGCCGCAACACGTTGCGCGTAGATGGCGCGGACCGCGTCCAGCAGGCCGAGGAAGGCGAGCGCGAGGACCGCCATGGCCGAGAGATAAAGCAGCGTCTCGACGCTGGAGGACGGCAACACCCGGTCATAGACCTGCAGCAGATAGAGCGGGATCACCAGGAGCAGGATGTTGATCAGCAACGAAAAGATGCCGATATCGGCGATGCCGCGCAGGAAAACCGGGCGCAGGCCGATGGCCGCATCCCTGAGTGGCGCGCGGTCCCGTGACATCTAGACCGCGTGCTCGGCTGTCGTGCTCAGATGGCTCTGCTGCAAATCGTTCAGCGTATAGGCGTGGATATAGTCGATCTTCATTTGCGCGGGCGTCGCCAGATGGTCGGGCGGCGCGCCGGCTTGACCGCCGACCGCAAGGTCGACCAGCATATACATGGGCTTGTTCATATCGGACGGCGTCGCCGCTTCCGCGACCTGGACGCCATCATAGGTCCAGACCAGCTTGTCCGGCGTCCACAACAGGCCATAGGTGTGATAGCCGTCGGTGTTGGAGACATTCACCGTCGACCCGACCGTGGTGTGGGTTCCCGTCTCATTTGTGTGCGCGGTCATGAGAAGCGCATTCGGGTTCTGCCCATACATTTCGATCACGTCGAGTTCCGGGGGCCATGAACCGTCTTCGGGCAGAAGCCAGAAGGCCGGCCACGCGCCGGCATTTTCCGGGAGATCGGCCCGCATTTCGAAATAGCCATAGGTCTGCGAGAAGGTGTCGTGCGTCGTCAGTATGCCGGAAGTGTATTCGTAATTGTTGATCAGCGGCTTGATGTCGTCGGGCGCATGCGCCGCGGTTATGGTGAGCACGCCGCTTGCGACGCTGAACGGATGGACCGAGCTGGTCGGCGCATAATTGGCGTCGATATACCATTGCAGCTCGCCGTTCTGGGGCTGCGAGCTGCCGTTCTGCGCCCCCCACCAGAAATTGGAATCCCAGATGCCGCTCTGGCCGTTCCACAGGCTCAGCGTGTTGAAATCGTCGTTGAACGACAGCGTCATGCCGGTCTTGTCGATCGGCAGCTCGAACTGGCCGGGCTGAAACTTGTCGATCGTGGTGTTGTGGAACACCAGCACCTCGCTCGAGCCGAGGTTCAGCTGCACGTTCGATCCCACCTGGACCATATTGGCGTGGACGGCCTCGAACGAGGTGAAGGCATAGCCGTTGAGGCGCACCGTGTCGGTCGCGCCGAAATCGGAGATAAGGTCGCTGCCATTGCCCTTGGTGATGATGAAGGTGTCGGCGCCGGCGCCGCCGATCAGCACGTCATTGCCCTTGCCGCCGTCCAGCGTCTGGCTGCCGGCGCCGCCCGTTATGATGTTGTCCTGAGCATTGCCGAAGGCATAGTGGCCGTCGCCGGTGACGACGAGGTTCTCGAAATTGGCGGGCAGCTTGTAGCTCATCCAGGTATCGATCGTGTCGACGCCCGCGCCGTAGTTCTCGACCGCTTTGTTGATCGTCGAATAGAGATGGTAATAGTCGTCCCCCGCGCCGCCATACATGGTGACCTTGACGTTGGTGTCGCCCCAGAAGGAATCGTTGCCCGAGGTGCCGTAGCGGTAAGGCGCGCCTCCAGTCGCCGAGAACCAATGGGTGGAAGCGCCGGTATAGGGAAGTGGAATGCCTTTGGCGTTGAGGACTGTGGTCATTCCGACACTCCTTGCGCGTGCTGCCTTGGTCGTTCGACAACCTTCGAGCGACCATTTCGGATCAACTCTTAAATTGATCCGTCGTTCCAGGGAATCATTCTATAGTACACCAAGGAGATCGTCGCCCATCATTTAATAGATAATGCCGAAGGCGTTAAGCTGATCCTAATACAACTTTGTAGGAGAGACTTACAATTTTAATAAATTGTGAGATCCGCGCCGAAAGGTTAGGCAACCTGTCAATGATTCATGCAATTTGACGCGACACGACCGCCTGCCTGAGGCGGCGACTCGAAGTCGCGGGCGGATGGCTGCCGGCAAAGGGCTCAAGAAAATTTGACAGCTATGTCGGACCGGGTGAGGTTCACCCGTCCTTGGGGCATCGAACAACGAAACCACAAAGGATACCGAAGAGATGCCAAGCACCGTACGTTTGCACCGCGTTCTGACGACCAGCCCGGAGAAGGTCTACCGCGCATTCACAGAAGCCGACGCGCTGGCGAAATGGCTTCCGCCGAACGGCTTCACTTGCACCGTGCACAGCTTCGACGCGAAAGTCGGTGGCGCCTTCAAGATGTCGTTCCGAAACTTCACGACGGGCGGCAGCCATTCCTTCGGCGGCGAATATCTCGAACTCGTTCCCGGCGAGCGCCTGCGCTACACCGACAGGTTCGACGACCCCAATTTGCCCGGCCAGATCGAAGTGACCGTGCTGCTGAAGAAAGTGTCGGTCGGCACGGAACTCGACATCACGCAGGCCGGCATTCCGGACGTTATTCCGGCCGAAGCCTGCTATCTCGGCTGGCAGGAGTCGCTGCGCAATCTGGCAAAGCTCGTCGAACCCGAGATCAATCAGTAGAGCCCATCGGATCGGCGGCGCCGCCCAGCCAGTCCGCGCCGCCGACAATGCCGAGCCGAGGACTCATCCCTCACGGCCCGGTGCAGATCGGCAACGGTTGTGGCGGCGGTGGCGGGTTGTCCTTGGCGTATTGCGCGATGATCGGCTCAAGGCTCTTTCGCGGCCAGAATTTCGGCTTGCCGATCTCCTTCAGGCAGGACGCATTCCAATAGGCGCCCGATTTACCAACGGCGGTGATGTCGCGCGATTCCGGGTAGATATAGAGCGTCGTCGGATTGCCCTTCACCATCGAAATGATCTGGTCGGCGTCGGACGGCGACCAGCTGGTGCAGCCATTGCTGCGGCCGCCGGCATAATCCACCAGCTTGCCGTATGGCACGAAGCCGTCATGGTCGGCATAGGAGCTGTTCGGGTTCTTGCGCAGGCACATGCCGCGCAACAGCCGCGCCGCGTGGCCACCGATCACCCGCTGCCTGGCATTCGCCGTCTCCCCCTCACCGTCGAACTGGATGAAGGTGCGCAGCAGCGCCTGGTCCTTTTTTGCGCCGATGCGGTAAAAACCCTTGAATGAGGTCTTTGCCTCGCCGGTCATATAGGCGCCACCGGTCGTCAAGGACGAGTCCAGGGCATTGCCGAAGTTTTTCGCGCAGCGTTTGCCGTTGGAGAAATCGACCACGCCTTTCAAATTTCGGCCGCCCCCATGGCCCGACGAGATCGCCCTGAACGACTGCTTGGCCTCGCAAATGACGTAGTAGCGCCGCCCCAGCACGCCATTGCCGAGATCGCCGGGGCGCGTCGCATCCATGGCGAAATAGCAGCCATTGTGGACCGCGCCTTGCGCGACCTTCTTCAGGTAAAGCGCGCGCGCCCGCTCCAGCACCACTTGCGAAATCTCGCCGTCGTCATTGCCGACATGGGCCTGCAGCCAGGCCGGCATATCGGAGGACGCGGCAAAAGACCGGGCAGACATCGTCAAGGCGATGCCGGCGATGGCGAGGAGGCCAAAGACAAAGACAGCCAGAGATTTCAACCGCACCGGACAACCCTCCCGCCCGAACCGTTCTGCGATTCTCGGAAACCCATCATAAATCGTCGCGCGCCGATCGGCGAAACACATCTTGTTCAGAACCGCGCAAGCAAGTCAGGTAGCTGCCTGTTCGCCTTTCAGAGCGCCAGGCTGCCCTGTTCCGCCTCCGCGGCATTGGGGTCGCCCGGCGCCGTCGCCCAGGCGAGCTCGACCAGCGTCACCGTGCGGCGGCCGGTGCCGTCGAGCTGGCAGACGATGAGGCCCTGCTCCTCGATATAGGTGAGCAGCCGCCGGGCGCGCCGCAGCGAATGCGAGCCGTAGGCGCGCGCGATCGCCGCGTCGCTCGGGCACGGCCAGCCCTCCTTGGCGGCGCGGGCGATCATCATGAACACGCCCTGCATGTCCTCGGGCAGCAGCGAGGCGCGCACGGAAACGTCCTGCCAGGCGTCATCTCCTGCCATGTCGGCGCCGAGCCCGGCGCGGGCACGCGTCAGCATGCGACGGAATTCTGAGAGGTCCGGCACCACCGAAGCGAGGCCTTCGATGCGGCAGCGGACGACGAACTCCTGATAAAGCACTCCGATGACGCGGAAACCCGCATCGGGCTGCGCCAGGATGGCGCGCAGGACACGGTCCACCCGCTCTCGCCGCTCGGCCATATCCTCGGCGCTTACCGCCGGTTCCGCAGGTTCCGGGCGGATCTCCATCGCCGCTGATTTGGCCGCCATCAGCTGGTCGAGCAGCTCCGGCGACGCCATCCGGCGCGGCGCGCGCATCGTCTCGGGCGGCGGCGCCGCCAGGATGATGGCGCGCGCGTCTTCAAGCGCTGTTTCCGGCATTGCCATCAGCCGCGGCGTACCGTTGCGCGGGCTGGTCTCGGTCTGGCCGATGCGCACGCCCAGCGGACGGCGCGACAGCGCTGGGCCCAACGCCATGAAGTGCCCGCGCTCCAGGTCTCGAAACGCCTCGGCCTGACGCCGTTCCATGCCCAGAAGGTCGGCGGCGCGCGCCATGTCGATATCGAGGAAGGTACGGCCCATGAGGAAATTGGACGCCTCCGCCGCGACATTCTTGGCGAGCTTTGCCAGCCGCTGCGTGGCGATGATGCCGGCAAGGCCGCGCTTGCGGCCGCGGCACATCAAATTGGTCATGGCGCCGAGCGAGAGCTTTCGCGCCTCGTCGGACACTTCGCCGGCCACGGCGGGCGCGAACAGCTGCGCTTCGTCGACCACCACCAGCATCGGATACCAATGCTCGCGGGCAACCTCGAACAACCCGCCGAGAAAGGCAGCGGCGCGCCGCATCTGGTTCTCGGCATCGAGCCCTTCGAGATTGAGCACCGTGGAGACGCGGTGGATGCGCGCCCGCTCGCCGGCTGCTTGCAGGCCACGCTCCGTATGCTCCTCGGCATCGATGACCAGATGGCCGTAATGGTCGCCCAGCGAGACGAAATCGCCTTCCGGGTCGATGATGGTCTGCTGCACCCAGGGCGCGCTCTGCTCCAGGAGCCGGCGCAAAAGGTGCGATTTGCCGGAGCCGGAATTGCCCTGCACCAGAAGCCGGGTGGCCAGCAGCTCCTCAAGGTCGAGCGCCGCCGACGCACCCGCCGTCGTCTGTCCCATCTCGATGGCTACGGTCATGTCACGACTCTCCTTGCGGACAGGGCTTATCAACCCGGCCGCGAGCCGTCGAGCGCGCCATGGCAACTCGCCCGCTGTTCCACACCTATGCTGCCAAAGCGCCACACATCAGCCCATCTGCCCAAAGGGAAGGCACATCAAGCGGAGTTGACCGGCGGCAGAAGCGGCGCTTCCAGCCCGTCGAAGGGATCGCGCCAGGCATCGATGGCTTCGAGCCGGCGATACCAACCCAGAACAGAGGGATAGTCCACCAGCGGCAGGCCGGCTGCATCGTTGAACGGCAAAAACGTCGCCATGCGGAAATCGGCATAGGAAAGCGACTTGCCCACAAGCCATGGCCGCTTGGCGAGCTCCGCCTCGAGAATCGCTGCCGCGATGCGGAACTCCGCCAGCCCCTCCTCGACCTTGCCCTGGTCGACAGGCCCAATCCCGTAGCGCTGCTTGGTTCCGCGCTCGAAATGCACGGTGTCGCAGGCCCGCACGAAATTTTCCTTGCCCCAGCTCAGCCAGCGGATCATGTCGGGTTGGTCGCCGCCGCCGCGCCAGAAATCCGAACCCGCTTCGCGCGACAGAAGGCAGGCTATGGCGTCGGCTTCCCACAGGCTGCCGCCCGTCCATGCCAATATCGGCAGGGTAAGATTGGGATTGAGCTGACGAAACCGCTCAGCCTGCCCGGGCGCCATGGGTGCCGCGAACTCACACTCGACCTTGGCCTGCAGATGACGTGCCGTTGCTACCGCAAGGCGCGGATTGGGATTGCGGCTGAAGTACAGTTTCATATCCGGTCCTGGACGCTGTGGGCTCGACCCTATCAAACACGCAAACGTGCCCTCCCGGCAATCTGGTCGGACCACGATTCCGCTGGCACACGCCGTCGTTCGGCGTATTATTTCCTTCGGGAGAGGGTTCTTGGCAGGAGGAAGCCATGAACGTAGTGCAGAGCGTACCTGTCATCGACGTGACAACCCAGAACCTTGTTTCCTCTGCGCTTTCCAGATTCCGCGCCGGCGATACCGTCTCGACCAGGGCGGCGCCCGACGCTATCCGCCGCATGGATCCAACCTGTGTCGACAGCGACGACGATCTCGTCGAGCTCGTCGTCATGGCGGCAATTGGTAAGACCATGGCGGTCGTGTTCGACCACCGCTCCCGCTAGCCCTGTGGGACGAACCTGTGCCGTTCAACTCGCTTGAGCTCGAGTGGATTCGGTTGGCGAGCTTTTACAACTGCAGCCCGGGAGGCGCACGTCTTCGTGCGCGAAGGCCGGCAATAGCATAAGCGGGCAAGACTCAGATCCCCAAGGGATGCGGCATGTAGCCGACGAAGCCGCCGATCTTCCAGTGGCCCGCCACCTTCCTGCAAAAATACAGCGTCTGCCATTTCAGCTTGTCGACGCTGCCATCGGCCTTGGCCACCGAGCCGTTGAACTTCTTGTGCAGCACGGCGCGGTCGCCATCGACATCGATGTCGCGCATGTTGGTGACGCGAAACAGCGCCTCGCGCAGCGGCTCGGCGAATCTGGCCGCCGCCGTCTCCTTGGCCTGGCGCAGCCATTCGTCGCGATAGACGGCAAGGCTCGGGAATTGCAGACGCCAGGCGTCGGCATCGCTGAGGAAATGCGCATGCATGCCGAAGAAGCTGTCGGCGAGGAAATCATCCTCGACCATCGACCAGTCCTGACGGATAAAGGCGTCGATGTCGCGCCGCACCAACATTTCCCAGAGCGCGTGGCGATCGGCATCGCCCTCTGGAAACGGGTTCTTGTCGAAGGTCATTGAAATCTCCTGTCGGGAAAATGCGACGCGCAAGATGCTGGCGAGCCTGCGATAAAGCAACACGCGTTTGGAAAAATGCTGCTTTCCAAAAAGCCCCCTATGAGGATCACCGGGACAGGCGTAGAGCGGTCGTCGAAAACGGGGCGCGGCCCGCCATTCTGAACAGGAGTTTCCTTTGCCTAAAGAGTGTTTTGGAACATCCCACGTGCCGCTGTCGCCGGCCGTGCGCGCCGGGGATTTCGTCTACATCTCAGGTCAGGTGCCGGTCGACAGCGACCGCATCGTGGTCAAGGGCGGCATCACCGAGCAGACCGAGCAGGTGCTGCAGAATGTGAAGGCGGCACTCGCGCTGGCCGGTTGCACCATGGACGATGTCGTCAAGACCACGGTCTGGCTCGAGGACGCGCGCGACTTCGGCGCCTTCAATGCCGTCTACGCCAAGCACTTCCCGAAAAATCCGCCGGCCCGCACCACGGTCGAATCGCGGCTGATGATCGACATCAAGATCGAGGTCGAAGCCGTCGCCTACCGGCCGGTTTGACCAGTCGGGGCATGATCCCGAAAGTGGAAACCGGTTTTCTCGGACAAACGGAAACCGTTTTGTCCAGAGATCATGCCCCAAAACGAAGAGAGGCAGGCGCCGATGCAGTTCGATCTCCTGATCAAGGGCGGCCGCCTGATCGATCCGGCCTCGGGCCTGGACGCGCCGCGCGATGTCGCCGTTGCGGGCGGTCGCGTCGCGGCCATCGAGACTGCCATCGACGCCGAGCATGCTACGCAGGTCGTGGATGCCAGGGATTGCATCGTCACGCCCGGCCTCATCGACCTGCACAGCCATGTCTATTGGGGCGGCACCTCGCTGGGCGTCGACGCCGACCGGCTGGCGGCCAAGAGCGGAACCACCACCTTCATCGATGCCGGCAGCGCCGGCGCCGGCAATTTTCTGGGCTTTCGCCGCCATGTCATCGAGCGCTCGAAGGTGCGTATTCTCGCCTACGTCAACATCTCCTTTGCCGGCATATTCGGCTTCTCGCAAAGCGTCTCGGTCGGCGAATGCAGCGATCTCAGGCTCTGCGAGCCACGCGAGACGGTGGCCGCGGTGCGCGAGCACGCCGATGTCGTCGTTGGGGTAAAAGTGCGCTCCGGCAAGCATGCCGGCGGCGCCAGCGGCATCGCCCCGGTCGATCTTGCGCTGGAAGCCGCCGACCAGGTCGGTCTGCCGCTGATGGCGCATATAGACGAGCCGCCGCCCGGCCGTTCCGAGGTGCTGCCACGGCTGCGCCGCGGCGACATCCTCACCCATTGTTTTCGGCCATTCCCCAACGCGCCGGTGTTCGCTTCCGGCGCGGTGCGGCCGGACATGCGGCTGGCCCGCGAACGCGGTGTCATCTTCGACATCGGCCACGGCATGGGATCGTTCGACTTCGCCGTGGCGAAAGCGATGCTGGCCGAGGGCCTCGCGCCCGACGTCATCTCCAGCGACGTGCATCTCTACTGCGTCGACGGTCCGGCCTTCGACATACTGGTCTGCATGTCGAAGCTGATGGCGCTGGGCATGCCGCTGGTCGAGGTGCTGCGCGCCGCCACGCAAAGGCCAGCCGAGGCGATCGCCAGGCCGGAGCTTGGGACGCTGAAAGTTGGCGGTGTCGGCGATGTCGCGGTGCTGAGACTGCGCCCCGGGCGCTTTACCTTCGTCGATGCGGTCGGTGCGGCGCTGATCGCGGATCAGCGGCTGGTCTCAGAAGGCATTGTTATCGGCGGTGTCTGGTGGCCGAACGAGGCGCCCGACCACAACGAGACCGAGCGCTTCGAGCCGCATGCGGCACATACGCATGTCGAGGTCGCGGCACGGCATTTCGGGCGTGGATAATCTCCCTCCTTGAGGGGGAGATGGCCGGCAGGCCAGAGGGGGTCGGTTCGACCGGACGCAAGCTCCTCGCGGCAGCTGGAGGTCAGCGCTCCACGCGCGGCGACCCCCTCTGTCGCCTTCGGCGACATCTCCCCCTCGAGGGGGGAGGAGATCGCTAGCGCCCTGCGTTACTCACCGCCCCAAACACCGGCGTCGCAATCCCTTCCATCCGCGCCTTGATCTGCAGCGCCACATATTTCGAGTAAAACCGCGACAGCGCCAGATTGCCGCCGTGGAACCACAGCGCGTCCTGCGCCGTCGGCTTCCACATGTTGCGCAGCTCGCCTTGCCAAGGACCGGGATCGCCCTTGACGCCGGAGCCGAGGCCCCAGCATGGCCCGACCTTGTCGGCGACCTCGCGCGAGACGATGGCCGCCACGGTCTCGTTCATCGACTGGTAGCCGGTACAGGCGACGATCGCATCGACGGCCAGCTCGCTGCGGTCGTCGAACAGGATGCCGGTCGGCGTCAATGAACTGATGCCGACGCCGCTCTTCACTTTGATCTCGCCATTGATGATCAGTTCGCAGGCGCCGACATCGATGTAGTAGCCGGAGCCGGTGCGGTAGGCCTTCATCAACAGCCCGGTCTCGTCCTCCCCGAAATCGATGGCGAAGCCGGCGGCGCGTAGCTGGTCGTAGAAGTCTGCGTCGCGTGCCTTGATCACCTCGTAAAGATCCCGCTGGCCCTTGGGTACAAGCGCGAACGGCGTGGACGCGACGATCAGGTCGGCCTTGTCGGTGCTGATGCCGCGCGCCAAAGCCTTTTCCGAGAAGATCTCGAAGCCGACTTCCATCAGAGTGTCGGATTTCACCACTGTCGTCGGCGACCGCTGGATCATGGTGACGTCTGCGCCGCTCTCCCAGAGGTCGACGCTGACATCGTGCCCCGAGCTTGCCGCGCCGATGACAGCGACACGTCTGCCGCGGAATTTCTCGCCGCTTGCATACTGGCTGGAATGCAGGAGTTCGCCCTTGAAGGTCTCGGCGCCGGGCAGCGCGATCTGGCGTGGCGGGCCATAGGCGCCGGTGGCAAAGACAATGTGCTTCGGCTTCAGCGTGATCTGCCGGCCGACGCGGTCGACCACCACAGTCCACACCTTCTCGGCCTCGTCATAGCTGGCGCTGAGGCATTTGGTGGCGACCCAGTAGTTGAGCTCCATCACCCTGGTGTACATCTCCAGCCAGTCGCCCATCTTGTCCTTGGGCGTGAACACCGGCCAGTTCTCCGGGAACGGAATGTAGGGCAGATGGTCGTACCAGACCGGATCGTGGAGCACGAGCGAGCGATAACGGTTGCGCCAGGAATCGCCGGGGCGCGCATTTTTCTCGATGATGATGGTGGGCACACCGAGCTGCCTCAGCCGCGCGCCGAGCATGATGCCGCCCTGCCCGCCGCCGATCACCAGGCAATAGGGCTGCTCGGTGGCGCCGAGGTCGCGCGTCTCGCGCGCCCGCGCCTCCGCCCAGGTTTCGCGCTTCGGATCGGCCTTGTGACGGATACCAAGCGGCCGCGCCGGTCCCTTTTGTTCCTCGAACCCCTTGAGCTCACGCACCGCCGTGAACAAGGTCCGGCAGCGGCCGTCCGTAAGGCGCACAATCCCTTCGCCCCGCGCGACCGCCGTTTCGAACGTGAACCAGGCCTCGACGGTGCCCTCATCCGAGGTCGCCTCGCCGGACAGCGTCCAGTGTGAGGGCTTCGTTTCCGCCAGCGTCGCTTGCAGCATGTCGCGGATCTCATCGCGGCCTTCCATCGTGGTGATGTTCCAGGTGAAAGCCAGCAGATCGCGCCAGTAGCAATCCTCGACGAACAGGTTGGCGGCCGCCTCGGCGTCATCAGCTTCCAGCGCCCGTGCAAGCGCGCAAAGCCATGTCGCCGCCTGTTTCGATGGTGCCATGTCGAGCATCTGTTTTTCCCTCGTTTTGCGTTCCCATTGTTTCGAAAGACGGAGCCGCCGCAAGAGGGGTCGCGATATCATGGCGTCGGTTTCTAGCGGCCCGGAACGGAGCCATCTCCCGGAAATCTTTATAGGAATTTTATATCTTTCCTCCCGGCCCCGTCTCGAACCTTTATGGCGATCGGGTCCATATTCCATCTCGAGCAAAACGCTGCGGACGCCGTGACCCCAGAGTTACGGCGGGCCGTTCTCATGGAATTTCTGGCTCGCCAGTCGCTGGCGCCAAATACAAGCAGAAGCAAGGACCAACACAAATGGACATCGTCGTCATCGGGATCGAGGTTTTGTTCTTCGGTCTTTCCCTCGCCTACATCAAAGCTTGCGACGCTCTTTAAGCGGAAGGATCGCACCATGCTTGTCGATTACATCCTCGGTGGCGGCGTGACCTTGTTCCTGCTCGTCTACCTGACATACGCCCTCGTTCGCCCAGAACGCTTCTGAAGCAAGGCACGGAAACCCATGACACTCAACGGATGGATACAGATCCTGGTTTATTGCGGGATCGTCGTTTTGCTGGTGAAGCCGCTCGGCGGCTACATGTACCGCGTCTTCAATGGCGATCGCACCTTTCTCTCGCCCATACTCGGGCCCGTTGAGCGCGGCCTCTACCGCATTTCGGGAACCAGCGAGCGCGAGGAGCAGCACTGGACGACCTACGCGGCAGGAATCATCTTCTTCAGCCTTGCCAGCTTCCTGGTGCTGTACTTTCTGCAACGCCTGCAGGGCGTCCTGCCTTACAATCCGGCCGGGATGGCATCGGTCGAACCCAATCTCGCCTTCAACACTGCCGTCAGCTTCGTCACCAACACCAACTGGCAGAATTACGGCGGCGAAAGCACGTTGTCCTACCTCGTGCAGATGGCCGGCCTGACTGTTCAGAACTTCATGTCCGCCGCCGTCGGCATTGCCATTGCGGTGGCGCTGATCCGCGGCTTCGCCCGCGCCTCGGCCAAATCGATCGGCAATTTCTGGGTCGATATGACCCGCTGCACGCTCTACATCCTGCTGCCGCTCAGCATCGTGCTCACCCTTGTCTATGTCTGGCTCGGCATGCCGCAGACGCTCGGGCCTTATGTCGACGCCACCACGCTGGAGGGCGCCAAGCAGACGCTCGCCCTTGGGCCGGTCGCCTCGCAGGTCGCCATCAAGATGCTCGGCACCAATGGCGGCGGCTTCTTCAACGCCAATGCCGCGCATCCTTTCGAAAACCCCGACGCCATCTCCAACATGATCCAGATGGTGACGATCTTCGCGCTGGGTGCTGCACTCACCAACGTCTTCGGCCGCATGGTCGGCAACCAGCGCCAGGGCTGGGCGATCCTGGCCACGATGGGTGTGCTGTTCATCGCTGGCGTCGTTATCTGCTACTGGGCGGAAGCCGCGGGCAATCCGCTGGTCCATGCGTTGGGCGTCGACGGCGCCAACATGGAAGGCAAGGAGAGCCGCTTCGGCATTGCCGCTTCGGCACTATTCGCCGTCATCACCACGGCTGCGAGCTGCGGTGCGGTGAACGCCATGCATGACTCGTTCACAGCACTTGGCGGCCTGGTCCCGATGCTCAACATGCAGCTCGGCGAAGTCATCGTCGGCGGCGTCGGCGCCGGCTTCTACGGCATCGTCATGTTCATCGTCATCACCGTGTTCGTCGCCGGCCTGATGGTTGGCCGCACGCCCGAATATCTCGGCAAGAAGATCGAGGCCAAGGAGATCAAGATGGCAATGCTCGCCATCCTCGCTCTGCCGTTGGTCATGCTGGTCTTCACGGCAATAGCGGTCGTGCTGCCAAGCGCCGTCGCCTCGACGGCCAATGGCGGTCCGCATGGCTTCTCCGAGGTTCTTTATGCCTACACTTCGGCGGCGGCCAACAACGGCTCGGCCTTTGGCGGCCTTTCCGGCAACACGCCCTGGTACAACATCACGCTCGGCATCTCCATGTGGGTGGGTCGCTTCTTCGTCATCATTCCAGCGCTTGCCATTGCCGGCTCACTAGCGACGAAGAAGACGGTTCCGGCTTCCGCCGGCACCTTCCCGACCGACGGCCCGCTGTTCGTCGGCCTGCTCGTCGGCGTCATCCTGATCGTCGTCGGCCTGACCTTCTTCCCGGCACTGGCGATCGGACCGATCGTCGAGCACCTGGCTGCCATCAACGGCCAGACATTCTGAGGCTTGTCATGTCCTGGTTCTACCCAAAACGCATGAAGGCCCGGCCGCGAGCCGGCCCACGAGCCGGCAATGAGGGGGAGGAAACGCCCCCTCCCTTCCCCAGCGTATCTACCTTCCTCGGCCTCGCGGCAGTCATGATCGTGATCTGGCTGCTGGCCTATGGTCCGCCGCCCCTCTTTTCGGCATCCGATCGGTCGGTGCCGGCCAACAGTTCAGATACTGGAGCCACCAAATGAGCCAGTCCAAATCCGCGAGCATCATGGATGCCCGCATCCTGTGGCCGGCCATCGGCGGCGCCTTCAGGAAACTCGACCCCCGCACGCTGGTCAGGAACCCGGTGATGTTCGTCGTCGCCATCGTCTCGCTTCTTACCACGGTCCTGTTCGTCAAGGATCTCGCCACCGGCGGCGGCGATTTCGGCTTTACGCTGCAGATCATCATCTGGCTGTGGTTCACCGTGCTGTTCGCCAACTTCGCCGAGGCCGTCGCCGAAGGCCGCGGCAAGGCGCAGGCCGATTCGCTGCGCAAGGCGCGCACCGAAACCCAGGCCAAGCTGCTTGCCGGCGAAGACCGCTCCAGGTTCAAGCTGGTGCCCGGCACCAGCCTGAAGGTTGGCGACATCGTGCTGGTCGAAGCCGGCGACATCATCCCGTCCGACGGTGAAGTGATCGAAGGCGTGGCCTCGGTCAACGAGGCGGCAATCACCGGCGAGTCCGCACCCGTCATTCGCGAATCCGGCGGCGACCGTTCGGCGGTCACCGGCGGCACGCAGGTTCTGTCCGACTGGATTCGCGTGCGCATATCAGCCGCCTCCGGCCACACCTTCCTCGACCGCATGATCTCGCTGGTCGAGGGTGCCTCGCGCCAGAAGACGCCCAACGAGATCGCGCTCAACATCCTGCTCGTCGGCATGACGCTGATCTTCGTGCTGGCCACCGCCACGATCCCTAGCTTTGCCTCCTATTCCGGCGGCTATATCCCGGTGACGGTGCTGGTCGCGCTGTTCGTCACCTTGATCCCGACCACCATCGGCGCCCTGCTGTCGGCCATCGGCATTGCCGGCATGGACCGCCTGGTGCGCTTCAACGTGCTGGCCATGTCCGGCCGTGCCGTCGAAGCGGCAGGCGACGTCGATACGCTTTTGCTCGACAAGACCGGCACCATCACGCTCGGCAACCGCCAGGCCACCGAATTCCGCCCGGTCAAGGGCGTCACCGAACAGGAACTGGCCGATGCCGCGCAGCTCGCCTCGCTCGCCGACGAGACGCCTGAGGGACGCTCGATCGTCGTGCTGGCCAAGGAGAAATACGCCATCCGCGCCCGTGACATGGCAACCTTGCATGCCAGCTTCGTGCCCTTCACCGCGCAGACCCGGATGAGCGGCGTCGACATCGATGGCTCGTCGGTGCGCAAGGGCGCCGTCGATACGGTTCTCGCCTATGTCAGCCAGTCGACATCGGCCACTCACGGCACGCGCCCCGGCAGCGACACCGTCAAGGATCTCCAGGCGATCGCCGACGAGATCGCCAAGTCGGGCGGCACGCCGCTGGCCGTCGAGCGTGACGGCCGCCTGCTCGGCGTCGTCCACCTCAAGGACATCCTCAAGGGTGGTATCCGCGAGCGCTTTGCCGAACTGCGCAAAATGGGCATCCGCACCGTGATGATCACCGGCGACAATCCGATGACTGCGGCGGCGATCGCAGCCGAAGCCGGCGTCGACGATTTCCTCGCCCAGGCCACGCCCGAGGACAAGCTGAAGCTGATCCGCGACGAACAGGCCAAGGGCAAGCTGGTCGCCATGTGCGGTGACGGCACCAACGACGCGCCGGCCTTGGCGCAGGCCGATGTCGGCGTCGCCATGAACACCGGCACGGTTGCCGCCCGCGAGGCCGGCAACATGATCGACCTCGATAGTGACCCGACCAAGCTGATCGAGATCGTCGAGATCGGCAAGGCGCTGCTGATGACGCGCGGCTCGCTGACGACCTTCTCGATCGCCAACGACGTCGCCAAATACTTCGCCATCATCCCGGCCATGTTTGCCGTCTTCTACGTTGCGCCGGGACATACAATCGGCCCCCTGCAAGCGCTCAACATCATGCATCTGGCGACGCCGCAGAGCGCCATCCTGTCGGCCATCATCTTCAACGCGCTGATCATCATCGCTCTGATCCCGCTGTCGCTTAAAGGCGTCAAATACCGCGCCATCGGCGCCGGCGCGCTGCTCAGCCGCAACCTGCTGGTCTACGGCCTCGGCGGCATCATCGTTCCCTTCGTCGGCATCAAGGCGATCGACATGATCGTCACCGGCCTCGGCCTCGCTTAAGGAAATACGTCCATGCTCACTCAGATAAGACCCGCTGTTATCATGATCGTCTTTTTCACCGTTTTGACCGGCCTGATCTATCCCCTGGGCATGACCGGCATCGCCCAGGCGCTGTTTCCGCACAAGGCCAATGGCAGCTTGATCGAGAAAAACGGCACGGTCATCGGCTCCGAACTGATCGGCCAGGGCTTTGCCGACGACAAGTATTTCCATGGCCGCCCCTCGGCTGCCGGCGACGGATACAACGCCGCAGCGTCCAGCGGCTCCAATCTCGGTCCAACCAACCCCAAGCTGATCGACCGCATCAAGGGCGATGTTGCAAAGCTGAAGGCGGAGAACCCGAACCAGCCGGTGCCGATGGATCTGGTGACGACGTCCGGCAGCGGCCTCGACCCCGCCATCAGCCCGGACGCCGCCTATTTCCAGGTCGCTCGGGTGGCCAAGGCCAGGGGCTTCGACGAAGCCAAGGTCAAGGCGCTTGTCGACAGCCATGTCGAAGGCCGCGAACTCGGCTTCCTCGGCGAGCCGGTCGTCAATGTGCTGGCGCTCAACCTGGCACTGGACGATACCAAGCAGTGAGAGACAATCTCTGAAGCCAGGGGCCAGGGATCGACACGATCCTCGGCGCCGTTCATGATCGAGCCTGATGCCGGACGCCAGAAGCAACTATACCAGACCCTCTCCGGACGCGCTGCTCGAGCATGCGGAACGGGAAGAGCGCGGCCGCCTGCGGATATTTCTGGGTGCTGCACCCGGTGTCGGCAAGACCTACGAAATGCTGATGGCCGGCCGCGCCATGCTTGCCGACGGCATCGACGTGGTCATCGGCATCGTCGAAACCCACGGCCGCAAGGAAACCCTGGCGCTGGTCGAAGGCTACGAGGTCATCCCGCGCCAGAAGGTCGACTACAAGGACCGCGTGCTGAATGAGATGGACATCGACGCCATCCTCGCCCGATGGCCGGCGCTGGTGCTCGTCGACGAACTCGCCCACACCAACGCACCCGGCAGCCGCCACCCCAAGCGCTATCTCGACGTCCAGGAAATCCTTGCGCGCGGCATCGACGTCTACACCACGCTCAATATCCAGCATGTCGAGAGCCTGAATGACGTCGTGGCACAGATCACCCGCGTCAGGGTGCGCGAAACGGTCCCGGACTCCATCATCGACCAGGCCGACGACATCGAGATCATCGACCTCACGCCCGACGACCTGATCAAGCGGCTGAAAGAGGGAAAGGTCTATTTCCCCAACACTGCCCAGCGCGCAGTCGAAAACTATTTCTCGCCGGGCAATCTGACCGCGCTTCGGGAATTGGCGCTGCGCCGCACCGCCCAGCGCGTCGACGAGCAGTTGCTCAACCACATGCAGTCGCACGCGATTCCCGGCCCCTGGGCGGCGGGCGAAAGGGTGCTCGTCTGCGTCGATGCGCGTCCGGGCGGAGCGTCTCGTGTCCGCTATGCGCGCCGGCTGGCCGACCGGCTGCGCGCACCGTGGACGGCGCTGCATGTCGACACGCCGCGTTCGGCCGCCATGTCGGAGGAAGACAAGGACCGCTTGGCCACGCTCTTGCGCCTGGCCGAGCAACTTGGCGCCGAGGTGACGACCATTCCGGGCCAGAACGTCGCCCAGGACATCGTCCGCCACGCCACAGTGAACAATTTCACCCATATCGTCGTCGGCAGGCCGACCCGCTCGCGCTGGCGCGAACTGATCGAGGGTTCGCTCACCTACGATCTGATCCGCAATGCCGGCGATATCAGCGTCCATGTCATTTCAGGAACGGAGCGCGACAACGAGGCCACGTCGAGGGTCAAGGCGGCGGCCGAGCAGACGCCATTTCAAATCTGGCCTTATCTTTTCTCGACCGTCTATGTCGCCGGCGCGCTTGCCGTCAGCGCCGT
Source organism: Mesorhizobium sp. M0862 (assembly GCF_040319795.1). Lineage (NCBI taxonomy): Bacteria > Pseudomonadati > Pseudomonadota > Alphaproteobacteria > Hyphomicrobiales > Phyllobacteriaceae > Mesorhizobium > Mesorhizobium sp. M0862. Next base: position 24,015 of record NZ_JAMYOJ010000034.1, read on the forward strand.
TCTCGATCAGTTCCTCGACGTTCGCAACCTTGCCAGCGTGCTTCTGCTGGCGGTGCTGACATCGGCAGTGACCTTTGGCCTGTGGCCGGCGCTGTACGCCTGTTTCCTCAGCGCCATTGCCTTCAACTTCTTCTTTCTCGAGCCGCGCTACACGATGACGATCCGCGATCCGGAGAGCATCGTTGCCTTCGCCGTCTTCCTCGTCGTTGCCGTCATCGCCAGCAATCTGACGGCGCGTGTGCAACGTCAGGCAGCCGCCGCCCGTTCACGCGCCCGGGCCACCGAGGACATCTACCTCTTTTCAAAGAAGCTCGCCGGCGCCGGCACGCTCGACGACGTTTTGTGGGCCACAGCCTTCCAGATCGCCTCGATGCTGAAGCTGCGCGTGGTGCTGCTTTTGCCGGAAGAAGGCACGATCACCGTCAAGGCCGGTTATCCCCCCGATGACACGCTGGCCGAGGCCGACATCGCGGCTGCACGCTGGGCTTGGGAACACAACCGGGCTGCCGGCCGTGGCGCCGATACCCTGCCCGGGGCAAAACGCCTCTACCTCCCCTTGCGCACCGCACGCACGGCCGTCGGCGTCGTCGGCCTCGACAATGACAAGCAAGGCCCGCTGCTGACGCCCGAGCAACAGCGCCTGCTCGACGCGCTGGCCGACCAGGCGGCGGTTGCCATCGAGCGCATCCAGCTGGTCGCCGATGTCGATCGCGCCAGGCTGGCGGCCGAGGCCGACCGCTTGCGCTCGGCACTGCTGACGTCGATCTCGCATGATCTGAAGACGCCGCTGGCGGCCATCATGGGCGCGGCCGGCACGCTCAGGGAATTTGCGCCGGCACTGCCCGAGAACGATCGGGCCGAGCTGCTGACCACCGTGCTCGACGAGTCCGAACGGCTGAACCGCTTCATCGCCAATCTGCTCGACATGACCAAGATTGAATCGGGCGCCATGGAACCGAATTTCGCCCTGCACTATGTCGGCGATGTCGTTGGCTCGGCCTTGCAGCGGGCACGCAAGATCACTGCCGGGCACAAGACCGAGATCGATATTCCGCCCGACCTGCCGATGCTGAAGCTCGATCCGGTGCTGTTCGAGCAGGTGCTGTTCAATCTGTTCGACAATGCCGCGAAATACGCGCCACCGGGATCGACAATCCGGCTGCAGGGCTGGGCCGACAATGGCTCCGTCGTGCTGCAGATCATGGATGAGGGACCGGGCATTCCGCCCGCCGACCTGGAGCGCGTCTTCGACAGCTTTTACCGGGTGCGCAAGCGCGATCAGGTCCAGGCCGGCACCGGGCTCGGCCTGTCGATCTGCCGGGGCTTCATCGAGGCGATGGGCGGCACGATCATGGCGGCGAACCGCAGCGATCGCCAAGGCGCGGTCTTCACCATCCGCATGCCGAAGCCGGCACGATCGCCCGGCCTGGACGAACGGAACGCGGACGGGCAAAACTCTGGTGATCCGGCATGACAAATTCCAACGTCAGCATACTGGTCGTCGACGACGAGCCGCCGATCCGCAAACTGCTGCGCGTCGGCCTCGGCAGCCAGGGTTATGCGGTCAGCGAAGCGCCCAACGCCAACGCTGCGATCGAACTCGTCGATGCACAAAAGCCGGATCTGATCCTGCTCGACCTCGGCCTGCCCGGCATGGGTGGCCTCGATCTCCTGCGCAAATGGCGCGACGACGGCCTCGACGTGCCCGTGGTCATCCTGTCCAGCCGCACCGACGAAGCCGGCATCGTCGCGGCGCTCGAACTCGGCGCTGACGACTACATCACCAAGCCGTTCGGCATGAACGAGCTGGTCGCCCGCATCCGCGTCGCGCTGCGCCACAAATTCCAGCAGCATGGCGAAAAGCCGGTGTTCCACACCGGCGATCTCAGCGTCGACCTGGTCAAGCGCATCGTCAAGGTCGAAGGCAAGGAGATAAAGCTCTCCCCCAAGGAATACGACATATTGCGTATTATGGTGCAGCATGCCGGCAAGGTGCTGACCCACCATTTCCTTCTGAAGCAGGTGTGGGGCGATTCGACCGACGTGCAGTATCTCAGGGTCTATGTCCGCCAGCTCCGGCAGAAGATCGAAAAGTCGCCCGACCAGCCGCGCTACATCACCACCGAAACCGGGGTGGGGTACCGGCTACGCGAGGTTGAGTGACCGCGCGCTCGCTGCTCAGTCGACCGACAATTCCGCCGTCCGTGCCAGTGCGCCGCCGAAGCCGTTGAGCGGGATGGTGAAACTCACCGCTTGACCGGTGTCGGCCGCGAAGGCGTCGATCTTCAGCGTGGTGGCTGCCTTGAGCAGCGGCGTGACGCTGGCATCGAACGCCACCGGCACCAGGCAGCCGACGGCCTGGCAGGTGTTGAACGGCAGGCTGCCTTCCAGCTTCTGGTCGTCGATGGTCAGGCTGACGCCTTTGGCGAGCGCCAGGCCGAACGGCAGCGCCAGCGTTCCGGTGGCATCCTCGCCGCTCTTGCTCGACAGCTCGATGGCCAGCAGGCGCTGGTTGGACTGCTTGTTGAACTGCTGATGCGACAGGCTGCAAACCTTGGCCGTGCCGGTTACCTGGCAATTGACCGTCCAGTCGCCATGTGTCTCGGACAGCGCCGAGGCGCCGCCAGGCAATGTCGGGCCGGCAGCAGGGGCGGGCGCTGCGGCGGCAGGCGCCGCCTTGTCGGTCTTGGTTTGCGCCGCGACTGCCACCGGGCCAAGAATACAGATGCTGCCCAGTAGCGCCGCGAAATATACTTGCCTGCTTTTCATCAATATGCTCCCGATTGTGCCTCGAGTCAGCCGCGATTGAGGCCGAGATCCGCGCCAGATAGAGCGGTCAATCGATCTTTTCTGTCAAGTGCGGCCGGGCCGCTTCCTCAGGGATTTCGCCAACCCGTGGCAGATCGGCCCATGGCAGACCGGCCCATGGCAGATCGAGACGAACGCCCTATATAGAGAGGAGGCTATATCTGTACGGGAATGAACTGATGTCGACGCTTCGCCTATCGACAGTTCTCATGTCGGCAATGCTGGCGGCGGCAACGCTCGCCGGCATCATGCAATCTGCTGCGGCTCAGTCCGTCAATCCCAGCGCCAACCGGCTGATCCAGCAGAACCAGCTGCAGCAATTGCGCAACAGCCTGCAGCGGCAGCAGTTCCAGCAACAGCAGCAGCAATATCGCGAGCAGGACCGTCGGATCGTGCCGCAGCCGCGCCCCGAAGTGCCCGTCGTCCGGCAAGCTTGTCCGATTCAGATCGTCAACAACCAGATTGTGCGTGTTTGCCGTTGATATCGGTCGCTTGCGATTTACTTAGTCGACTTATTTACTAAAAATGCCTCATTGCCTCGCGGGCATATCAGGGGTTTGCAGGCGGCGTGCGGCGGTGCGCCCGCCGACCGGATTTTCAGCACATGGCGACGACCAAGAAAAAGGCGGTACGCAAGGCAAGGCGAGGCGAACGCATTCGCCAGGTCGCCGCCATTCCCTTTCGCCTGGACGTTTCAGGCAATTTCGAAGTGATGCTGGTGACGTCGCGAGCGACGAAGCGGTTCATCGTGCCCAAGGGCTGGCCCATGAAAGGCAAGAGCGGGCGCAAGGCCGCCACCATCGAGGCGCGCGAAGAAGCCGGCGTGCTCGGCAAGACCCGCAAGGCGCCGGCCGGCAGCTATTCCTATTGGAAACGGCTGGAGCACAATTTCGTGCGCGTCGACGTCGTCGTCTATCTGTTGGAGGTGTCCGAGGAACTGGCCAACTGGCAGGAGGCCAAGAGCCGCCAGCGGGCATGGCTCAAGCCGCAGGACGCGGCGTTGCTCATCGATGAGCCGGATCTCTCGACGCTGATGGCCAACCTGGCGCCGCCTCAGCCGGCAGTGCCGGACCCGGCCTGACCAACCTCACTTGCCCTCGTCCCCTTCAGCGGGACCCTCATCCCCCTCAGCGGGAAATGGCCGCAGCGGCGTGCCCGTATAGGCCCACAGCCATTCGCGCGGCAGCGGCCCTTTGTTGCGCTCGCTTTGCTGCGACTGTTCCCATGCATGCGCCAGGATGCCCACCGAGCGCGAGAGCACGAACAGGCCGCGCGTCAACGGCGGCGGAAAGCCGAGCTCGCCATAGATGACGGCGGTGGCGCCGTCGATGTTGAGCGGTATTTTCTTCCCCTTGCGCCGTGCCACCTCTGATTCGACGGCCTCGGCGATGTCGGCAAAGCGTCCGCTGACGACGCCGCGCGCGGCAAACTCGCGCGTCACTGCGATCAGGCGCGGCGCGCGCGGATCGACCGGGTGGAAGCGATGGCCAAATCCCGGCACATAGCCTTTCTCCTCGGCGAAGAAACGGTCGAGCCGTGCGGCTACGGCTTGGTCCAGCGCAACACCCTGGTCAAGTGCCACGGCAATGTCGCCATAGAAGGACAGCGCCTGTTCGCCGGCGCCGCCATGCACGTCACCCAGCACGTTGACGGCGGACGCCATGGCGCTGTTGATGCCGACGCCGCAGGTGATGGCCATGCGGGCAATGGCGATCGACGGCGCCTGCGGCCCGTGGTCGACGGCCGCCCCCAGCGCAATGCCGAGCAGCGCCGCCTGCTCCTCGCTCGGCAATTCGCCGCGCAGCATCAGCCAGATCGTGGCCGGAAAGCTGACGCGGCCGATCAGCTCCTGGATTTCATAGCCGCGCAGCCGGATAATGCCGGGGCTCATCTCGATGATGCCGGTCTGCCACCATTCCTCGCCGCGTTCGCGGCCGGTTTTTCTCTCGCTCACGCGCTTCTCCTGGCGCGCGGCGGCAGGGTGGAAAAAACCTCGTCCATATGCTCGCCCAGCACAGGCGGCGGCAGGACCGGCAAGGGTGCCGCGCCATCGACCATGAAGCCGCCGCGCACCACGGTCAGCGGCTGCGCCATGCCGGGCAGACCCTGGAAACGCGTGGTCATGTCGCGCTCGACCACCTGGCGCTCGCCAAGCACTTGGGGGATCGTCAGCACCCGGCCCGCCGGCACGCCGGCGCGGTTGAATTTTTCCTCCCAGGCTGCGGCCGAGGCGCTCGCCAAGGCCGTCTCGATCAGCACCTTCAGCACAGCGCGGTTCTGCTTGCGCGTCTCGCGCTCGGCAAAGCGCGGATCGTCGGCCAGTTCCGGCTGGCCGATCAGCCGGCAAAGCGTGACGAACTGCTCCTGCTTGTTGGCGGCGATGTTGAGCAGGCCGTCGCCGGTGCGAAACGCGCCGGAGGGCGCAGCCGTCATGTTCTCATTGCCCATCGGCTGCGGCTCGACGCCGGCGGTCAGATAGTTGGACACCGGCCAGCCCAGCGCCGACAGCGTGCATTCGAGCATCGAGACATCGAGAAACGCGCCCTCGCCCGAGGTCTTCTGCTTGACCAGCGCCGCGGCGATGGCGAAGGCCCCGACCAGCCCGCCCAGCGTGTCGGCGACGGGATAGCCGACCCGCAAGGGTGCGGTCTCCGGCGTGCCGGTGATGCTCATGATGCCGGACAGCCCCTGGATGATCTGGTCGTAGGCCGGATTGTCGCGCATCGGCCCGGTCTGGCCGAACCCCGATATGGCGCAATAGACGAGACCCGGACGAACCGCTTTCAGCGCCTCATAGCCAAGCCCCAGCCGCCCCATCACGCCCGGTCGAAAGTTCTCGACCAGCGCATCGGCGGAGGCGACGAGATCGAGGAAGCGTTCGCGGTCGGCTTCGCTTTTGAGATCCAGCACCACCGATCGCTTGCCGGCATTCTGCGCCAGGAACGACGCGCCCATCCCCGCCTCGTTGAGCGCCGGCGAGGCGCCGAGCTGGCGCGCCAGATCGCCGCCTTGCGGCGTCTCGACCTTGATGACATCGGCGCCGAGCAGCGCCAGCTGGTAGGCACAATAAGGGCCCGCCAGCACATTGGTCAGGTCGAGAATGCGGATGCCGGCAAGCAGATCGGTCATGATGCTCCAGGTCGCTCAGGCATCGCCCGGCACATGCTCGGGTCCGCGCCGGCGCCGATGCTCGATGAAGGCCCAGATATGCGGACCGGCGAGCCCGATGAAGGCAAGGATCAGCAGCACCAGCGACAGCTTGTGGGTGTAGAACACCGACCAGTCGCCGTTCGAGATCGTCATCGCCCGGCGGAACTGCGTTTCGGCAAGCGGCCCCAGGATCATGCCGATGATGACCGGCGCGGTCGGGAAATCGAAGCGCCGCATCAGGAAGCCGGCGGCCCCCTGGAGATAGAGGATGACGAGGTCGATCGGCGATTGCGAGATGCCGTAGGTGCCGACGGTGGCGAACACCAGGATGCCGGCATAGAGCTGCGGCGCCGGGATTTTCAACAGCCGTACCCACAGCCCGATCAGCGGCAGGTTGAGAACGACCAGGATGACGTTGGCGATGAACAGGCTGGCGATCAGGCCCCAGACCAGATCGGCCTGCGTCGTCAACAGCAGCGGTCCCGGATTGATGCCGTAGCTCTGGAAGGCCGACAGCATGATTGCGGCGGTCGCCGAGGTCGGCAGGCCAAGGGTGAGCATCGGCACCAGCACGCCGGCGGCAGACGCATTGTTGGCGGCTTCCGGTCCGGCAACGCCCTCGATGGCGCCGACCGTGCCGAACTCCTCCTTGTGCTTCGACAGCTTCTTTTCGATGGCGTAGGACAGGAAGGTCGGGATCTCGGCGCCTCCGGCAGGCATGGCGCCGATCGGGAAGCCGATGAAAGCGCCGCGCAGCCATGGCTTCCACGAGCGCCCCCATTCGGCCGCGGTCATGTAGAGCGAGCCCTTGAGCGGCACGATCTCGTCCTTGCCGGCATAGCGGCGCGAGGCCATGTAGAGCGTCTCGCCGACGGCAAACAGGCCGACCGCGGCAATGATGACATCGACGCCATCGAGCAGTTCGTTCATGCCGAAGGTGAAGCGCGGCTGTCCCGTCTGCAGGTCGACGCCGATCATGCCGATGACGAAACCGATGAACAGGCTGGTGAGGCCGCGCACGGAGGACGAGCCGAGCACCGCCGACACCGTGATGAAGGCAAGCACCATCAGCGAGAAATATTCGGCCGGCCCGAAGGCGAGCGCGAACTTCACCACCACCGGGGCCAGGAAGGCGACGCCCATCGTGCCGATGGTGCCGGCGACGAAGGAGCCGATCGCCGAGGTCGCCAGTGCCGCGCCGCCGCGACCCGAGCGGGCCATCCTGTTGCCTTCCAGCGCGGTGACGATGGTGGCGCTTTCGCCCGGCGTGTTGAGCAGGATCGAGGTCGTCGAGCCGCCATACATGGCGCCGTAATAGATGCCAGCAAACAGGATGAAGGACGCCTCCGGCGCCACCTGGTAGGTGATCGGCAGCAGCAGCGCGATGGTCAGCGCCGGCCCGAGGCCGGGCAGCACGCCGATGGCCGTGCCGAGCGTGGTGCCGACCAGGCACCACAGCAGGTTCATCGGCGAGAAAGCGACGGAAAATCCGTGGGCGAGATGGCCGAGCGTCTCCATGGCGTCAGCCCCTCGCAGTGGCGATGATCGCGTCGATCACCGTGTTCAGCTGGTTTTCGATGAAGCCGGCGCCAATGTTGACGCCGAGCGCCCTGGCAAAGCCGAAATAGGCGGCAAGCGCCAGGATCAGGCCGGTCAGCGCATCGCGCAGCGTGTGCTTGCTGCCGAAGCCATAACAGACGAGCACGAACATGATGACCGAGGCGGCGGTGAAGCCGAGCGGCTGGATCAGCACCAGATTGGCGACCAGGCCGGCAACGACGATGCCCATGGCCTTCCAGTCGGTCGGCGTTTCCTTTTCCTCCTGCGGCTGCCAGCCGCCGCGCAGCGCGGCGACGATGAGCAGCAGCGAAAGCACGATCATGCCTGTCATGGTGATGTAGGGGAAGACGGTCGGCCCGACCTTGGAATAGAGCGGCGAAACCGGGATCGCCAGGGTCTGCCACGCCACGGCCGCGGCACAGGCGAGAAGCCCGATGCCGATCAACAATTCGGGCATGGCAAGGCGCGGGGGCGCCGGCTGCTGGTCGCTGGTGCTCATCGATGTCCTCCCGAGATGGCCGGCATCCTCCCGCCGGCCGCATCCGCAGTTTCACTCCCAGCGCATGATATGTCCATCTCGCAGGCTAATGTCGGAAGGGGCGGCCGTGGCCGCCCCTGAAGACATCAGGCGAGGCCGAGATCCTTGAGGATCGCGGTGATGCGGGCGGTGTCGTCGACGAGGAATTTCGCATAATCGTCGCCGGTCAGAAGGATGGGGGTCCAGTTGCGGTTCTTGCATTCGGCTGCCCAGGCATCGCTCTTGGCCATGGTCTCGATCATCGTGACCATCGCCGCCTTGTCGGCGTCGGAGACGCCTGGCGGTGCGAATACGCCGCGCCAGTTGAACAGTTCGACGTCGATGCCGGCTTCCTTCATCGTCGGTGCGTCGATGCCGTCCTGGCGCTTGTCGGCGGAGATCGCCAACAGCCGAAGCGCGCCCGCCTTGACCTGCTCGGAGAACTCGCCGAAGCCGGAAATGCCGGCCGCCACCTGGTTGCCGAGCAGCGCCGACAGCGCCTCGCCGCCGCCGGCGAAAGGCACATAGGAGAGGTTGGTTGCCGGAACGCCGACCGTCTTGGCGATCAGCCCGAACAGGATGTGGTCGGAGCCACCGGCCGAGCCGCCGGCCACCGGAACCTTGGTCGGATCCGCTTTGAGCGCGGCGACGAAATCGCCGGCCGTCTTGAACGGCGAATCCGCCGGCACCACCAGCGCCTCGAACTCGCCGGTGAGGCGAGCGATGGGCGTCACTTCGGAGAGGTTGTTGGCCGATTTGTTGGCGATGATGGCGCCGACCATGACCATGCCGGCCACCATCAGCGAATTGCCCTTGCCCTTCCATTGGCTGATGAACTGCGGCAGGCCGACCGTGCCGCCGGCGCCGCCGACATTGGTGATCTGCGAGCCGGAGATCAGTTTTTCACTGCGCAGCACCTGGTCGATGGTGCGCCCCGTCTGGTCCCAGCCGCCGCCGGGCGCGGCCGGCACGAAGATCTGGATCTGCGGTGCATCCTGAGCGAGGGCGGGCGTCAAATGCGTTGCAACGAATCCGGCAGCGCCTGCGGCCGCGGTGCTCATCAAAAATCTGCGTCTGTTCAGCATGGGATTCCTCCAAATCACGACACCTCCTCCGGTGCCTGCCAGAAACGTAGCCTGAAAACAGACCCGCTCGGCAAAAATTCATGCCGATTTCGGTACGTTCTGTCAACAGGAACGCTGTTCTACTAGACAGAACCATGGATGTGCGGCACAATCGCTTCGGCCGGCCTTTGTCCGAGCAGGTAAACTGGAATGAAACTGTTCGTGAGATGACCGAAGCGCGATCCCAGCCGTTGCCGGCCGATGGTGTTGCCGCGCTCGACCGCGCGATCGCCATTCTCGACGCGTTCGCGACCGCCGACCGCTCGCTCAGCCTGGCCGAGATCGCGGCGCGCACCGGGCTCTACAAAAGCACCATTTTGAGGCTAGCGAACTCATTGCTGCGTGGGCAGTTGCTGGAGCGGCTCGACGATGGCCGCTACCGCATCGGACCCGCCACCTTCCGGCTTGGCGCGCTTTACCAGCGCTCGGTCGTGGCGGTCGACATCTTGCTGCCGATCATGCGCGATCTTGCCGAACGCAGCTGGGAAAGCGTGGCGTTCTATGTCCGCTCGGGCGACGCCCGCACCTGTCTCTACCGCGTCGAATCCAAGCACCCGATCCGCTACACGATCCGGGAAGGCGACCTGCTGCCGTTGCTCACCGGCTCTGGCGGCCGCGTGCTGGCAGCGTTTTCAGGCCAGCCGGGCGAACCATACGAGACCATCCGCAACGCCTGCCACTATCTGTCGATCGGCGACCGCGACCCTGAGACGGCGGGCGTCTCGGTGCCGGTGTTCGGACCGGGCCGCGTTCTGCTCGGCGCCTTGACGCTCGCCGGCCCGTCGACACGCGTCGACACGGCGTTCCTGCGCCGCATGACACCGGACCTGCTGGAGGCCGCCGCTCGCGCCACCCGCGCCTTCGGCGAGGATGCCTCGATGCTGGAGCAGGCAGCGCGCCTAGCCGGCGCTGAAACCGTGATCGGCCTCAGTTCGCCTTGACCAGCACCACACGGCGGTTCTTGGCGCGGCCGGTTTCGCCGTCATTGCTGGCGACGGGCGCCATCATGCCGGCGCCGGCGGCGGTCAGCCGGCCGCCATCGATGCCGTATTTCGAGACCAGCGCCGCCTTCACCGACTGCGCCCGCCGCGACGACAGATCGATATTGTAGTCGAAGGCGCCCTGGTTGTCGGTATGACCGACGACGATCACCGCCATACCGGGCTCGTTGGTCAGAAGCGTCGAGATCTCCTTCAGCGTCGGTTCCGATTCCGGCTTGATGTCGGCCTTGTCGGTGTCGAAGAAGATGCCGTAGAGCGAGATGGAGCCGGTGGCCGACAGCGAATCCGCCATCTTGGCCGCTTCGACCACCACCATCTTCTTGTCGCGCGCCTTGGGCTCCAGCACCTGAACGACGGCGATGGTGCGGCCGTTGAGTTCCTTGCAGTAGAGGTCGTCGATCAGCGAATAGGCCTGAACAGTGACATAGGCGTCGCCGCCATCCTGCGGCACCTTGGCAGCGAAGAAGCGCTGGTCGTTGATACCGGTGGTTACCGCACAGGCGCCATTGGAAAAGGCCGCGTCCTTGACGTCGCTTTCATGGAAGAAATACATCATCAGGCTCATGTCGCCGCCGCCACCGCTCGACGACCGGTCGGCGGCGCCGCCGCACTCTTCCTTCTTGCATTCGAACAGGACTTCGCCGCCGGCGGCCGCGATCACATCCTGGTAGTTGCGCAGCACTTCGAGCGGGGAGCGCCCGGCCGGCAGCACATAGGCGATGCGGGTCAGCGCGCCTTCGACCTCAGCCTTCTTGTCCGGCGCGAACACACGGTTGTTCATCGTGTCACGGGCATCCGGATCGGCGCTCGGCTTCAGCGGCGACAGCGGCACTGTAAAATCGGTATAGGCGAATTTTTCGTAGGAGACGATGAACGACCCCTCGTAGCGCTTGGCCAGATGATTGTCGGCACCGCCCTCGATGTCGGCGGTCGGCACCGTCGCATCGGCGCCCGCCAGTTGCACGGCCGCCAGGAGCAGCAGCCCCGCCCAGAAAAGCTTCAGAAATATCGCATTGATCGCACGCATGGTCGGCTCCCCCAAAGAGCAATTCCAGGAAAAGTGTGAGCGGTTTTCCCACAGGAATTGCGTAGCTAGATTAGAATAGCCAACCCTGGCAGAACGTGGAAATTGCGTCGATGAAGCGCTTCACACCCGCCGTTCGAGCAGGATCGTCAGCCCGTCGTGATAGGTGGTTTCCAGGACCTTGGTGTAGCCGCACTTTGCCGCAACGTTCAACGAGCCGGTGTTTTCCGGATCGATGATGCAGACGGTTCTCGCGCCGGCAAAGGTTTCGTCGCCCCAGGCCAGGGCCCTTCTGACGACTTCGCTGGCAAGACCCTTGCCATGCGCTTGCGGCGCCAGCGCCCAGCCGGCTTCCGGAATGCCCTCGAGCGACGGCTCGATGTCGCGCTTCAGGTCGTGGAATCCGGCTTCGCCGATGAAGCGACCGCTGGCCTTGTCCTCGACCGCCCAGAAGCCGTAGCCGAGCAGCGACCACAGGCCGGCATGCCGCAGGAACCGCATCCAGCTTTCCTCCCGCGTCCGCGGCTTGCCGCCTATGAAACGGGTGGTGACGGGGTCGGCCCACATGACGGCATAGTCGTCGAAATCTTCGATCCGGTGCGCCCGCATGATGGTCCGTTCCGTTTCGAGAACCGGGACGCCGGCTGTTTTTGGACTGCCCACGAAACTCTGCCTCCGTTGACGGTCAGCGTTTAGCAAACCAGCGCGCCCGGACAAGGGCCAAGCCGGATCATCATTCAGCCAGGGAAGCTTCCGAACGGCCTGGCGCGACCAGACGGTCGAAGCGAACAGCGTCGGCTTACTTTCAGCCGTGCCAGACCATCTTCATGTAGAGCCCACCGCGCCGCAATTCGTCCAGCATCTGGTCGAGCCGCTTCTGCCTGGTGTCGCTGCGTTTGGCGCGGGCGACCCAGCCGAGATAATCGTTCTTCTGGTAGTCCGGCCGCGCCTCGTAGGCCGCTGTCAGTCCTTTTTCGGTCAGGGCGATGCGGATGTCGTCCGGCATCGGGTTCAGGGCGCGCTTCAGTCCGGTCATTTCAGAAAACCCCAGCTGTCAGGATGGCGACGCCGATGGTCCAACCCAGGTCCGCCTCTGGGAATTCTGCCGAACGATGCTACCTTTCGCAACCGGTCCGGCAAGGGCCGGTCTCGATACCGCCAATGGGAGGAGAACGCCATGGACACCACCGATCTCGTGCTTGCCATTTTCCATCATCTGCTGGTGTTGTCGCTGGCCGGCATCATCGGCGCCGAATTTGTCCTGATCCGCGGCGACCTCTCCGCCGCCACGCTCAAGCGGCTTGCCGGCATCGACCGCCATTATGGCATCATCGCCATGCTGATCATCATCATCGGCATCTGCCGCGTCATCTAGGGCCTGAAGGGCTGGGAATTCTACGTCTACAACTGGGTGTTCTGGGCCAAGATGGCGGCATTCGGCATCGTTGGCCTGCTGTCGATCATCCCGACCATCCGCTTCATCTCCTGGAAGCGGCAAGCCAGTGCAAATCCCGGCTTTCAGGTGCCGGTGGCGGAACTCGCCTCGGTGAAGACCTATGTGCGCGCCGAAGCCTTCATCTTCCTGCTGATCCCGATCTTCGCGGCGGCGATGGCGCGCGGCTACGGTTATTGAAGCAACGCCAACACCAAACCCATCTCCGCCGGGCATACTCCGCACTGATCGCCATGGTTGCGCACGGCTGTATTTTGCAGTTTGCGTCAGGCGACAATCTGTTAGCTTGCCTTTGTTGCACCGTCGCTGCCTGACCTGCACAGCGATCGGAGATTGATATCCTGGGAGGAGAATTACGATGAGGAAAATTGTAGCCGCCCTGGCCGCCGCCGCGGCCGTCTCGCTTTATTCGTTCGCCGCCAGCGCACAGACCTATCCCGAGCGCACCATCACCGTCGTCGTGCCGTTTGCGGCCGGCGGTCCGACCGACACGGTTACGCGGCTCGTCGCCGAAGCCATGTCGAAGGATCTTGGCCAGCAGATCATCGTCGAAAATGTCGGCGGCGCCGGCGGCACGCTGGGCGCCGGCCGCGTCGCCAACGCCGACCCGGATGGCTACACGCTGCTCCTCCATCACATCGGCATGGCGACCAGCGCGACCCTCTACAGAAAACTCGCCTATGACACGCTGAACGCCTTCGAGTATGTCGGCCTCGTCACCGAGGTGCCGATGGCGATCGTCGCCCGCAAGGACCTGGAGCCGGCCGACCTGAAAGGGCTGGTCGAATACGCCAAGACCAACAAGGACACCATCACTGTAGCCAATGCCGGCATCGGCGCTGCCTCGCATCTGTGCGGCATGCTATTCATGAGCGCCATCGGCACGCCGCTGGTCACCGTACCCTACAAGGGCACCGGCCCGGCCATGACCGACCTTCTCGGCGGCCAGGTCGACATTATGTGCGACCAGACCACCAACACCACCAAGCAGATCCAGGGCGGCACGATCAAGGCCTATGCCGTCACCACGCCGGAACGCCTCGACGTGCTGAAGGACGTGCCGACGACCATCGAAGCCGGCCTGCCCGCGGTGCAGGTCAGCATCTGGCACGGCCTCTATGCGCCGAAGGGCACGCCGGCCGAGATCACCGGCCGACTGTCGAAATCGCTCCAGGTCGCGCTGAAGGACCCCAACGTCATCGCCCGCTTTGCCGAACTGGGCACCAAGCCGTCGTCCGAGTCCGACGCGACGCCGGCAGCGCTGAAGGCCAAGCTGGAAGGCGAGATCACGCGTTGGAAGCCGATCATCGAAGCCGCCGGCCAATACGCCGACTGAGGCTTGAACGGGGCGCTGCCGGCGCCCCGTTTTCGCTTCGACGTCCGTTTCACATTTGCAACGGCAGCCGTCGCAAGGGTCAGGGAGGACCGCCATGAAACCTTTCGCCATCGACAGGACAAACGGCCTGTGCGCCGCGCTGTTCATCTTTTTCGGCGCCTTTTTCGCGATACAATCGCTCGGCCTCGAAATCGGCACCGCCTTCCGCATGGGACCGGGCTATTTCCCGCTGGTGCTGGCGATCGTGCTGATCGTGCTTGGCGCCATCATCCTCGTCCAGGCGGTGCGCGTCGAGGGCGAGCCGATCGGCCCCATTGCGTGGCGCGGCATGCTGTTCATCCTGCCGGCGCCGATCTTTTTCGGCATGACCGTGCGCGGCCTCGGCTTCGTCCCGTCGATCTTCCTGACGGCGCTGATCGCCTCTTTTGCCAGCGCCCGCATGAAGCCGCTGACGGCACTTCTGCTGTCGGCCGGCCTGACGCTGTTTTCGGTGCTGGTCTTCAGCTACGCGCTCGGGCTGCCATTCCAGCGCTTCGGCCCCTGGTTGCCCCAATGGCTGGCATTGTGAGGCGCTGAGATGGACCTCCTCAGGAACCTCGAACTCGGCTTTTCGACGGCCACCACGCCGGCCAATCTGGGTTTTTGCCTCATCGGCGTTCTGCTCGGCACGCTGATCGGCGTCCTGCCCGGCATCGGCGCCACCGCAACCATCGCCATGCTGCTGCCGATCACCTTCCAGATCGGCGACCCGGTCTCGTCCCTCATCATGCTGGCCGGCATCTACTACGGCGCCCAGTATGGCGGTTCGACCACCGCCATTCTCATCAACATGCCCGGCGAATCCTCCTCGGCCGTGACCGCCATCGACGGCTACCAGATGGCCAGGAACGGTCGCGCCGGGGCGGCTCTGGCGATCGCCGCGATCGGCTCGTTCTTCGCCGGCACGGTGTCGACCTTTCTCGTCGCCGTCTTTGCCCCGCCGCTGACGGCAATAGCCCTGCAATTCGGCGCGGCCGAATATTTTTCGCTGATGATCGTCGGCCTCGTCTCGTCCATCGCGCTCGCCCACGGCTCGATCGTCAAGGCGCTGGCGATGGTCGTGCTCGGCCTGCTGCTCGGCATTGTCGGCACCGACATCTACACCGGCACGCCGCGCTTCACGCTCGGCATCCGCGAATATGCCGACGGGCTGAACTTCGTCGCGGTGGCGGTCGGCGTCTTCGGCGTTGCCGAGATCCTGCGCAATCTCGAAAACGAGCACGAGCGCTCGGTGATGATCAAAAAGGTCTCCGGCCTGATGCCGACCCGCGACGACTTCAAGGCGATGGCCGCGCCCATCGTGCGCGGCACGATCATCGGTTCGGCGCTCGGCATCCTGCCCGGCGGCGGCGCGGTGCTTGCGGCCTTTGCCTCCTACACGGTCGAAAAGCGCGTGTCGAAACACCCGGAGGAGTTCGGCAAGGGCGCCATTGCCGGCGTCGCCGGACCGGAATCGGCCAACAATGCCGGCGCCCAGACCTCCTTCATTCCGATGCTGACGCTGGGCATTCCGGCCAATCCGGTCATGGCGCTGATGATCGGCGCCATGATCATCCAGGGCATCGTGCCCGGCCCCAATGTCGCGATCGAGCAGCCGGCGCTGTTCTGGGGCATCATCGCCTCGATGTGGATCGGCAATCTGATGCTGATCGTGCTGAACCTGCCGCTGATCGGGCTGTGGGTGAAGCTGCTGACGATCCCCTATTATGTGCTCTTCCCGATCATCATGGCGTTCTGCTCGATCGGCGTTTACAGCGTCAACACCAACGCCTTCGATCTCTACGCGGTGGCATTCTTCGGCCTGCTCGGCTACATCCTGACCAAGCTGCGCTGCGAACCCGCCCCCCTGCTGCTCGGCTTCGTGCTCGGCCCGCTGCTCGAGGAAAACCTGCGCCGCGCCATGATCCTGTCGCGCGGCGACCCTTCGACCTTCGTGACGCGGCCGATCAGCGCCGGCCTGCTGCTCGTCGCACTGGCCGTGCTCGTCGTCGTCTTCCTGCCGTCGGTCAAGAAGAAGCGCGAAGAGGTGTTCGTGGAGGAAAGCTAGTTGTCGGGACGCCGGGCGCCGCGATTTCCACCAGCGGCGCCGGCACATCGGTCGTCTTCACCTCGGCCTTGCAGAGATCGGCAATGACGCAGGCCGGGCAATCGGGTTTGCGCGCCTTGCAGACATAGCGGCCATGCAGGATCAGCCAGTGATGCGCATGGCGCATATACTCATCCGGAATGATCCGCAGCAGCCCTTCCTCGACCTGCTCCGGGGTCTTGCCTGGCGCCAGGCCGAGGCGGTTGCCGATGCGGAAAATATGGGTGTCGACCGCCATCGTGTGCTGGCCGAATGCCATGTTGAGCACGACATTGGCGGTCTTGCGCCCGACCCCCGGCAGCTTGACCAACTCATCGCGCTCGCTGGGCACCTCGCCGCCGTAATCGCGTATCAGCGCCTCCGAGAGCGCCACGACATTCTTGGCCTTGTTGCGCCAGAGTCCGATGGTGCGGATGTACTCGCCGACCCTGGCTCCGCCCAGCGCCAGCATCTTTTCAGGTGTGTCGGCGACCTTGAACAACGCCCGCGTTGCCTTGTTGACGCCGGCATCGGTCGCCTGCGCCGACAGCACCACGGCCACCAGCAGCGTGAAGGCGTTGACGTGCTCGAGCTCGCCCTTCGGCTCGGGCCGCTGCACCGAAAACCGCCGGAAGATCTCATGCACCTCGGCGGCGCTGTAGAGCGAACGGAGCCGCGCCGGCCGCGGTCGCGGCTTGGCATTCGAGCCGTCGCGCCGCCCGGGCGGCAGTTCACTTTTGGATAGGGAAAGATTTTTGGACTTGGGGCTGGCCATATCCCTCCTATAATATCCTGGGATGAGCGACACAAACGCCTCGTTTCAGGCCGACGAGCCATTCTTCCAGGCGCTGCTGACACCGCACCGCTCGCTGGGCCGCACCGGCTTTGCCGTGCTGATGGGCGCGCTGCTGTTCGGCTGGGTGGTGACCGGGGCGTTTTTCCTGTCGCGCGGCGCTTGGCCGGTGTTCGGCTTCTTCGGCCTCGACGTCATCGCCGTCTACATCGCCTTCCGCGCAAACTATCGTGCCGCCCGTGCCCGCGAGGAAGTGTCGGTGTCGCGCACCAGCCTCGACATCCGCAAGACGGCGCCCTCGGGAAAGTCGGAAGCGCATCGCTTCAACCCGTTCTGGGCACGCTTTTCCGTCGCTCGCCATGCCGAGATCGGCATCACCAGGATGACGGTGGAAGCACAAGGACAGAATGTGCCGATCGGGTCATTCCTGGACCCTGACTCCCGCGAGAGTTTTGCCACTGCATTTTCACGTGCTCTGACAAAAGCCAGGACGCGTTAGAGCCGGCGCGTCAGAACCGGTAGCGTAAAATCCTGCCGACCTTGCGCAATGCGGGAATGTGTCTCCAGAGCCCGATGAACAGTTTTGCGGACCAGCTCATATGCGCTGTGCGTTCCGCGCTGTAGGCCGAGATATCGTCGACAAAGCGCAGCTTCGGAACGGCACGCTCCAGTACCTGCGGGTCGTCGATCGCCCAGTGAACCTCGGCGCCCGTCGCCCTGATGGTCGGATTGAGGCGCAGCATCTTCAGGCCGAAGTGGCTGTAGGCGTCGAACATCAGCTCGCCGCCGGCAAGATGCGCGACAAGGCGTGACAGCAGCCGTGGCCCCTCCTCTACCGGGAGATAAGGCGTCAACCCCTCCATCACCACGACGGCCGGACGATTGCGCGGCACTTCTGCCAGCCAGTCTGGGTCGGTTACCGAAGAGCCGACGAGGTGGTAGTGGTCCCGGGA
This sequence comes from Mesorhizobium sp. M0862, assembly GCF_040319795.1. Lineage (NCBI taxonomy): Bacteria > Pseudomonadati > Pseudomonadota > Alphaproteobacteria > Hyphomicrobiales > Phyllobacteriaceae > Mesorhizobium > Mesorhizobium sp. M0862. The sequence continues at coordinate 41,838 of NZ_JAMYOJ010000034.1, forward strand.
CGGGTAAAGCTTGCGCCGGAGCGCGATGACATCCGGAAAATCGACATCGAACCACTCCACGCCTTCGGGTGGATCGACACGGAAAATGCGCGTATCGAGCCCGCAGCCGAGATGCAGCACGATGGCGCCGGGATTTCTGGCGATGAAGTCCTGAACGCGGACATCATACGTCTTGGCCCGGATCGCCAGGCCGATGCCGAGATTGGTGTCGACCTTGAGGCGCGAGAAATCATAGTCGATCTTGCGCACGGCCTCGTCGGCGAAGCGATCCCCGAGCAGCGAATGCGGCAGCCGGCTTTCCAGTGCCTTGCCATAAAGCGTCATCAGCAAGGTCTCCCTTGCTCCGCTCAGATTCACCCTTTCGCCGGCCATTGGCATCTCCCGGGGCGCAATCCAGTATTTATCTGGGAACAGGCGGCAACAAGGCAAGTTTCGGGTGGTTGCAAGGGGCGGAAAGACCGATATTCGCGGTCAAGGAGATATTGCCATGAACGCCCAGATGACCATGAATACGCAGATGAAACCGACAGCGATCCTGCAGCACGACATCACCCCCGAGGGCAGCGACTACGAGGTCGTGCGCCGCGCCATCGAGAAGATCAGCCTCGACTATCGCGACCAGCCCTCGCTGGAAGCCCTGGCAGCCGATGTCGGCGAGACACCCACGGGCCTGCAAAAGCTGTTCACCCGCTGGGCCGGCCTGTCGCCAAAAGCCTTCCTGCAGGCGGTCACCCTCGACCATGCCCGCAAACTGCTCGATTCCGGCATGCCGCTCCTCGAAACATCGTTCGAACTCGGCATGTCCGGCCCCGGCCGGCTGCACGATTTGTTCGTCACCCACGAGGCGATGTCGCCGGGCGACTACAAGACGCGCGGCGCCGGCCTGACCATCCGCTACGGCTACCACATCTCGCCCTTCGGCATCGCCCTGATCATGGTCACCGACCGTGGCCTTGCGGGGCTCGCCTTCAACGATCCGGGCGGCGAGCGGGCGGCTTTCGCCGACATGTCGGGCCGCTGGCCGAACGCCACCTATGTCGAGGACATGAGCGCCACCCAGCCCTATGCGGCGCGCATCTTCGATCCGACATTGTGGCGCGCCGACCAGCCGCTGCGCGTGGTGATGATCGGCTCCGACTTCCAGCTGCGCGTCTGGGACGCGCTGCTCAGGATCCCGATGGGCAAGGCCTGCACTTATTCTTCGATCGCCTCCAGGATCGGCGCGCCAAACGCCAGCCGGGCGGTGGGGGCGGCGGTCGGCGCCAACCCATTGTCCTTCGTCGTCCCTTGCCATCGGGCGCTGGGCAAGTCCGGCGCACTCACCGGCTACCACTGGGGCCTGACCCGCAAACGCGCCATCCTCGGTTGGGAAGCGGGCCAGACCGCGTCCTGAAGCTGCCCGCATCAAACAACACCGGCGAAATCCCTTCGCCGGTGTTTTTCTTTTTGCGAGCTCCCGGCGCAAAACATCCGCACGCTCTGGCAAGCCGCCGGCTTACAGGTTAGCTTCCCGCGCATTCCGCAGGAGGCTTTCTTGATCATCGTTGTCGGCTCGATCAACCTCGACCTTATCGCCAATGTCGACCGCCTGCCTTCGCCGGGCGAGACGGTTCGCGGCTCCGGCTTCACCACCGCGCCCGGCGGCAAGGGCGCCAACCAGGCGCTGGCTGCGGCGCGCGCCGGCGCCAAGGTGCGCATGGTCGGCGCCGTCGGCAAGGACAATTTCGCAACCGAAGCCCTCGCTTTGCTCGTGGCCGGCAAGGTCGATCTCTCCGGCGTCGGCCAGAGCTTCGCCTCCACCGGCACGGCGCTGATCCTCGTCGGCGCCGATGGCGAGAATGTCATCGCCGTCGTGCCGGGCGCCAATGATTCGGTGCTGCCCGGCGATCTCGCCAAGGCTTTCCTTGCGAAGGGCGACGTCGTCCTGCTGCAGCACGAGATCCCGCTGCAGACCGTCGATGCAGCGCTTGACGCCGCACGCGCCGCCGGCGCCGTCACCGTGCTCAACACCGCGCCGTTCCGTAGCGAGGCGGCAGCGTTGCTCGGCAAGGCCGACTACGCCGTCGCCAACGAAACCGAATTCGACCTTTACGGCGAGGCGCTGTCGCTGAAAGGCCGCGACCGCCCGGCGCGCATGCGCGACTTCGCCGGCAAAACCGGCCGCACCATCGTCGTCACGCTCGGCGGCGACGGCGTGCTGGCGGCGACCCCGGAGGATTTCCTGACCGTGCCGGCGCTGAAGATCACGCCGGTCGACACCGTCGGGGCCGGCGATACTTTTTGCGGTTATCTCGCCGCCGGGCTGGCGTCCAACCTGCCGCTGGAGCAGGCTCTCACCCGCGCCGCAGCCGCCGGCTCGCTCGCCTGCCTGAAGCCCGGCGCCCAGCCGGCCATCCCGCTGGCGGCGGATGTCGACACCGCCCTGCGCAACAACGCCGGATGACAGCCCTGCGCCCCGCAACGAAGCACGCCGTGCCCCCCGCCGGCGACATCTGCCGGATGTCCGCTGTCGACCTGGCCGAGGCGATCCGGCTGCGCCGCCTGTCCGTGCGCGAGTTGGTCGCCGCATTCCTCGACCGCATCGACGCGGTAAACCCGCTGGTCAACGCCATCGTCTCGTTGCGCGAGCGCTCCGACATCCTGCGCGAGGCCGACGCGGCGGACGCGCATCTAGCGCAAGGCGGGCCGGCCGGCTCGCTGTTTGGCCTGCCGATGGCGATAAAAGACCTCGCCATGACGCGCGGCTTGAGGACCAGTTTCGGCTCGCCGATCTTCGCCGATTTCGTGCCACAGGAGGATGATTTCTTCGTCGAGCGCATCCGCAAGGCCGGCGGCATCATCATCGGCAAGACCAACGTTCCCGAATTCGGGCTGGGATCCAACACCTACAATAATGTTTTCGGACCGACGCTGAACGCGTTCGATCCGGCGCTGACCGCCGGCGGCTCGAGCGGCGGCGCAGCGGTCGCCCTTGCGCTCGACATGGTCCCGGTCGCCGACGGCAGCGATTTCGGCGGCTCGCTCCGCAATCCGGCGGCGTGGAACAATGTCTATGGCTTCCGCCCGTCGCAGGGCCTTGTCCCCGGCGGGCCGGATCTTGAAGTCTTTCATGCCCAGATGGGCATAGACGGACCGATGGGCCGCAGCATCAGGGACATGGCGCTGCTGCTCGATGTGCAGGCGGGCTACCATCCGCATGCGCCCTTGTCCTGGGAAAAGCCTGGTTCGTTCCTCGAAGGGCTGGCAACGCCGGCAAGCGGCGGCCGCGTCGGCTGGCTCGGTGATCTCGGCGGTCACCTGCCGGTAGAGCCTGGCATCCTCGACCTGTGCGAGGCCGCACTCGGCCGCTTCGCGGAGGCATCCTTCCTGACCGAGCCCTTGCTGCCGGATTTCGATTTCGAGGCACTGTGGCAAGCCTTCGTGACGCTGCGGCAGGCGAGCAGCGGCTCGGCGCTGAAAGTCCATTATGACGACCCGCACAAGCGCGCCCTGCTGAAGCCGGAAGCCGTCTGGGAGGTGGAGAACGCCATGCGACTGACGGCGCCGCAGATCCGCGCGGCCTCGGTCATCCGCACCTCCTGGCACCGGACGCTGCTGTCGCTGTTCGAGCACTTCGATCTCATCGCGCTGCCGACGGCGCAGGTGTTTCCTTTCGAAGTCGGCACGCATTGGCCAAGTGAGGTCGCCGGACGCGCCATGGACAGCTACCATCGCTGGATGCAGGTTTCGGCCTTCGCCACGCTCGGCGGCTGTCCGGCGCTCAACGTGCCTGTCGGCTTCGACGACAAAGGCCGCCCCATGGGCATGCAGTTGATCGGCCGGCCGCGCGGCGACCTCGCCGTGCTCAGGGCCGGAGCGGCCTATGAGGCGACCTTGCCTTGGCAGGTGGGGGCGTCCTGACGCGAGGGGCGGCACGGTCTGCGACCGGCTTGCACCAGCCCCGCCGCCATGCATTGATTGCAGCCAGCCGCCTAAGCGCATCCTCGAGGAAATCCCCATGTCGCTGGAACTCTACGCCGCCTATGTCCTTGCCTGCATCGTCATCATCCTGGTGCCCGGTCCGACTGTGACGCTGATCATCGCCAACAGCATCCGCCATGGCTACCGCGCCGGCCTTGCCAATGTCGCCGGCACGCAGGCCGGGCTCGCCGTGATGATCGCCATTGTCGGCATCGGCCTCAACACGCTGATATCGGGCATGGGCCACTGGTTCGAATGGGTACGCCTGATCGGCGCCGCCTATCTGATCTGGATGGGGGTGCAGATGTTCCGTTCCAAGGGCGCGCTGAATGCCGACGGCACCGCGAGAAAGCCGCGCGGCGGCTTCTTCCTGCAGGGCCTGCTCGTGGCGCTGAGCAACCCCAAGACCCTGGTGTTCTTCGGCGCCTTCTTCCCGCAATTCATCGCCCCGCAGGGCAATTACACCCTGCAGATCGTCGTCATGGGCCTTACCGCCATGATCTTTGCCGCCGTCTCGGACTCGACCTACGCGCTCGCCGCCAGCCGCGCCGGCCGCCTGCTCTCGGCCAGCCGCATCAAGCTGATGTCCAGGATCAGCGGCAGTTTTTTGGTCGGCGGCGGCGTGTGGCTGGCGTTTTCAAAGGCGAAGTAACGGCGCCTTTTCCTTCTCCCCTTGTGGGAGAAGGTGGATCGGCGCGATAGCGCCGAGACGGTTGAGGGGTGTTCCAGCGGAGTGAGACGCTGGCGTTTCCTGGAACACCTCTCCGTCGCCTTCGGCGCCACCGCCCCGGGGGGGGGCCCGTGTGGAGCCCCCGGCCAGGGGGCCCCCCC
>NZ_JAMYOJ010000035.1:0-42667 GCF_040319795.1 Mesorhizobium sp. M0862
ACCAGCTGCGGCTTCTTCTTCAGCAGATTGCCGGCGAGGAAATCGAGCGGGATTTCGTTGCGCCGGGTCTTGTCGAACAGATAGCGGCTGCCGCGTATCCAGGTGGTCATGATCAGCCCCATGAGGCAGGCAACGGATATTGACACCCATCCGCCTTCCACGATCTTGACGACATTCGCCAGGAAGAAACCCATGTCGATGGTGCCGAACAGCAGCGCCAGTGCCAGGGCGAGCCCAAGCTGCCATTTCCACAAATTGCGCATGACAACGAACAGCAGAATGGTTGTCATCAGCATCTCGCCGGTCACCGAAATTCCGTAAGCGGAAGCCAGCGAACTCGAGCTGCCGAAGCCGACAACCAGCAGCATCACTCCCAGGGCGATGAGCAGGTTGACGCGCGGCATATAAATCTGGCCGCTCTGCATTTCGGACGTGTGCTGCACCTCGATGCGGGGCAGCAGGTTGAGTTGCACTGCCTGACGTGCCAGCGAAAAAGCACCCGAGATCACCGCCTGACTGGCGATCACGGTGGCGGCCGTTGCCAAGCCGACCATTGGCATCAGCGCCCAATCCGGCAACATCTCGAAGAATGGATTGGTCGGCCTGCCGCCATTCGCCAATACAAAGGCGCCCTGGCCGAAGTAGTTGAGCAGCAGGCAAGGAAACACCACGGAAAACCACGCGAGCACGATCGGCTTGCGCCCGAAATGTCCAAGGTCGACATAAAGCGCCTCGGCCCCCGTTACCGCCAGGAACACTGCACCAACGGTCACGAAAGCGGCGGTCGGCGTGCCGGCTAAGTAGGCGATCGCATAATACGGGTTGATCGCCAACAGCACCGAAGGATCATCCATCAGGTGGTAGAGCCCGGAAACGCCGATGGCCAGGAACCATAGCGCCGTCACCGGCCCGAATACTGCCGCCACCTTCCCCGTGCCGAAGCGCTGCACGGAGAACAGAAATGCCAGGATGACCAAGGTGATCGGAACGACATAGGCCTCCAGCGTCGGTGTCACCACTTCCAGGCCCTCAACTGCCGACAGCACGGAAATGGCCGGAGTTATGATAGCGTCTCCGAAAAAAAGCGACGCCCCGCAAAGTCCGATGCCGAGGATAAGCTTGGCGCCTTTTGGATAGGCGCTGCGCGCCAGCGCCATCAGGGACAGCGTGCCGCCCTCGCCCTTGTTGTCGGCGCGAAGCACGAAAGCGACGTATTTTATGGTGACGATAATCGTCAGCGCCCAGACGATCAGCGACAGCACGCCCAGGACATCTATACGCGTGTCGGTACCAGGCGAAGCGTGAAGCGCCTCGCGGAAGGCATAGATCGGGCTGGTGCCGATATCGCCATAGACGACGCCAAGCGCGCCCAGCATCAGAACTTTGGTGCTGTGCTGTTCAGTGTGGGAGTGGTTCGGTTGTTCGACGGGTTCAGCCTCGCTACCGATGCTGGAAAGAGCCATCGACTACTCCCCGATCACCGCGCGGTGCGCCTTGCTTGCTGTCATGCGATATCACCTTCGACACGAGCCTTCCACCGCTACCAACCGCAAGCCTTCAGAAACCGCCCCACCGTGCCGGCCATGCCATACTCCAACGCATCGGCTGTCAACCCGTGTCCGATAGACACTTCGGCCAATGCCGGAATGCGCTTTGCCAATGCCGGAAGGTTGTTCACCACCAGATCGTGCCCGGCATTGACCTGGAGTCCGGCGGCGAGTGCGGCATCCGCGGTTTTTCCCAATCTTTCCAGCTCCTTCCGCGCCTTGGCGGAATCGGAATGGTAGCTGCCGTAGGGCCCGGTATAGAGCTCGATGCGGTCGGCGCCGGTGTCGCGCGCGGCATTGACGCCGGTGGGATCCGGATCGGAAAACAGCGACACGCGGAAGCCCCCTTTTTTCAGACGCTTGACGATCGGGTTAAGGAACGCCGCCTCGGCGGCAAAGTTCCAGCCATGGTCTGATGTCGCCTGCGCCGGATCGTCGGGCACCAGCGTCACCTGCTCGGGCTGGTGCCTTTCCACAAGCGCCAGAAAATCCTCGGTCGGGTAGCCCTCGATGTTGAATTCCGCCTTGGGAAACTCGTCGTCGATAAGCGCCCGGATCTCGGGCAGGTCGGAATGCCTGGTGTGGCGCTCGTCGGGCCGCGGATGAACCGTCAGCCCGTGCGCGCCGGCCGCCAACGCCAGGCGGCCGAGCCCGGTGACGCTGGGCCACGGCAGGTTGCGGCGGTTGCGCAGCATGGCGATGGCGTTGAGATTGACCGAGAGTTTCGCGGGCATGGCGTGAGGTCCGGCTGTTTGTGCAGCGCATCTATACTGCCTTTGATGGGAACAGACAGGGGCTTTCGGGTGTTCCAGTGATGACATCTGCTCGCAAGGGGGAACCCAGCCAATGAATTTTCTCCAGTCCGTGCCCGCGATCCGCCGCCTCGAAACCGACCGTGAGGACCTTTTCGCCATCGACGTCGTCGGCCATGTCTCTGCCGCCGACGGCGAAAATCTGTTCGGATTGCTGGAGGCTGCCTACGCGCTGCACCCGAGGATCGACGTCTTGGTGCGGCTGGTCGATCATGAGGGCGTCGACTGGATCGATATGGACGACGAGACGCTGAAACAGGGCACGGTGCATGCGCTAGAGCATATCGCCCGGTGCGCGACGATCGGTGAGCCCGACTGGATAGCGGATGCGCGGAACTTCCTTCCGGCTTCGCCACCCATCGAGTTCAGGCACTTCGCGGCCGAGGATGAAGCGGATGCCTGGCAATGGCTGGGTGCGACGCCACTCAGCCCCGCTGCGCCGGCTGCTACCTGACGCCGGCTATCTAACGCCAGCTATCTAACAATCGTCAGCCGCTCTGCCGCCCGCGTTATGGCAGTATAGAGCCAGCGCTGGCGGGTTTCCTTGAACGCCCAACTCTCGTCGAACAGCACGACATCGTTCCACTGCGAACCCTGCGCCTTGTGCACGGTCAGCGCGTAGCCATAGTCGAAATCGTCAAAGCGCTTCTTCTGCTGCCAGGGGATATCGGCGTCCGGATCCTCGAAAGCCGACTTGAGCAGCTTGATCTTGGCGACGCCGCGGTCGGGATCGTCCTCCTCGGGCGAGACCAGAAGGTTGATGCCCGGCTTCACCGTTTCGCGCGACGAGGTCATCACCTTCCACAGCGAACCGTTGAGCAGGCCCTTGGCGGGGTCGTTGCGCAGGCAGACCAGCTTGTCGCCGGCCTGCGGATAATCGGCATTGAAACCCTTCAGCTCGCGCAGGCGCTGATTGTAGCGGCGGCGTGTTCGGTTGGTGCCGACCAACACCTGGTCCGCCTTCAGCACCAACTCCTGGGTGACGTCCTCCTTGCCGATGACCTGCGCGGTGCCGTAGTCGCCGCGCATGAACTCGCGGCCCTCGCGCACGTCGAGCGCCAGCTGGATGATCGGATTGTCGCGCGCCTGGCGGTGGATTTCGGTCAAGAGCACATCCGGCTCATGCTCGGTGAAAAAGCCGCCGCCCGAGATCGGCGGCAGCTGCGCCGGATCGCCAAGCACCAGGATCGGCGTGCCAAAACTCAGAAGGTCGCGGCCAAGCTGCTCGTCGACCATCGAGCATTCGTCGATGACCACCAGCTTCGCCCGTGAAATAGGACTTTGCCGATTGAGCGAGAAGGTCGGCGACATCGAGGTCTTGCCGGTCACCTCGTCCGACACCGATTCCTCGCCTTTCGGCCGGTAGATCAACGAATGGATGGTGCGGGCATTGACCGCGCCCTTGGAGCGCAGCACCTGCGCCGCCTTGCCGGTGAAGGCGGCGAACTGCACCTGCCCATCGACATGCTCGGCAAAATAGCGCGCCAGCGTGGTCTTGCCTGTGCCGGCATAGCCGAACAGCCGGAAGACCTGCGGCCGGCCCTCCTTGAGCCAGCGCGCCACCGCCTTCAACGCCTCATCCTGTTGGGGAGAGAATTCCATCAGCGCGAGAGACCGGATTCGCAAGGGAAAGACAAGGCCGCACCATCAATGCCGGAGGCGCTCAGGCTAACAGCGCCGAAACCGAACGTAAAGGGAACAAGCACTGAGAACGGAGGGCAATCGCTTCAGATAATGACAAACCGCCAGCGCTGTCCCTCATTGCCCTGCCGGGCATTTCTCCCCGTATACTGACCGGGAGAGAAAGGCTGGCCGCAGCCTCGGCGCCATCATGAGATGCTTGAGATTGGCGAAACCATGGACGCGAGCGACCCCTCTCCCCGTCGTACGGGGAGAGGATGCCGGCAGGCAGGTGAGGGGCGGCGCAAACATCGCAGGACTTCATCCTCACCAATCCCCGGGATCGTTCTCCAACAAAATCGGCTTGCCGTGCGGGGTTGCATGCGCGGCGCGTTCCCAGGCGGCGGCGAGCGTGTCGACGTCACTTTTTCCCGCGACGCCCTTGGCCGCCAGCAGCGTCTCCAGCGCAGCCAGCCAATGCTCGTAATAATCGTGGCCATCGCTTGCGGCGCCCGGCTTGTTCACTTGCGCCGACAGCGCATCGGCCCATTCGGCCCAGGAAAACAGGCCCTTGTCGTGCAGCGCCACCGTCATGGCGAAGGCTTCGGCCTGCCAGGGTTCGGCGAATACCGGTTCGTCCAGACCCGCCGGCAGTGCACCTTCAGGCCGGCTCAAGATAGCTCTCCCAAGCGTCGATGGAGACGGTAAGCGTCGGGTCGGCGCCCTCGCCCCAGATTTCCGAGCCATCGAAGACCACGGTATAGACCCATTGCGGGTTTTCACCGTTTCCATGCGCGTTGCTGTCGGGGAACACAAAACCGTCACGCACGGCCTCGATCACTCCGTACTTGCCGCGCGCATAACGCGGCAGCCTCGTGTGGGCGGTGGGATTGAAATTCCTTGTCCGCACCGGGTCGCCGGCCTTGAAGCGCGGCGCCGTCTCGACCGGCCGGTCGCAGGGACTGCCCTTGGCCAGCACCGCCGGAACGTTTTCGGCCTTCAACACCCTTTTGGGCGTCGCCGCCGGATCGACCGCCCGACCTTCCGTCAGATCGCGCTCGCTGACGAAGCCATGGCGCTTCAGCAGCACCTCGAGCGCTTTGATCCATATCTGGTAGTAGCTTGAGGAATAATAGACGGCCGGATGCAGCGATTCCCTGGCGTGCCGGCTCTCGTCGATGTTCCACGCGCCCATGGCGCCGGCGGTCAGCGTCACGCCCAGCGCCCGCCTCTCCCAATCCGCATGAAAATAGGGTTCGTCCTTTTCGGGCGCGACCGGCCCGAAACCCATCTGTCCGCCTAGATCCTGCGGCCCGTTCATGCCGGTACCTTCTTTGTCCCGGGTTCTTTGGCCGCCGCCGTGCCGATCATCGCATCGCGGCTGACCAGTTCGGCGAGCTGGTCCTCGCTCCAGCCTTCGGTACCGCTAGGCCGCATCGGCACCACGAGATAGCGCAGTTCGGCAGTCGAATCCCAGACGCGGATTTTTTTCTCCGCTGGCAAGGTCAGCCCGAACTCCTCGAGCACGCCGCGGGGATCGGTCACCGCCCGCGACCGATAGGGCGGCGCCTTGTACCAGACCGGCGGCAGTCCAAGCACCGACCACGGATAGCAGGAGCACAGCGTGCAGACCACGAGGTTGTGCGTCTCGTCCGAGTTGAACACCGCCTGCATGTGCTCGCCCTGGCGGCCGCTATAGCTCAGCGACGCGATCGCTTCCGTCGCATCGCGCTTCAGCCACTCGGCATAGGCCGGATCGCTCCAGGCTTTCGCCACCACCCTGGCGCCGTTGCGCGGCCCGATCTTGGTCTCATAGGTCTCGACAATGACGGCGATTGCGGCTGGATCGATCAGGCCTTTTTCGGTGAGGATGGTCTCCAGCGCGCGCACGCGCGCCGCAAACGGGTCGAGTTCGTTGTCGTGGTCATGATCATGGGACATGACCTCAGATTAGGATCGGCGGCACGCGGCCGCAAGCATGACAGCTTGGGCCACGGGCTATCGCCTATTCGGCGGCGGCCCTTTGCGGCTCGAGCCGATCCTCGGGACCGAACAGCGAGGCCTGCTCGCCGCTCTCGACCGCATGCAGCTCCGGCCTGTTCTTTTTCGAAGGGAAGAAGCTCACCAGCCAGCCGGAGAAACTCTCGAAATAGACATAGATGACAGGCGTGACGAACAGCGTCAGCGCCTGCGACGCCAGGAGGCCGCCGACCACGGCGACGCCGAGCGGCTGGCGCAGTTCGGCACTGGCGCCGGTACCGAGCGCGATCGGGAACGTGCCCATCAGTGCCGCCAACGTCGTCATCATGATCGGTCTGAACCGCATCAGGCAGGCCTTGTGTATGGACTCGGTCGCCGACATGCCTTCTCGTCGCAGCTCCAGCGCGACGTCGACCATCATGATGCCGTTCTTCTTGACGATGCCGATCAGCATCAGGATGCCGATCACAGCGATCACCGAAAGGTCCATGCCGGCAAAGCGCAACGCCACCACCGCGCCCAGCACAGCCGAAGGCAGGCCGGTCAGGATGGTGAGCGGATGGATGAAGCTCTCATAGAGAATGCCGAGTACGATATAGATGGTCAGAATGGCGCCGCCGATCAGCAGGCCCTGATTGGCCAGCGAATCCTGGAAGGTCTTGGCGGTGCCGGCAAAGCTGGTCGAAATCGCCGACGGCATGCCGATCTGCTCCTTCAGCGCGGCGATGCGGGCCGTGCTGTCGCCCAGCGCCACGCCTTGCGGCAGGTTGTAGGAGATGGTCACCGCCGGCAGCTGGCCGAGCTGGTTGACCGTCAGCGCGCCGGCGGTGCGGTCGACGCGGGCAAAGGCGCCGAGCGGCACCAGGCTGCCGCTTGCCGTCCTGACCTGGATGGCCAGCATGCGCTCGGGCGACCATTCGATGTTGGGATCGAGCTCCATGATGACTTCGTAGCTGTCGGCCGAGCCGAAGATCGTCGAGACCTGCTCCGTGCCGAAGCCGCCATAGAGGCTGGAGCGCAGCGTGTCGGTGTCGATGCCGAGCGACGCCGCCTTGTCGCGATCGACCACCAGCGTCGCCTGCAATGAATTGTTCTGCAAATCGCTGGTGACGTCGGTGAAATTCGCATGATCGGCCGCCATCGCATCGTCGAGCTTTTGCGCCCATGTGTCGGTCAGGCCGGTATCGAGGCCCTGAACGACGAGCTGGTAGGCGCTGGCGGAAGAACGCGCGCCAAGTCGCAGGTTCTGCACCGGCTGCATATAGGCATCGATCCCCGGCACGACGGCCAGCTGCCGCCGCAGATCCGACAGTACCTTATCGATGTCGGGGCGCTGGCTCTTGTCCTTCAGCTGCACATAGAGCTGGCCCTGGTTCAGCGCATTGTTGCCGCCGCCGGCTGACCAGGCCACATGCGAGACATAGGGCGAACGCGAGAAGACACTTGCCGCCTGGTTCTGCAGCTTGACCATGGCGTCGTAGGAGATGTCCTGCCTGGCGATCGTCGTCACCGAGATCTGGCCGATATCCTCTTGCGGGAAAAAGCCTTTCGGCGAGACTTCGATCAGCCACACCGACCCTGCCGCCGTGCCGACAAAAACGAGGAACACCAGGAAAGTGTGGCGCAGGCAGAATGTCAGAAGCCGATCATAGCCGCGGGTGACGAAGTCCTGCTTGTGGCCGGGGGCGTGCTTGTCGCGATCGGCCTTGGTCACCGACAGCAGCCTTGAGCACAGCATCGGCGTCAGCGTCAGCGAGACGAACATCGAGGCAAGGATCGCGACCGTCACCACGACGGCGAATTCGTTGAAGATGCGGCCGATGACGCCGCCCATTAGAAGCACGGGGATGAACACCGCCACCAGCGAGATCGAGATCGAGATGATGGTGAAGCCGATTTCGCGCGCGCCCTTCAGCGAGGCATCGAAGGCCGAGAGACCGTCCTCCTCCATGTGGCGAAAGATGTTTTCCAGCATGACGATGGCGTCGTCGACGACGAGGCCGACTGCGAGCGTCAGTCCCATCAGCGAGATGTTGTCGATGGAGAAGCCGAACAGGAACATGGCGCCGAGCGTCGCGATCAACGAGATCGGCACCGCCACGGCCGGAATGATGGTTGCAGTCACCCGGCGCAGGAAGACGAAGATCACCATCACCACCAAAGCGATGGTCAGAAGCAGCGTGAACTGGACGTCGTCGACGGCCTGGCGGATCGAGGTCGAACGGTCGTTGAGCAGCTTGATGTCGGCGGCGGCCGGCATTTGGTCCTTGAACGACGGCAGCATCGCCTTGACCTTGTCGACGACGTCGACCGTGTTGGCGTCGGGCTGGCGCTGCACCGCCAGGATGATGGCGCGCGTGCCGTCATACCAGCTTGCAGTCGTCGTGGTCTCGACCGAGTCGATGACGCGCGTCACCTCGCCCAGCCGCACCGGATGGCCGTTCTTGGTGGCGATGATGAGGTTGGAGAACCCGGCGGCATCGGTGAGCTGCGTATTGGCCGTGATGGTCAGCTGCTGCTTGTCGTTCTGCAAGACGCCGAGCGGCGTGTTGGAGTTGGCCGACGCGATTGCCGTCTGCAGCTGGTCGATCGAAATGCCGCGCGCCGCCAGCGCCGTCGGGTCGATCTGCACGCGCACCGCATATTTCTGCTGGCCGAAGATCGACACCTGCGCAACGCCGTCGATGGTCGACAGCGAGGGCGAGATGACGTTTTCGGCGAAGGCGTCGAGGTCGGTGAGCGGAACCGTGTCGCTGACCAGCGACATCAGAAGGATCGGCGCGTCGGCCGGATTGACCTTGCGATAGCTCGGCGGCGCTGTCATCTCGGGCGGCAGTTGCCGCTGCGTGCGTGCGATCGCCGCCTGCACGTCGGCGGCCGCCGCGTCGATATCCCGGTTGAGCACGAACTGGATGGCAATGGACGTGCGTCCCAGCGAATTGCTGGTCGAGATGGAATCGATGCCGGCAATGGTGGCGAACTGCTTGATCAGCGGCGTCGCCACCGAAGTGGCCATGGTTTCGGGTGACGCGCCGGCCAGGTTGGCCGAGACATTGACGACCGGGAATTCGGCGCTCGGCAGCGCCGCCACCGGCAGGAACTTGTAGGCAAACAGCCCGCCCAGCACGAGGGCGAACGACATCAGCAGCGTCGCGACAGGCCTTCTTATGCAGAATTCTGAGATCATTGGGCAGCTCCGCCGGCTTTGTCGGCTTCCGCCAACTTGGGCGCTGCCTGACCGCCGGCAGTTGCCTTGCCTTCATGCACGCTGGCGCCGTCCTTCAGCCTGGTTTGGCCCTCGACGACAACCTTCTCGCCTGACTTGACGCCCTCGCTGATGGCGCTGTTTTCGCCTTCGGTCAGCGCCACCTGCACAGGCCGCATCTCGACCGTGTTGTCCGGCTTGACGACATAGACGAACGGCCCCTTCTGGCTGGGCTGGATCGCGACCGTCGGGATGGATGGCATCTGCGGCATGATGCCGGCGTCGAGCACGACATTCACATATTGGCCGGGCCACAGTGAAAGATCGGCATTGGGAATGCTCGCCCGGGTCGCGATGGTGCCGGATGCGGTGTCGACGCTGGAATCGACGAAGTCGAGCGTGCCCTTGCCGATCGGCGTCGGATCGCCATCCTTGGTCAGCGTCACCGCGCCTTGCTGCGGGTTGGCCAGCGCCTTGTGCAGCAGCGCCAGGTTACTCTCCGGCAGGTTGAAGTTGACTTGCAGCGGATCCATCTCGGTGATCGTCACCAGCGGCGTGGCCGTGCTCGAGTTGCCGTTGCTCAAGGTGACGAGGTCACCGACCGAAACGTTGACCGCGCCCAGCCGGCCGGCAATCGGCGCCTTGATGCTGGCAAAGCCGAGCTGGACATTGTCGGCGTCGATCGTCGCCTTGTCGGCATCGACCGTCGCCGCGGCAGCCTTTTGCGCCGCCACCGCCTGATCGTAAGTCTGCTGCGTGCCGGCCTGCTTGGCGACGAGATCCTTGGCGCGCTGAAGGTCGGAGCCCGAACTGGTTAGCAGCGCCTGGTCCTTGGCGAGCGTCGCCTGATCCTTGGCAAGCTGCGCCTTGAGCGCCCTGTCGTCGAGCGAGAACAGCAGGTCGCCGGCCTTCACCATCTGGCCGTCCCTGACGTCGATCGATACGATCTGGCTGGACACGCGGGCGTTGATGTTGACCACGGCCGGCGACGACACGAAGCCGATGGCGTAACGGCGGATCGGAAAATCGGCCGTTGTCGCGGTGGCCGAGACGATCGAGGCCGAACGGGCGGCATTGCCGCCGGCGCCGGATTTGCCCCCTGCCTTGTCGGCCGAAGCCTTGTCCGATCCAGCCGGCTTGTCCGCTGCTGCCGTCTGACTGGCGCCCGGCAGCATCTGCTGCATACTGCTCATCGCCGCCGGCGAAAAATAGACCCATGCCGCGGCGACACAGGCCGCCACCACCACCGCCAGAACGACTTTTCCGCGCATCGACTAAAAGCCCTATGATCCGACACGCCGAACCCGGTGGTCTCATTCTACCCAATCACGGCGCCTTGCCGCGATCTCGCCGAAGTAGATAGGACGCACATTTGTCGGAAAAGGGCCAAAACACGGCATTACGAAGATTTAATGTGCACTGCACAATGACTATGCAGCCGGCTCAGCAGTCGGAAAACCAGCCAGGATGCGGTTGAGATTTCAGGCCGGATGCGTCTATTTCAGCATCGGCCAGAGCGTCGCCGCCAAGAGCACGCCCATGGCGATGTTGAACCATTTCAGCCGCACCGGATCCGACAGGAATCCGCGCAGCGCCGTGCCGAAGCCGGCCCACACCGAGACGCTCGGCAGGTTGACGACGGTGAAGGCGATCGCGATCAGCGCCACCGACAGGAACGGGTGGTCCGGATTGGAGTAGACGGCCATGGCGGTGATCGCCATCACCCAGGCTTTCGCATTGACCCACTGGAATGCGGCTGCCTCGACGAAGCGCATCGGCCGTGCCTCCGTCTCACCCTTGCTGGACAGCGAGCGCGACATGGCGATCTTCCAGGCGAGATAGAGCAGATAGGCAGCGCCGGCGATCTTCAATCCGGTGTGCAAGGCCGGAAACGCTGTCAGCACCGCGCCCAGGCCAAAGCCGACGGCAAGCAACAGCACCAGAAAACCCATGCTGATGCCCAGCATATGCGGAATGGTTCTGACGAGGCCGAAATTCACGCCCGACGCCAAGAGCATGAGGTTGTTCGGCCCCGGCGTGATCGAGGTCACGAAGGCGTAGACCAAAAGTGCAAGGAAAGCGTCGAGGGTCATGACGGCTCACAAAGGTCAGCAATGCTGACTTAAATCGACAGGGCGCCGGACGCAACCTCATTCCATTGGTCCAAAGCGCCCCGCCGCGCGCATGAAGGCCTACATCCCCTGCGGGCCCCGGTTCATCGCCGCCACGCCGGTGCGGCAGATCTCGACCAGGCCGAGCGGCTTCATGATGGCGATGAACTGGTCGAGCTTCGAACCCTTGCCGGTAATCTCGAAGATGAAGTGCTCGGTGTTGGCGTCGATGACCGACGCGCGAAAAGCATCCGCCAGACGCAGCGCCTCGACGCGGGCTTCGCCAGTGCCGGCGACCTTGACCAGCGCCAGCTCGCGTTCCAGCGGCCGCTCCTGGCCGAACTCGTGCGAGCGCACGGTGAGATCGACGACGCGGTGCACCGGCACGATGCGCTCGAGCTGATGCTTGATCTGCTCCAGCACATGCGGCGTGCCGCGCGTCACGATGGTGATGCGTGACAGGTGCTTCTCGTGTTCGGTCTCGGAGACGGTGAGGCTCTCGATGTTATAACCGCGGCCGGAAAACAGGCCGATGACCCGGGCAAGCACGCCGGGCTCATTGTCGACCAGAACGGAGAGCGTGTGGTTCTCCGGCTTTTCCGTTTCCTTGGCGATGAAATAGGCGGAGCCGGTCGGTTGAAGCTGTGCGTTCATGACATGAATCTCGATTTCAGACTTTGAGCTAATTCTCTGTTTGCGCACGGCTTCTCGCGACAGCCCTGCCCCGGCTTGGACCTAGACCAGTTCCCTGCCCTTGGCGTCGATGGCGTTGGCCACGGCTTCGTCGGTCGCCTCGTCGGGCAGGAGCATTTCATTATGCGCCTTGCCCGACGGGATCATCGGGAAGCAGTTGGCGAGCGTCGCCACCCGGCAATCGAACAGCACCGGCTTCTTCACCGCGATCATCTCCTTGATCGCATCGTCCAACTCGTCCGGCTTCTCGCAACGAATGCCATGGCCGCCATAGGCGTCAGCCAGCTTGACGAAGTCGGGCATCGCTTCGGTATAGGAATGCGACAGGCGGTTGCCGTGCAGCAGCTGCTGCCACTGACGCACCATGCCCATATACTGGTTGTTGAGGATGAAGATCTTGATCGGCGCATTGTGCTGCACCGCCGCGCTCATCTCCTGCATCGTCATCTGCACCGAGGCGTCGCCTGCGATGTCGATGACCAGCGCGTCCGGGTGCGCGATCTGCACGCCGAGCGCAGCCGGCAGACCGTAGCCCATCGTGCCCAACCCGCCCGACGTCATCCAGCGGTTCGGCTTCTCGAAATGATAGTGCTGCGCCGCCCACATCTGGTGCTGGCCGACCTCGGTGGTGATGTAGGTGTCCATGTCCTTGGTCAGCTCGTAGAGCCGCTGGATGGCATATTGCGGCATGATCACATCGTGGTTCATCTTGAACGCGAGCGAGTCACGCGCGCGCCATTTGGCGATCTGCTCCCACCAGGGATGGAGCGCCTTCTTGTCGGCCTTGGCGCTCGCCCGCCACAGCCGCACCATGTCCTCCAGCACCCGGCCGACATCGCCGATGATGGGCACTTCCGTGTGCACGTTCTTGTTGATCGACGATGGATCGATGTCGATGTGGATCTTCTTCGAGTTGGGCGAGAAGGCGGTCAGCCGTCCGGTGATGCGGTCGTCGAAGCGCGCGCCGATGCAGATCATCACGTCGCAATCATGCATCGCCATATTGGCTTCATAAGTGCCGTGCATGCCCAGCATGCCCATCCAGTTCTTGCCCGATGCCGGATACGCGCCGAGGCCCATCAGCGTCGAGGTGATCGGGAAGCCGGTGAGGTCGACCAGTTCGCGCAGCAGATGGCTGGCCTCCGGACCGGAGTTGATGACGCCGCCGCCCGAATAGATGATCGGCTTCTTGGCGCCGGCCATCAGTTCGACGGCGGCCTTGATCTTTTCCAGGTCGCCCTGGACCTTCGGCTGGTAGCTGGTGCGCGGCGCCGCCTGCGGCGGCACATAGATGCCTTTGGCGAACTGCACATCCTTCGGAATGTCGACCACCACCGGGCCGGGGCGGCCGGTCGTCGCGACATGGAAGGCCTCATGGATGGTGGCGGCCAATTCGTTGACGTCCTTCACCAGCCAGTTGTGCTTGGTGCAGGGGCGCGTGATGCCGACCGTGTCGCACTCCTGGAACGCGTCGGAGCCGATCAGCGAAGTCGGCACCTGCCCGGTCAGGCAGACCAGCGGGATCGAATCCATCAGCGCATCCTGCAGCGGCGTCACCGCATTGGTGGCGCCCGGGCCGGAGGTCACCAGCATGACGCCGGCCTTGCCGGTCGAGCGGGCATAGCCTTCGGCCGCATGCCCTGCGCCTTGCTCGTGGCGGACGAGGATGTGCTCGACCTCGTCCTGCTGGAAGATTTCGTCATAGATCGGAAGCACCGCGCCGCCGGGATAACCGAAGACATGCTTGACGCCATTGTCCTTCAGCGCCTGCACCACCATTTCGGCGCCAGTCATTTCCCTGTTTGGCATTTCGCGCCGTTCGTTCTGTCCGTTGCTCATCGGTCTGGTCCCGTACTTCTAGCCATGAGGCGATTGCTGGTCGTTTAGTCGTGTTTCGGGCAATAAAAAAGGCCCCCGATGGGAGCCTGTGTGTTGCGCATGGGAGGTTTTCGCCCGGCGGTTACACCGCCTTGCCCACGCGCTTTCCTACGAGAATGAGTGCCTTTTTCATCGTGGCGGACACTACGAGGGTGAAAGGCAGGGTGTCAACGGGAAAAACGCGCGATGCGAAAGACAAAGCAAGTGGCCCGCCGCCTCTGGTCGGCGGGCCACCGCGGCGCATACGATACCCCTCAATCGCACCGCGCCGGGAACAAGAGTCACTGCCGTGTCACGTCAGGATCAGCACGATCTTGTACGTATCCGGGTCGACGATGACGATGCGCCCGTCGGCCAGCACGAAGTACTCATAGGATTCGTAGGCCGGGACGATCTTGACAATGCGCGCCGGCAGACGGTGCAGGCGCACTTTGTGCCGCGGCACCTCGATGCCGACCGAAATGTCGAAGTCGACGTTCTTCACCGGCTCAACCCTGGTCTCGTGGATGATCTGCGTGACCTGCGTCTTCTGCTCGACGGTCACGTTGTTGATCGAGGCCGTATTGCCCTGGTCGGTCTGAACGTTTGTGTTGCCCTGAGCGTTCTGCTCGGTGGTGGTCCCGGCCTTGCCCTGGGCCTGCTGGTCCGTGCTGGTGCCGGTCTGGCCCTGAGCGTTCTGCTCGGTGCTGGTCCCGGCTTTGCCCTGAGCCTGCTTCTCGGTGCTGGTGCCGGTCTGGCCCTGAGCGTTCTGCTCGGTGCTGGTCCCGGCCTTGCCTTGGGCCTGTTCATCCGTCTTGAGCTTGGCCTTGCCCTGAGCCTGCTTCTCGGTGCTGGTGCCGGTCTGGCCCTGAGCATTCTGCTCGGTGCTGGTCCCGGCCTTGCCCTGGGCCTGTTCATCCGTCTTGAGCTTGGCCTTGCCCTGAGCCTGCTGATCGGTCGTGGCGCCGGCCTGACCCTGAGCATTCTGCTCGGTACTGGTCCCGGCCTTGCCCTGTGCCTGTTCATCCGTCTTGAGCTTGGCTTTGCCCTGAGCCTGCTGATCGGTCGTGGCGCCAGCCTGGCCCTGTGCATTCTGATCGGTCTGTGACTTCATCTTGCCTTGCGCCTGTTCTCCGGCCTTGCCGCCCTTCTGGCAATCGGCCGCGCCGGCGGCGCAGTTGTCGCCACCGCTCGGCTGCACGGCCTGGGTCTGGGCGATCGCGGCGCCGCACCCGACGCCAAGCGCAATCATGCTCGTGATCAACACATGTTTCATCTGCTTTCTCCTTAAAGAGTCGGTCCCTCAGCCTAGCCAACTCTGCCAAAAATACTTTGTTCCACATTTTGTGAATAAAATCGGGCTTCTAAGAAGACCAATGAATGTTGGCAGTAATTTTGCAACAATCACCTACAAATTGCATCAAACAATTAATGCAACGCAACATTTTATTTTCTCCTGAGCTTGCGATCCCATAGCGATGACACCAGCATCACAAGCTTAGAAGTACTCCCGTCGTCATGACCAGGATGGCTACCCCGAAAACAGGCAAGAGCAACCATCGTGCCTGATGGACGCTGTTGTCCATTAACGCCTCCCACAAGTGCTGATCTCAACGATGCCGAGAACCCTGTGTTCCGCCCTGAGGAGGCTCTAGGACCTCTACAGCCTGGCACCAGACTTTGGTCCCTCCCCCTATCGTCCATTGGCCCGATGACGCCCGGACCGAAGCCCCACGCGGGAACGCAGCCGCGAAAAGCCCGTTCGGCTCCCGGTGTGCATCAACCTCATCAACACCACCCGTATCGGAATCGAGCTCGCGCAAGATGCATGAGCGTTGCTCGCATGAAGGAGAGAATCATGACGACCATGTACCAGTCGACCGCAATTGCCGGATTCTTGCTGCTCGCGAGCGCGGGCGTAGTTGCCGCTCAAGACGTCATCATCGCGCCGGAGCAGGAAACGGTTGTGCGCGAATACGTGAAAAAGCAGCCCCTTGCGTCGGTGAAGATTCCAGGTGTCGAATTGAACGTGGGGACCGCCATTCCCGACACGGTGGAACTGCATGAAGTGCCGAGCGTCAAGTATCGCTACGTTGTGGTCGACGGGCGAACCGTGCTGGTCGACCCCGGCACGCGGAAGATCGTCAAGATCATACAGTAACGCTGATCCCACCGCCGTTCCCCGCGGGTGGCGGTGGGATCATGCCCTGAAATTGCGGTTTCCCCGGCATTCAACCTAGCGCTTGCTCGCACCATCGACCGTTCTAGATGTAGGATGGCTTAGGCATTTTGGCACGGCCAAAGTCGCGGGGTCGGTTGAGACGTGCGCTACATTGATAGTCTCTATCAAAACTGGAACAGGCTATCGTTGGCTTGGCAGTTCATCATAGTCGGAAGCATTGGGCTGCTGTCGCTGATGCTGGTCGTCGGCCTATGGGTCACCTCGCAAATACGAGATGGAGTGATCCGCAACTCTGCAAGCACGACCGCGCTTTACGTCGACAGTGTCATCGCGCCAATCCTGCCGGATATGCGCAAAAGCCAGCAGCTCAGCGACACCGTTAAACGGGCACTCGATGAAACCCTGGACCAGGGTGCTCTCGGAAAAAAACTGGCGTCGTTCGTGCTTTGGCGGCGTGATGGCAAGGTGCTGTACGCCAAAGACGCGGCTCTTATTGGCCAGACCTTCGAGCCAAATGCGAACTTGCTGCATGCGTTCGGCGGAAACGTGGTGGCGCAATTCAATGATCTGGACGAAAATGAAAGGAAGGAACGGAAGAGCCCCACCGCCTCGCTGCTCGAGATCTACAATCCGGTTCGAGAGCCGTGGTCGGGCGATGTTGTGGCCGTTTCCGAGTTCTACGAGATAGCCGACGATCTTCAGGGCACTTTAAACTCGGCACTATGGTCGAGCTGGCTGCTCGTGGCTGGCGCGACCGCGGTCGCCTTGGCGATGCTCTCGGGAATCGTGCTTCGCGGCAGCAGCACTATCGAAACGCAGCGTTCAGCGCTTGAGACACAAGTGGCGGAACTTCAGTTGCTTTTGGAGCAGAATTCCGCCTTGCGGGAGCGCGTCCAGCAGGCGTCGCGCCGCGCAACGGCAATCAACGAGCGTTACTTGCGCCGCATTGGGTCTGATTTGCATGACGGTCCAGCTCAGCTCGTCGCACTGGCTGCGCTGCGCATGGACAGCCCTTTGCTGCTCGATCCCGCCGCATCCCCAAGCCACCGCAAGACCGAGATCGCCGATATCCATCATACGTTGGACGAGGCGATGCGGGAGATCCGCGCCATCTGCACCGGCCTCGTGCTGCCACAGATCGAAGCTTCGACAGTCGCGGAGATATTGCGGCTTGCGGTTGCCGAACATGAACGCCGGACGGCCTCCTCCGTATCGCTTTCACTGCCACCTCGCCTGCCCGACCTGGGGACGTCCGAGAAAATAAGCATCTTTCGCTTCGCGCAGGAGGGGCTGAACAATGCCTGGCGACACGGTCTGGGCAAGGGGCAGGCTGTCAAGGCGAGAGTGACGCAGGGCAAGCTCCTCATTCAAGTGCTTGATCACGGCCCTGGATTCCAGTCGGGATCGTGTGAAGGACTTGGACTCGCCGGCATGAGGGAACGTATCGAAAGTATCGGAGGTCACTTCGAGACGTTTTCGAGCCCCAGGGGGACCCGGCTGACCATAACGCTCAACATCGAGGACCAGAAATGACCGCTCCCATAAGGATTGCCATTGTTGATGATCATCCGCTGTTTCGCGAGGGTGTGGCTCGCAGCCTCGCCGAAATCGGCGGCTTCGAAGTCGTTGGTGCGGGCGAAACCGCGACGGATGCCGAACAGCTTGCGGCCTTGGCAAATCCCGACATATTGCTGCTCGACATCAGTTTGCCGGGAGGGGGCCTAGCGGCAGCGGAAAATATTCTTGCAACTCAGCCTGACTGCAAGATCGTCATGCTCACCGTCTCGGAGGCGAACGCCGATTTGGCGACGGCGCTCAGGCTGGGCGTACGCGGATATGTGCTGAAAGGGATTGGGGCGGCATCGCTGGCCGAGGTGCTGACTTATATAGCCGCAGGAAAAAAATATGTTTCGCCGACCCTGTCAGCGCAGCTTTTGAATGAACTGATACGGCCGGAAAAGCGCACCACCGATCTCGTTGCCAATCTCTCGGGACGCGAGCTTGGGATAATCTCCTTGGTAGGCGAAGGACTGAGCAATAAAGAAGTCGCCAAACGTCTCAACCTGCAGGAGAAAACGGTAAAACACCACATGACTCGGATATTTCAAAAGCTAAAGGTGCGAAACCGCACCGAAGCAGCCATTCTTATGCACGCGCCCAAAACGGGTCTTGTATAGGGAGATCGGGGCTTGTCTGAAGGTCGGATGCTGGTTGGCGAACCAGCAGTCACAGCCCTTTCAGACGAGCAATGTCGGAGGCCCTTACGGCGCGTTCGACAATTGTCCTTCCAAGCGGATCCTTCATAGTGAAGCGGCCGGCCTCGATGCTTTCGCTGAATCCATCGCGATGCACGACCTGGATTTTGGCGCCCTGTACCGTCACCGTGTCGCCAGCGGCATTGACTTGGCTACTCGGAGCTTGGCTACCGGGGGCGTTGTCGCCGGCACCATTTTTTCCCTTTCCGTTGGCGTTGCCATTCCCGGCGTTGCCGCCTGAGCCATTACCGTTACCACTACCGTTGCCACCACCGTTACCATTGCCATTGTTTCCGCTCTTGGCGCTGGCAGCGGCGAATTCGATCTTGTAGCCGTCGACATGGCTCAACCGCAGACCAAGCACCGGCATCGCCACCGCAACCGCCGCGAATACGCGCAAGCTAAAGTACGCCCAGCGACGCACGGATGAAAACAGGGGCTGCCTTTCTCCATTCATGCCACCATCACATCATGATGTGTCACGGTATTCAAGAATGAACAGCCCAAAATTGCGGCTTACAAACGCTGAGGAAACTCTCCTTTCGTCCTTTCAGCTCGATTCTCAGACCTTCGTCTGAGTCAAATATACACCGAAGTCTGACCTACTGATCTTGGCCGCGCCGACGGATGTCGCAATAAAATCCGCGGTGACAAGGCTCGTCACCGGTAGGGATCGGCAGCGAGGCGCGAGCGCCTGCGGCACGCAGACGCTTGCGGCAGGTCTCCGGCATACGGTTAGCGCATGCTCGCCGTCGAAGCGGTAGCACATGCCGTTCCTTCCCCGGATTATGATCAGGCGCGATTGGCGAATTCGCGGACAACCCGTTGCAGCAGCGGCATGTAGTCGCGAAATGCCCGGGTCTTCATGTTGGCGATCTTGCCGGCCTCGTCCCAGACGCGAACCCGCACCGCTTCCTCGTGGAACGGGTTCTTGCGGAACTCTGCCACCTCTTCGGCATTCATCGGCCCGCCTTGCAGCGACAGTGTGTGGACCGAGGCCTGCGACAGCCTGCCGAAATAGCTCGGGTCGGTGGCGCAGAGGTAGCGCTTGGCCGCGACATGCAGCCTGACGCATTCGACGATCACCGGTGGAAAGAACGGCGCCAGCACCTCGCCGCCGGCTTCGTCATGATGCTTGTCCTCGACATCGTCGGGCGAATAGGTGCCGAACTCGCTGGTGTAGTGGCCGATATCGTGCAGCAGTGCTGCCGCCACCAGCACATCGGGCGCGCCGTCCTTTTCGGCGAACCAGGCGCCCTGCAACATGTGCTCCGACATGGTGACGGGTTCGCCGAGATAGGATTCCGCCCCTCGGCGTTCGAAAATATCGGCGATGAATTCGACGATGTTGCCCGCGTTCAAATCCTGGCCGCTCATTCCGCAGCCTCCTTGAAGCTGTGTTCGATCGCCGACAGCGTCGACAAAAGGCCATCCTTGTCGGCGTAGCAGCCCTGCAGCCAGCGCTTGCCGGTGCCGGAGAACGCCTTGCGGGCATGCATGACGCGGGTGTTGTCGACGATGAAGGCCTCGCCCGCCTCGAGCCTGAAGGTGACTTCGAAGGAAGGATCCTCGATCAGTTCGGCAAACCGGCGATAGGCGGCGTAGTAGGCCTCCATCTCCGCGAACGGCACATCGACGGTCGGCGCCAGCGAGCGGTTGTTGAAGCGGATGGCGATGAGTTCGCCATCCGGCCCGAGCTCGATCATCGGCCGTTTGGCCTGCAATCGCACGCCCGACGACCCCGCATATTCGAAACGCGCCGGGTATGAACTCAACAGCCGGAAGCCTTCGGGGTTTTCTGCCTGCAGCGCGGCCGCCACGGCAAAACCATCGACGACGCTGGATTCGCCGCCCTCCACGGTGTTTTCGATGCAGGACAGGATCTGCAAGGTCGGCACCGGATCGCGATAGGGATTGTCGGTATGCGCCTGCAGGCCAAGATTGGTGTAGGCCAGATTGGTTGGATTGACCTCGGCGCGCACCTCGAACCATCGGCCGTAATTGGTCTCCCTGATATAGCCGAACAGATCGGACACTTTGCACAGCGCCCCGGATTCGGGCGGCAAATCGTCCATCACCGCGAAGCCGTAGGTCTTCACCGCCGACAGCCATTGCCGCAAGACGGCGCGGTCGCGGCTGGCAGCGAGATAGCCGGCGCGCGGCACCGAATTCTGCATAGAGGCCCTGGTCCATCGCACGGTGCCCTCGCCTGTCCAGCCGGGCTGTCGGGCGGCATCGCGGTCATAGGCATTGGCGCTCAGCCATGCCGCAGGAAAGCGCACCGTCTTTCCCTCCGGTTCGAAACTGACTTCAAGCGCATCGCCCTTGATCGCGGCTGCGCCGATCCATGTCTGCACGGGAATGTCGAGAATGGTGATCAGCCGCTGGCCGTTGCCGGCGCTACGCGTCTTGTCGTCGAGCGCATTGTCGCGCAACCACACTGCGTGAAAGCGAGTGCGCGCGCCGTCCTTCCACCCGAGGTCGATCGTTCTTCCTTCGTCGCCGATCAGCACCTGGCTAAGCATGGGGATCCGTTCCTGTCCGCAGCGCCCCGCAGCCAACTCCGCAGGGTTTCCGGTTGCATCGTGATGATGTCGAAGGCATAACTCAAATTATCATTTTGCAGCCAGAGGCCCTAAACGGTTTATGACTGAAACAACCCTGCCCTTGCCCCCGCTTGACTGGCTGCGGAGTTTCGAGGCCGCCGCGCGGCTGTCGAATTTCACCGCCGCCGCGGCCGAGCTTGGCCTGACCCAGGCTGCGGTCAGCCAGCACATCCGTTCTCTCGAAGAGCGGTTGAAGCAGCCGCTGTTCATCCGCCTGGCGCGCGGCGTCGAATTGACGCCGGAGGGTGCCGCCTACCTGCCGCATCTGCAATCGGCCTTCGCCGTGATCGCCAACAGCACGCGCGAGCTGTTTGAACCCAAGACCGTCCAGAGCGTGACGATCCGCTCGCCGATTTCCTTCGCCGTGCTGATGATCGCGCCGAAGCTGCCGCAAATGGCCAAGGACCTGCCCTTCGTCCAGCTGCAGATCGAGACCATCCACACACCGGCCGATTACGGCGAGCGCTTTGTGGGTCTCGACATCCGTTTCGGCATTGGCTCCGGCTCCTTTGCCGGACGGCAGGCCGACCGCCTCACCCGCGAAACCTTGACGCCGATGGCGTCGCCAAATGTCGCCAAGGCCAAGGATTGGACAGGATTGCCGAGACTTACAGTGGTCGGCGCGCGGGAAATGTGGGGCGAGTGGTTCGCCGTCGCCCGGATGAAGCCGGCGCTGGGGCCGACGCACAAATTCGACAGTTTCGTTACCGCGTTGGAGGCGGCGAAGCACGGCGCCGGCATGGTGCTGGGATCGCGACCGTTGGCCGACGCGGCACTGCGCGAAGGATCTCTCGTTACCCTGTCCGGCTTTACGCTGTCGAGCGGTGCCGGCCACTATCTGACCGCACCTTCGGGCGCGCATCTGAGCCCGGCCGAAGAAGCGGTCCGCCGCTGGTTCGCAACGGTCTTCGGCGTCCCGATTTCCCGATAAGCCCCTGAATACGCGGCAAACTATTGGACGACGTGACGCGGCGCATAATTTGTCGCGATACTGCGCCAGGCCGGACGTCAAGCTTCGGCAGGGTTCCGCTCGCTACAGGCGGCCAAGAAAAATCGCGGAGGAAATTCAATGCTCGACAAGGCCCCCAACAAGAAGCTTTCCGACCTGCTCGATCGCTTCGGCGTGGCACTCACCGCCGGCGACGTCGACAAGGCGGTCGCCTGCTTCCAGGAGGATTGTTTTTGGCGCGATCTTGTTACCTTCACCTGGAACATCAAGACGATGGAAGGCCGCGATCAGGTGCGCGACATGCTGGTCAGCCAGTTGGCCAGGACCAAACCGTCGAACTGGGCGATCGCCAGGGGCGAGGGTGCCACGGAAAGCGACGGCGTGCTCGACGGCTGGATCAGCTTCGAGACGTCTGTGGCGCGCGGCTTTGGTCACATCCGGCTGAAGGACGGCAAGATCTGGACGCTGCTCACCACCATGGTCGAACTCAAGGGCCATGAGGAGCCGGCCGGCTTCGACCGCCCGCTCGGCGCCAAGCACGGCCATGGCAAGAACCGCCCGACCTGGAAGGAGGAGCGCGAGAAGGAGGCCGCCGAGCTCGGCTTCAAGACGCAGCCCTATACGCTCATCATCGGCGGCGGCCAGGGCGGCATCGCGCTCGGCGCGCGGCTGCGGCAGCTCGGCGTGCCGACCATCATCGTCGAGAAGAACGAACGGGCCGGCGACAGCTGGCGCAAGCGCTACAAATCGCTCTGCCTGCACGATCCGGTCTGGTACGACCATCTGCCCTATATCGACTTTCCCAGGAACTGGCCGGTCTTCGCGCCCAAGGACAAGATCGGCGACTGGCTGGAAATGTACGCCAAGGTAATGGAGCTGAACTACTGGTCGTCGACCGAGGCCATGAGCGCTGTCTATGACGAAGGGAAGAAGGAATGGACGGTGTTGGTGCGCCGCGACGGCAAGGACATCACGCTGAAGCCGAAACAATTGGTGCTGGCCACGGGGCAATCCGGCAAGGCCAACATGCCGAACTTCAAGGGCATGGACACATTCAAGGGCGACCAGCATCACTCCTCGAAGCATCCGGGACCCGATGCCTATGTCGGCAGACAAGCTGTCGTCATCGGCTCGAACAACTCCGCCCACGACATTGCAGCAGCCCTTTGGGAGGCCGGCGCCGACGTCACCATGGTGCAGCGCTCGACCACGCACATCGTCAAGTCGGACACGCTGATGGAGATCGGCCTGGGCTCGCTCTATTCGGAAAAGGCGGTCGCGAGCGGCATGACCACCGCCAAAGCCGACCTCGTCTTTGCCTCGCTGCCCTACAAGATCCTGCACGAATTCCAGATCCCGGCCTATGCCGAGATGAAGAAGCGCGACGGCGAATTTTACAAGGGCCTGGAGAAGGCGGGCTTCATGCTCGACTGGGGCGACGACGGCTCCGGCCTGTTCATGAAATATCTGCGGCGCGGCTCGGGCTATTACATCGATGTCGGCGCATCCGACCTGATCATCGACGGGTCGATCAAGCTGAAAAGCGGTGTCGACGTGAAGGAGATCAAGGAGCATTCGGTCCTGCTCAGCGATGGATCGGAACTGCCGGCCGATCTCATCGTCTACGCCACCGGCTATGGTTCGATGAACGGCTGGGCGGCCGATTTGATCTCACGGGAGGTCGCAGACAAGGTCGGCAAATGCTGGGGCCTCGGCTCCAACACCACCAAGGACCCAGGCCCCTGGGAAGGCGAGCTGCGCAACATGTGGAAGCCGACCCAACAGGAGGCGCTGTGGTTCCATGGCGGCAATTTGCACCAGTCGCGCCATTACTCCCAGTTCCTGGCGCTGCAGCTGAAGGCGCGCATGGAAGGCATCGCGACGCCGGTCTACGCGCTGCAACAGGTTCATCACATGGGTTAGGCAGCGCCGCCGATGCGCTTCCAGTAGATGAGCGTGCCGGTCAGCCCGCCATGGGGTTTCAAGGCAAAGTCCGGTATTTCGCCAGTGAGCGTGAAGCCGAGTTTTTCGTAAAGGCCGGAAGCGCCCTCCTCGGTTGCGGTGTCCAGCACCAGAAGCGTGCGGCCTTTCTCGACGGCGAGCGTTTCGGCCCCCCGCATCAGCCAGCTCGCTATGCCCTTGCCGCGGTGTTCGACGCGGGTCATCAGCTTGGCGATCTCGGCCCGGTGCGGCTGATTATCAGGAAAGTCGAGCAGCACGGTCACGGTGCCGACCAGAACCTCGCCCTTCCAAGCACCCAGCACCGCTCTTTCACCCCTCTCTGCTGCCATCAACGAGTTGCTCCAGAAGGTTTCCGCCGCTTGCCTGGATAGGGGGTGCATGAAGCTGACGGAGCCGCCGGCAGCCACCGTCTCGATCAGGAGGTCGGCCAGCATGCCGCGCGTTTCCGCAGTCAGCGACCTGATTTCGATGGAACGCATGCCGGCACCTTCCCTTGCTAATCCAGACGCGCGACGCGGCGCCGCTTTCGTCTCGCCTTGATCGCGGCGATGCGATCTGTGTCTTTCGGCTGCAGATGCAGCCCGCGTTCGAGGATTTCGAGCGTGTATTCCTCATAGGTCAGGCCAAGCCGCTCGGCCTTTTCCATGCGCATCAGCATCACGTCACGGCTTGGCGCCTTCCACGCCTTGGCATGCGCTGCCTGCCAGGCCAGGAAGATGTAGGGATCGCCCTTGCCCCATGGTGGGCCCTTGTAATCATCGAGCGGCGGTCCGCCATTGTCGGAGCGCTTGGGACGTCTTGCCACGATTTCAGCCCCTGACCAGCGCGACCAGATAGTCGGCGGGCAGCTGCCCGACGGCATGGAACGTGCAGTCCGACGGCGCGCCGAGCGCCAGGCAGTCGCCAGGCTCGAGACTATGCACCATATCACCCTCGGTGAATTCGAGCCGCCCGGAGATCAGCCACATCTGCTGCTTGATGAAGGCATAGGACGCCGCCGGGAAGCTCACACTGGCGCCCGCCGGCAGTTGCACCCGGATCAATTCGAGCGGCGTGTCGGAAACCGGCGACAGATGCCGACGGACAT
Organism: Mesorhizobium sp. M0862; assembly: GCF_040319795.1. NCBI lineage: Bacteria > Pseudomonadati > Pseudomonadota > Alphaproteobacteria > Hyphomicrobiales > Phyllobacteriaceae > Mesorhizobium > Mesorhizobium sp. M0862. The sequence goes on from NZ_JAMYOJ010000035.1 coordinate 24,867, forward strand.
AGCCCGTACCGGGGTCGCGCCAAACCGGCTGCTCACTCTCGCGCAACAGGCCGCCACCTTGCTGCTCGGCGCGTGCAATCAGCGTCGACAGCGTCATGCCGAAAGCAGCGGCGATGCGCACCAGCAGCGCCGCCGTGGGACTGGTCATGCCGCGCTCGATAGTGCTGAGCATGGCTTTGGAGACGCCGGAGCGGTTCGCCAGGTCGGCCAACGACCAGTCCCGCAAGGCTCTTTCGGCGTGGATCCGTCTGCCGATCGTAGCCGACATGTCATTCGCTATATCAGTCATTCGTCCAATATATCGAATGTTTGGATTCGGAAAAGAGGCCGGCGGGTTGAATTTTCGCTGACCGGTTAACCCCTGCTACACCATTCCGCATCACGCCACCTTAACCCCGTCTGTGTAGGATCGACGCTCCACGGGAATGGGGATCGGATCGTATGTTTGTCGAGCGCGAAGCCTCCGTCGGCGAACCGACCTCGCAGGAGCGCCGCCGCGCAGAGCAGAACGACAAGCGCATTCTCGGCAACGTCGTGCAGTGCGACGGTGCGCGCGCCACCATCAGCGCCTATGCCGACGACATCGAAGGCGCGGTCACCGGCCTGTGGACGGTCGGCAAGATGATCTCCATCAATCTCGGGACATCGCGCACCGTTGGTCTGGTCTACGAAATCGGCAAATCGGATCGCGCCTGGAGCAATGAGGGACAAAACCCCATCGAGGTCAGCGTCGAGCTGATCGGCGAAGTGCGCGACGGCGCCGAACCAGGGGACAAACCGGTGTTCGACCGCGGCATCACCACATATCCGCATATCGGCGCCATAGCGCACCGCATCCGTACCCGTGACCTGCAGGCGGTCTACGATCTCGCCGGGCGTCATTCGATCACCATCGGTACGCTGTCGCAGGATGAGTCGATCGACGCCAACATCGCTATCGACGACACGCTGGCGCGCCATTTTGCCGTTGTCGGCACAACCGGCGTCGGCAAATCCACCGCCGTCTCGCTGCTGCTGCGCAAATCGATCGCGGCCCGGCCCGATCTGCGAATCCTCATCCTCGATCCGCACAATGAATTCGCGGCGTCGCTGCCTGAGTTCTGCGTCCGGGTCGATTCCAAGACGCTTGACCTGCCGTTCTGGATGTTCAGGCTCGAAGAATTCGCCGAAGTGCTGTTTCGCGGCCGAGAGGTCGTGCCGGAAGAAGTCGATGTCCTGCGCGACCTGATCCCCGCCGCCAAGAACCTCTATCGCAATCCCAATTCAGGCTCTTACGTGCGCCGCGGCAGCGATGCGCTGACCGCCGACACGCCGGTGCCCTACCGAATGGTCGATCTCATCAAGCAGATCGACGAGCGCATGGGCCTCCTGGAAAGCAAGAACGACCGCCCGACGCTGAAATCGCTGAAGACGCGCATCGAGTCCGCCGCGTCCGACCCGCGCTATCGCTTCATGTTCAATTCGCGGCTGATCGAGGACACGATCCACGAGACGATCGGCAATATTTTCCGTGTGCCGCATCATGGCCGCCCGGTGACCTGCTTCGAGATGGCCGGCATGCCGTCCGAAGTGGTCAATTCCGTCTGTTCGGTGCTGGCTCGGCTCGCCTTCGACCTTGCGCTGTGGAGCGAGGGCCGGCTGAAGCTTTTGCTGCTGTGCGAGGAAGCGCACCGCTATATGCCGGCCGATCCGCGCCTAGGCTTCGCCCCGACAAGGCATGCACTATCGCGCATCGCCAAGGAAGGCCGCAAATATGGCTGCTATCTCGGCGTCGTCACCCAGCGCCCGGGTGAACTCGATCCGACCATCCTGTCGCAATGCTCGACCTTCTTCGCCATGCGGCTGGCCAACGAGCAGGACCAGGCGATCATCCGCTCGGCGATCGCCGATTCCTCCGCCTCGACGCTGGCCTTCCTGTCCTCCATGGGCCAGCGCGAAGCCATCGCCTTCGGTGAAGGCGTGGCGACGACCATGCGGCTGAAGTTCGAGAAACTGGCGGAGAACCTGATCCCCGGCACCGCCAAGCGAGAGCAGGACGAGTTCTCGCAGGACGGCAACGACGTCGATCTCGCCGCCATCGTCGAGCGGCTGCGCAACGTGCCGAAACCGCAGCAGCAGATGGCCTTCGCCGAGGTCGTGGACTCCGGCCGCCAGGCCGGCGATCCCGATTACCGCAAGCCGGCCACCGCCCAGCGCGTCCAGCCCGACGACGATTTCGACCTGCGCTACGGCCTCAAGCCCACAACCTTCGGCATGCGCCCGCAGAACGATTGACCTTCAGCGTAGCGACTTTTTTGCCGGCCAATTGAGAAGCCGCCGGAGCGCCAGGGCTCGGCTTCGTTGGCCCACTTGGGCAAAATCCCGAAAGGGAATTCATCAGGCCGGATTGAATGGCGTGGCTTTCGAGAAGCCGGAGCGGAGCGGACATTTAGTCCGTGAGCACCGGAAGTCGAGAAAGCCACGTCAGGCAACCGGCCTCATGAATTCTTCTTCGGGATTTTAGGCGCAGACGCGGTTGCGGCCTTGCCTCTTCGCCTCGTAGAGCTGGCGGTCGGCGCGGCGGTAGAATTCCTCGGCCGTTTCCTTCCGATCCCAGACGGCAAGACCGACGCTGGTGGTGATCTTGAGGCGGACATTGCCCGACAGCACCGACATGTTGGCAATCGCCTTGCGGATGCGTTCGGCGAACTTGCCCAACAGCTCCGCATCCATGTTGGGCGTAACGACGGCGAACTCCTCGCCCCCAAGCCGCGCCACCACGTCGTGATAGCGCGTCATGCCTTTGAGGCAATTGGCGACTGCCCTAAGCACCTCGTCGCCGACATCGTGGCCATGCGTGTCGTTGACCTGCTTGAAATGATCGAGGTCGAGGATCATGAGCCCGACGGGCTTTTCGATGCGGCGGAATTCCTCGAGATATTCCTTCAGCGCATCATCGAAATAGCGCCGGTTCTGCATGCCGGTAAGGCCGTCGGTCAATGCCGCATGTTGCAGCGTTTCCGAGCGGGCGCTGAGCGAAACCGTCATGGCGCGCAGCTTGCCCTCTTCCGTGGCCTGCCTACGAATCAGCGGGTAGATGAAGAACACGCCGAAGAACAGCGCTGTCGCCAGCAGCACCCCGGTGACAAACAGCAGCGTGTTGAGATAGGCGATCCTCTCGACCCGGGAAGTCGTATCGTGACCGACCGCGATGGACTGCAATTGACCATAGGCATAAAGCGTCACCAGGCCTGCGGCCAGGATCACGAAAATAAAGACGAAAAATGCGGATTCCGCCTTGTGGAAACGCATCTGCTCCCCGTTGGAAAAGTACCCCCCGGATCTATGGCATGCCGGCGCCTTACGGACGGTTAATCCAGACAACCGGAGCGGGAATGTTCATTCCTACTTCTGTTTCTTTAATTGTATTAGCAGCACGAAAATCAAATCACGGCTTGCAGGCCGTCGCCGGGCTGCAATCTCAGCCATTCCGGTCCCAGCTGATGGCGAAACCACGTCGTTTGCCGTTTGGCATATTGCCGCGTCGCTGCCTTGCAGCGCTCGATGGCCTGAGGAAAGCTGATGTCACCCGCCATGGCAGCCGAAAGTTCGCGAACGCCGATCGCCTTCATCGCCGGCAGGTCGGGATCGAGGCCAAGCGCCGCAAGCCGTTTGACCTCATCGAGCGCGCCGAGATCGAGCATGCGGTCGAACCTTGTTTCGATCCGCTCGACAAGGGCGGCGCGGTCCGGCTCGATAACGAAGAACCGAGCGCTGTCGCGGTCGATCAGCGGCCGGCCGCGCGCTGCCTGCCATTCGAGGATGGAGCGGCCAGATGCGTCGAGCACCTCCAGCGCCCGCACGATGCGCTGGCCGTCGGTCGGCTTCAGCTGCATGGCGACCGCCGAATCCTCATGCATCAGGATGCGGTGCAGCTTGGCTGCGCCTTGCTCCTTTAACTCGTAGCGCCAGCGGTCGCGTACCTGCTGCGGAATGTCGGGCATTTCCGAAATGCCCTCGGCAAGTGCGCGAAAATAGAGCCCGGTGCCGCCGACGAAAATCACCGGACGTTCAAAGCCGGCGTCATCGGGCTGTCGGGCGAGCGTGCCGTCATCGATCAGCTTCATCACGTCGCGCAGCCAGGCGCCGGTGGAATAGGCGGTGGAGGGATGCACGTGGCCATAGAGATAGTGCGGCGCGCGGCCGAGTTCGGCGGCATTCGGTCGCGCAGTCAGCACATCGAGCACCGAATAGCCCTGCATGGAATCGGTGTTGACGATGACACCGCCCTTGCGCTCGGCGAGATCGAGCGCCAGCGCCGACTTGCCGCTGGCGGTCGGCCCGGCTATCAGGATCGCGTCCTTCACGCGGCCCTCGCCCGCCTGCCCGCCCTCGCCTAGCTGCTTGGAAGCCTCGATGCCGCTCATTGCCACGCTTGTGTCTCACCCCGTCCGCCGCGCGATGTCGGCCTCGCTTGCGAATATGGCCTCACGGTCGGTCGGCGCAAGCGCTGTTCGCTGGCTGGGCGAAGGCGTCGCCTGCGATCTGGTGCTACCCGAGGGTGCGGAAGCCGCTGAGGCAAGTGCCGCCTTGCGCTTGGCACTTGGCTCCGAGCCGGTCGACGTGATCGTTCAGCAGGCCGAAAGCCGCCGCAAGACAATCCTGCTTGCCGATATGGATTCAACCATGATCGACCAGGAATGCATCGACGAACTCGCCGACGAGATCGGCGTCAAGGACCGCGTCGCCGCCATCACCGCACGCTCGATGAACGGCGAGATCGCCTTCGAGCCCGCCTTACGGGAACGCGTAGCGTTGCTGAAAGGCCTCGATGCCGCCGTCGTCGACCGCATCATCGCGAACCGCCTGACGCTGGCGTCGGGCGGCCGCGCTCTGGTGCAGACGATGCGCGCCAATGGCGCCTGGACGGCGCTTGTCTCCGGCGGCTTCGACGTCTTCACCAGCCGTGTCGCCGCCATGCTCGGCTTCGAGGAAAACCGTGCCAACCGCCTGATCGAGGAGAACGGGCGCTTTGCCGGCCTGGTCGCCGAGCCGATCCTCGGCCGCGCCGCCAAGGCCGATGCGCTGAACGATATCTCGGCCCGCCTCGGCCTGACGCCATTCGATGCGATTGCGGTCGGCGACGGCGCCAACGACCTCGACATGATCCGCCTGGCCGGCACCGGTGTCGCGCTCCACGCGAAGCCGGCCGTTGCTGCCGAAGCCAAGGTCCGCATCGACCATGGCGATCTCACCGCACTGCTTTATCTCCAGGGCTACCGCCAGGAAGAGTTCGCCCAATGAAACCGATGCGCACCGAGCGCCTCATCCTGCGCAACTGGGAAGAGCGCGACCGCGAACTATTCCATCGCATCAACTCCGACGAGCGGGTGATGGAATTTTTTCCGTTCCGCCGCGACCGCGCCGAGACGGATGCCAAGATGGACGAGTTTCGGGGCTGGATCGCCGAGGACGGCTTTGGTTTTGCCGCCGCCGAGATCGCCGCGACTGGGGAATGCATCGGCTTCGTCGGCCTCTTAAAGACCGATCACGTGCCGTCCCTGCCCTCCGATACGATCGAGATCGGCTGGCGGTTGGCGCCGGAATTCTGGCGAAAGGGCTATGTCACGGAGGCCTCCGAAGCCTGGCTCGCCTTTGGCTTCGAGACGCTTGACCGGGACGAGATCGTCTCCTTCGCCGTCGCGGCCAACCGCCGCTCGACGGCCGTCATGGAGCGTCTTGGCATGAGCCCTGACCCGGCTCGCGATTTCGACCACCCATCCATCCCTGACAGCCACCCGCACCTCAAGCGGCATGTCCTCTACACCCTGTCGCGCAAGGACTGGCAGGCAAGAAAAAGGGCGGCTAACTAGCCGCCCTTTTCATTTCGAAATCAGATCGTTGCAGGCCTGACCGGACTCAATCCATCCGGATCGTCACGAAGCGCAACTCGCCTGTCTTGGACGCCAGCATCAAGAGCGCATTCTTGCGGCCCTGCTCCTTCAGCGCGCCGATCCGGTCCATCACGTCCTTCGGGGTCGCGACCGATTCCTGGGCGATTTCGGTGATCACCTCGCCGGCCTGGATGCCGCGCTCGGCGGCGGCCGAATCCTTGGTGACGTCGGTGATGACGACGCCGGAGACGTCGGCCGCGATGCCGAATTTTTTCCGTGTGTCGTCATTGAGCTCGCCGACGGTCATGCCGAGCACCGAGGCCGTGGAGACCGCGGGCGCCTTGTCGCCGCCCTTGTCCTCATCGGTAGTGCCGTCCTCACCGGCAGCGACCTTCTCGCCGTCCTCAAGCCGGCCGAGCGTCACCTTCACCGTCTGCTCGACGCCCTTGCGCACGATGATCACGTCGACCGCCTTGCCGACCGGGCTTTCCGCCACGACGCGCGGCAGGTCGCGCATTTCATGGATGTCCTTGCCATCGAACTTGATGATGACGTCGCCGGCGAGAATTGTGCCGTTGTCGACCGGTCCGCCCTTGATGACGCCGGCCACCAGCGCGCCCTTGGCGGTCGCCATGCCGAGGCTCTCGGCGATGTCGTCGGTCACCGGCTGGATGCGCACGCCGAGCCAGCCGCGACGGGTCTCGCCGAACTGGCGCAGCTGGTCGACGACGCCCGAGGCAAGCTGCGAGGGGATTGAGAAACCGATGCCGATCGAGCCGCCCGACGGCGAGATGATCGCCGTGTTGATACCGATGACCTCGCCCAGGCTGTTGAACAGCGGCCCGCCGGAATTGCCGCGGTTGATGGCGGCGTCGGTCTGGATGAAGTCGTCATAGGGGCCGGAATTGATGTCGCGGTTGCGGGCCGAGACGATGCCGACCGTCACCGTGCCGCCAAGGCCGAACGGATTGCCGATCGCCATCACCCAGTCGCCGACGCGCATCTTGTTGGAATCGCCGAATTTCACCGCCGTCAGCTTGTGGCCCTTCGGGTCGACCTTGAGCACCGCCACGTCGGTCTTGGTGTCGGTGCCGACCAGCGTCGCCTTCAGCGTCACGCCGTCGGAGAAATTCACCTCGATATCGTCTGCATCGGCGATGACGTGGTTGTTGGTGACGACAATGCCTTGCTCGGCGTCGACTACGAAGCCGGAGCCCAGCGACTGCACCTTTTGCGCGCCGCCATCCTTGTCGCCGCCACGGTTCTTGAAGAAGTCGTCGAAGAAATCCTGGAACGGCGAACCCTCCGGCAGCTGCGGCATCGGCACCGCGCCCGGACCTTCCGTGCCCTTCACGGTCTGCGAGGTCGAGATGTTGACCACCGCACCGAGCAGGCCTTCGGCGAGGTCGGCAACCGAAGCCGGTCCGTCCGCGGCCACCGTCGGCGTCACGAAAGCCGGAACGGCAAGCGCGCCGACCATAAGTGCCGCAGCACCTGCGATGAACGTCCGCCGCGCCGCGCGCAGAAGGGTGTTGGATGTCATCGAAAGCCTCCCGGATTGCTGAAAAGAAAAAGCGCTTCGGCAAAACGCCGCGTCGCGTCATGTTGGCAAGAAATACGGCACGTTTGCGGCTATGGCCACATCAGGAGGAGAAATCCTCCGTTACACCTTCTAGAACGGTTGGCCGTCTCGCGGAAACGGCGAACCGTTCAATCTCTTTGCTTTTACGCAATTCCGGACGGAAACCGCTCACACTTTCCTGGAATTGCAGATCAGCGGTCCTCAGCCACGCACCAACCAGACGATGCCGACGCCGATGGCGATCGCCACCAGCCCGACGATGCGCAGCGCAATTTCCGGCGTCGACAGCACTTCGCCGGCAAGACGTTTGGCAAGGCCGGGAAAGCCGCCATAGACCAGGCCCTCGACAACGAGGACCAGGCCTATGGCCGCAAGGAAATCCTGCACCGCCCTACTGGGCGGGTGCAGGTTGTGCAGCCGGCGCGGCAGGTGCCGTCGCCGGAGCCGCAGGTGTCGCCGGCTTCGCGTCCGTACCGTCCGGATTGCGGAAGAAGCGGAAGAACTCCGAGTTCGGCGAAAGCACCATCGTCGTCCCGGAGTTGTCCAGCGCCGTGCCATAGGCATTCATCGACCGGTAGAAGTCGAAGAACGCCGGATCGCGTTTGTAGGCGTCGGCAAAGGTCGCGCTGCGCTGGGCTTCACCTTCACCACGCAGGATTTCCGATTCCTTGCGCGCTTCGGCGACGATTTCCACCACTTCGCGGTCGGCGCGGGCGGTGATGCGCTGCGCGGCCTCTTTGCCGCGCGCTCTCAGCCGTTCGGCCTCGGCCAAACGTTCGGCCTTCATGCGGTCGAAGGTCTGCTGCGAAACCTCGGCCGTCAGATCGGTTCGGCGGATGCGCACATCCTCGATCTGCAGGCCGAGCGAGGTGGCGTCGGGCCGAAGCTGATCGCGCACTTCGCGCATCATCACGGCCCGCTCTTCCGAAAGCGCCGCCTCGAAGTCGCGCAGACCGTAGACACGGCGCAGCGCCGCATCGAGACGCGTCCTCAGTCGTGCTTCGGCCAGTGTGATCTGACCGGACACGGCTGAGCGGAACACGCGCGGATCCGAGATGCGGTACGCGATGAAAGCGTCGACCTCATAGAACTTGCCGCCCGAAACCTGGACGCGAATGTTATCGAGATCGAAGCGCAGCACCCTGTTTTCGATCAATTGCACACTGTCGGCGTCGAAGAAGGCGAAAGGCGCCTTGAAATAGATGCCGGGTTCATTCTTCACGTCGACGATCTCGCCGAACCGCAGCACGAGCGCCTGCTGGCGCGCGTTGACCACGAAGACCGAGGAGTAGAGCAGGAACAGAAGCACGGCCGCGATGACCGCGATGATGGGAAGACGATTGGCCATCACTGGGCTCCTCCCGTGGTCGCAGGCGGCGGCGCCTTCGGCTGCAGTGCCGGCAGCGGCAGATAGGGAACGACCCCTTGCCCATTGCCCTGTTCGACGATGACCTTGTTGGAATCCTTCAGCACCTTCTCCATCGTTTCCAGATAAAGCCGCCGGCGCGTCACGTCGGGCGCCTTGGCGTATTCGTCATAGACCGAGATGAAGCGCTGCGCCTCACCTTCGGCTTCCTGGACGACACGGTTCTTGTAGGCTGCCGCGTCCTCGCGGATCTGCGCCGCGGCGCCACGCGCCTGGCCGAGCTTCTGGTTGGAATACTGGTTGGCCTGCTCGACGAACTTGTCTTCGTCCTGCTCGGCGCGCTGCACTTCGTCGAAGGCATCGGCAACTTCACGCGGCGGGGCCGCGTCCTCGATCGAAACCGCGTTGACGTTCAGGCCGGCCTTGTAGCCGTCCAGCGTCGTCTGGATGATTTCACGCACCGACGCCGCAATGCCCTGACGGTCGTCGCGGAAGATGTCCTGGGCCGGTCGCCGGCCGACCGCTTCGCGCATGGCGCTCTCTGCGACCTGCTGCAGCATGCCTTCTGGGTCGGAGACGTCGAACAGATAGGCCCGGGGATCGGAGACCTGATAGGCCACCGAAAACTGGACGTTGACGATGTTCTGGTCGCCGGTAAGCATCAGCCCCGACGAGTTGCCGCTCGTCGCGCCGCCACCACCGATATCGACGAGTTGTTCGGCGATGTTGGCCGTCTCGACGGTTTCGACGGGCCACCAATGGAAATGCAGACCCGGCTGCGACAGCTCCGCCTTCGGCTTGCCGAAGCGCAGCTCGACCGCAACCTCGTCCGGCTGCACGGTGTAGACCGCCTTGAACGCCCACAGCACGATCAGGGCCGCTGCGATCAGCGCAAACACGGCCGGGCTGGCGCCGCCGCCACCGGGCAGCGCGCGCCGCAGCCGGTCCTGGCCGCGGCGGATGATGTCTTCGAGATCGGGAGGTGACCCCGGCGGGCCGCTAGGCCCCTTCGGTCCCTGCCCCCAGGGTCCCTGATTGTTGCCGCCGCCGCCACCCCATGGGCCGCCGCCACCGCCGCTCTTGTCGTTCCAGGGCATGAATGTCCTTTCGCTTGGAATTCCCTCGGCGCCGGCGTTGCGGCGCAAAATCCAGTTGTTCTTCTATAGGGATGCCGCGATGCGCTTTCAACGCGATCCGACACTGCGCCGTCCGATTTGGACCGTTGCAAGCAGCAAATTCCAATAAGTCGCCCTATGAACGCGGCGTATCGTCGAGGGGAAGGCACCAAATGGCGAAAAGCGGGTTGGCATCCGCGCGCATGGCATGAGCGATGTCAGGCGGATTGTAGACGACCCCGCCGACCCGGGTTCATGCCACGCCTCGGCATTCTGGCGCCATTCCCCTCCGACAGGTAACAGCTAAAGCTCTGACAGAAGATCCAACTGAGACGGCTCCAAAACAGTCTCGGGATTTGAACGGTCCATCATCGCCTCATATCTCGCCCACGCATCCCATACGGCTCTGTCGTCAGCTGAAAATTCGTTCTTCGAGGCGAACCTGTGGAAAGGTTTCCGCCGAACGATGCAAGAAATTCTAAAGGCGTAGTCGTCCGATTCTGATTTCGGAAATTCCTTTTCAAATCGAAACCACCACTCCCTACCGTCAAATTCCCTTTCGAATTTAGCATCGCCGTTTATCGGTCCGCTAAATACGTCAGTCAAAAAAACTATGTTTATATATTTATGAAAAATATTGTATATCTCTTCTCCGCCTATCACAAAGAACTCTTTCTTTAGATTTATTATAGAATACTGATCGGCAATAAGCAGTGCAGTTTCTGGGTTTGGTGCCCATTTAACGTTTTCAGTATCTTCGATTAGATGCCGAGATAGAATGATATTTCGCCTATTTGGCAAAGGCCGACCAATGGACTCGAAGGTTTTTCGTCCCATTATGACGGCATGACCTTGAGTGCGGCTTTTGAAATGCTTTAGGTCTGTCCCTAGGTGCCACGGGAGGGTGTTCTCTACCCCGATAATTTTGTCCGGATAGCTCCGAGCCACAAGAGAAGTGGCGGAAGGCATTCTCGTTCTAGGCTTGCCCGACAATCAAATCCCCAAGGCTGTGCAATGCAAAACAACTAGATCGCATCTAGCAACTTAACAGCCGGCTCGTCGCAAATTTTGGTGCCTCTTGCAATCGCTTAGCCACGGCAAGCCGCCGTCGCGCCCGATGACGCCGTTCTGCGCGATAGCGACATAGATCGCGACGTCCATCAGTTGGCTTCCCCCGCGCCGTCATCCGACGGCTCCAAAAGCAATATGTCGATGTTGTGCTCGGGATAGAAATCCTGCGCCGTCGTCTCGAAGGTCGTCGGCCCGACCTTCTTGACATTGTCGCCGCAAAACGAGATCAGCGCTTTCGGATTGCCCTTGTCGACGGTCAGCTTGAACTTGCCGATGCTGCCATTGGCCCAGTTGCCGCCGGTGGTCAGGATATAGGCAATGCGGTTTTCGTAAAAATGCGGATAACCGTCAGCCTTCGCGGCCTGGCGCACTGCATTCTCGAAGCTGTCGTCCATGCAGTAGCGGGTCTTGTAGGTCGTGTACTGGCTGCCTTCGGTGAACTTGCCGTCATAGAAGAAACTCACCGAGGACGTGCCGCCGACGCTCGGTTTGTAGCGGTGCGAGACGTGGACATCCTTGTTGGCCGGAAATATCGCGCGCCACCAATAGGTCGAGCGCAACTGCCACCACGGCGTATAGACCTTGTTCGCCTCGGTACCTTCGCTGCCCGTATCCTCGATGATGATGCCGCGGTTTTCCCAATCCTCGGCGACCGTTTTCGGCAGCTTCGCCAGGGCCGCCTTGGCCGCATCGCCGAACGGATTGAACGGCACGTTCTGCGCCTTCAGATCGGCGCCGATATCGATGCCGACAGCGAACACTTTCTGCTCGAGCTGCGGCTTTGCCGGCGCTCCGTCGATCGTCACCTCGAAGCCAAGGAAATTGTCGCTCTGGTTTTCCGGGATGGCCGGCATTTCCTCCGGATTGCCTTCGATGTCCGGCAGCGGAAAAGCGACGATGGCATTTACATCCTTGTCGGTGTTGTTGTGGAAGACGTAGTCGACCGTGACCTTTTCCGGCGAGATATAGAGGTCCTCGCTTTGCATCGACACCGCGTCGCTACGCGACAGGATCAGGCCACCTGTGCCGAGTTCGGCGGTCGTATCATTGGCCAGCGCGGGCGCTGCTGAAAGCGCCAGCGCTACGGTCAGAACATATTGCAACATCGAAGCCCCTCGCCAAGAATGCCGCGACCCTAGCCGTTTCAGTGTGGCGTTTCAAAGCCTTCCGCCTCCCAACAGGACGCCACAGTGTCTGGACACGCCAATCGGCGGTCTGGACTAACAGGTTTCGATCGGGCAGGAGTTCGCGTCATGCGCAAGCTTCTCGTCATCGGCATCGGCGCCGGCAATCCCGATCATATGACCGTGCAGGCGATTGATGGCCTGAACCGGGCGGACGTCCTGTTTATTCCCGACAAAGGGGCGAAGAAGAACGACCTTGCCGAATTGCGCCGCCATATCTGCGACCGTTTCGTCAGCAATCCGAAATCGCGCCGCGTCGAGTTCGACGTGCCGGTGCGCGCCGAGCCGGCGCCTTCCTATCGCTCGACCGTCGATGACTGGCACGAGGCCATCGCCCAGATTTATGAGAGCCTGGTCCGCGACGACCTTGCCGAGGACGGCTGCGGCGCCTTCCTGATCTGGGGCGACCCCTCGCTCTATGACAGCGCGCTGCGCATCCTCGCGCGCGTACGACTGAGGGGCAATGTCGCATTCGAACTGGAGGTCATTCCCGGCATCACCGCCGTCCAGGCGCTAGCCGCCGGCCACAAGATGGCGCTGAACCGCATCGGCGACCCCGTGCTGATCACCACCGGCCGCCGCCTCGCCGAACAAGGCATGCCGCACAATGCCGGCAGCGCCGTGGTCATGCTCGACGGCAAATGCGCCTTCAACACGCTGGCAGACAAGGATCTGATCATCCATTGGGGCGCCTATCTCGGCACACCGGACGAGATCATCGTTTCCGGTCGCCTGGGTGATGTCGGCGAGGAGATTGAGAGGACGAGAGAAGAAGCCCGGAAAAGAAAGGGCTGGATCATGGACACCTATCTGCTGCGTAAAGCAGGAGAGCCCGAGGAATAGCGCGCTCAAAGGTCGAGTTCCTTCGCGCCCCCCTCTGTCCTGCCGGACATCTCCCCCTCTAGTGGGGAGATTGGCCGTCACGGAGGATTTCGCCAATCGCCTAACAGATTAGCGCCCGTCTACGGGCTAGCTGATCTCCCCCCTTGCGGGGGAGATGTCCGGCAGGACAGAGAGGGGTGTGACGGATCGCAAGCTTCAACCCTCACCCAGCATCAATCTCCGCCTGCAAGGCGTCCATGTGCGTGGCCGCCGCTGCCGCCGCAGCGCGCTCGATAGCGCGAAAACGGCTGACAACTGCAAGGCCAACTGAGGTCAGCTGTGCGCCGCCGCCCTTTTTGCCGCCGGTCTGCGCCGCGACCAGTGGCTTGCCGAACACACGGTTCATATCTTCCACCAGATCCCAGGCGTGCTTGTAGGACATCTCCATGCCGCGTGCCGCAGCCGAGATCGAGCCGAAAGTGGCGATCTGCTCCAGCAATTCGATCTTGCCCGGACCTATGCGCCCGTCCGGATCGAGATTTATCCGCAGGCTCAGCGACGGCATCTCTTGTCCTCCACAGTCACACTAGCCCCTCTCGACCCATAGCGCTATTCCAAAACGATATAGCGGCTATCAGCCATCCGCTTCGGCCGGCAGCCCGGCGCCGGTGTTGGCACGGTCGAAACTGACCGTCTTGATCACCGCGAACACCTTGCCGCCGAGATGAAGTTTCAGCACCTGCCTGGATTGTTCGGTAATGCGGGCAAGCACGGTTGCGCCATTGCAGTCGATGCCGATTTCGACCGTCGGACCCTCGCCCGGACCGATTGCGACGATGGTGCCCGGCAGGATGTTGAGCGCACTGAGACCTTTCGGCAGTTCGGTGGCGATCATCACGTCGCGGGCGCGGATGCGGATGCGCACAGGCGCGCCGACCGAGACCGCCAGAAGCGGCACCCGGATTTCGCCCGCCGCCGAGCCGAGCACGGTCATCCCGAAGATCTCATCATGGCGCAGCACCTTGGTGTCGAGAACCGCGCCGCCCTCGCCGCGTTCCTCGGCCGGCAGCAATTCGAGCCGTTGCATGATCGCGCCGGTCGGGCCTGAGGCAGCGACCTTGCCTTGCGCCATCACCACCACGTCGCTGGCCAGCCGCGCCACCTCGGCGACGGAATGGCTGACATAGACGATGGGCAGCTTGGTCTCGTCGCGCAGCCGCTCGATATAGGGCAGGATCTCGGCTTTGCGCGCATCGTCGAGCGAGGCCAGCGGCTCGTCCATCAACAGCAGTTTCGGGCTGGCAAGCAGCGCCCGGCCGATCGCCACGCGCTGCTTCTCGCCGCCCGACAGCTTTGCCGGTCGCCGGTCGAGCAGTGGACCGATGCCGAGCAGTTCGACGACCGCCTCCATATCCGCATAGCGCTCCGCCGGTGGCGTGAACCAGCGGCCGTAGCGCAGATTGCCGGCAACGCTCATATGCGGAAACAGCCGCGCGTCCTGGAACACCATGCCGATCCGGCGCTTGTGCTTCGGCACGAAAATGCCGGCATTGGTGTCGACCAGCACACGGCCGTCGACCGCGATACGGCCCTTGGTCGGCCGGATCAGGCCGGCGATCACGTTGATCAGCGTCGTCTTGCCGGAGCCCGAGGGCCCGAACAGCGCCGTCAGCCGCCCGGCGCTTTCGAAATGCGCGTCGATGGCGAAATCGCCGAGCCGATGGCTGATGTCCACCAGCACACTCATTCGATGTCCATCCGCCGGCCGACGCGCCGCGCCAGCACTTCCGAGGCTACCAATGCGGCCATCGAGATGACGATGGAGATCAGCGTCAGCCTGAGCGCCCCGTCATCGCCGCCAGGCACCTGCGTGAAGGTGTAGATCGCCGAAGGCAGCGTCTGCGTCTCGTTGGGAATGTTGGAGACGAAGGTGATGGTGGCGCCGAACTCGCCCATCGCCTTGGCGAAGGACAGGATCGAGCCGGCGATCAGCCCGGGCAGGATCAGCGGCAGCGTGATGGTGGCGAAGACCCAAACCGGGTTGGCGCCGAGCGTTCCCGCCGCTGCCTCCATTTTGCGGTCGACCGCCTCGATCGACAGCCGGATCGCCCGCACCATCAGGGGAAAGCCCATGATACCGCAGGCCAGTGCGGCGCCGGTCCAGCGAAACGAGAAGACGATGCCGAAATGCTCGGCCAGGAACGCTCCCGCCGGCCCGCGCCGGCCGAAGGTAAGCAGCAAGAGATAACCTGTCACCACCGGCGGCAGGATCAACGGCAGGTGAACCACACCGTTGAGCAGCGTCTTGCCCCAGAATTTTCCGCGGGCCAGCAAAAGCGCCATCAAGATGCCCGGCGGCAGGCTGAACAGCATCGCCACCGTCGCCACCTTGATCGACAGCCGGACCGCATTCCATTCGTCGGGAGTGAGGTCCAGCAGCCAGTTCATGCGTCAGCCGCTACCTTAATTGCTCGGCGTGAGCACGGTGAAACCCTGATCCCTAAACAGCTCCACCGCCTTGGCGGACTGCAGGCACTTCAGGAAAGCCGGGGTATCCTTGTCCTTCGAATCGGTGGTCTGGGCAACCGGATAGATGATCGGCGGGTGCGAATCCTCCGGGAAGGTGCCGACCACCTTGACTCCCTTGTCGGCATGCGCGTCGGTGGCATAGACGATGCCGAGCGCGGCCTCGCCCGTTGAAACCAGCTTCAGCGCGGCGCGCACATTCTCGGCCTGCGCCACCTTGCCTTCGACCGACGACCAGACGCCGAGCGATTCAAGTGCCGCCTTGCCATACTTGCCGGCCGGCACCGCCTTGACGTCGCCCATGGCGAGCTTGCCGTCGCTGATCAGCTTGGCGAGGTCGAAGCCTTTCTCGATCCTGGTTTCGACCTTGGAATCCTTCGGCGCCACCAGCACGATCTGGTTGCCGAGCAGTTTCACCTCGGTGTCCGGCTTGGTCAGTTTCTTGTCGGAGAGATATTTCATCCAGTCGAGGTCGGCCGAGATGAACACATCGGCGGGCGCCCCGCTTTCGATCTGCTTGGCCAGCGCCGAGCTCGCGGCGTAGGAGACGGTCGCCGCTTCACCGACATCGGCTTCGCAGGCCTTGGTGACGGCGTCGAGCCCGTCCTTGAGGCTGGCTGCGGCAAACACGATCACCTTGTCTCCCGCGTGAGCCGCCGGCATCACGGCCATCAGAGCTACGGCAAAGCCGCCAATCGCGATCGCCCTCAAACCAAAACCTTTGTGCCCCAACATGAAAACTCTCCCTGGGCTTGAAATCTGCTGGCTCGACTCCTGCCGACCGATATATCTGGATGAATATAACAAGGGAAGGCCGCCTCCTGCGAAAGCGTATGTTCGGCATCGATTGTTCTGGTTTGGACGTGCACCGAAACCCGGAAAGGAACTTCGATGAAGATCAGCGCCCGCAACATCCTCAAGGGAACGATCGTCGAGATCGTCAAAGCACCTCGCCTGTCCGCGGTGATGTCGCCGGCTCCGTCGTCACGCTTCGATCACCAACGAGGCCGTTGCCGATCTCAAGCTCGAAAAAGGCAAGCAGCCTATGCCATGATCAAGGCAACCGACGTCATGGTCGACATCGATTGAGGGTCGGAATTGATTGACGGTGGACGGATCAGACCGCGATCGGCGCCTTGATCGACGCGTCGGCAAAATAGTTTTCCAGCCGGAAATCCTCGAAGCGGAAGGCGAACAGGTCCTTCACCTCCGGATTGATCCACAGCGTCGGCAGCGCCTTGGGTGTGCGCCGCAATTGCTCGCGCGCCTGCTCGAAATGGTTGGAATAGAGATGCGCATCGCCCAGCGTATGGACGAACTCGCCGGGCTTCAGCCCGGTCACCTGCGCCACCATCAAGGTCAGCAGCGCGTAGGAAGCGATGTTGAAGGGTACGCCGAGAAAAATGTCGGCCGAGCGCTGGTAGAGCTGGCAGGACAGCTTGCCCTCCGAGACGTAGAACTGGAACAGGCAGTGGCACGGTGGCAGCGCCATCGCCTCCACTTCGGCCGGGTTCCACGCCGAAACGATCAGCCGGCGTGAATTCGGATTCCTGCGTATCTCCTTCAGAACATTGGCAATCTGGTCGATCGACCCGCCATGGCCATCCGGCCAGGAGCGCCACTGCTTGCCATAGACAGGGCCGAGGTCGCCATTCTCGTCGGCCCACTCGTCCCAGATCGAAACGCCATGATCTCTAAGGTATTTGATGTTGGTGTCGCCGGCCAGGAACCACAGGAGTTCATGGATGATCGACTTCAGATGCAGCTTCTTGGTCGTGGTGATGGGAAAGCCCTGCGACAGGTCGAAGCGCATCTGGTAGCCGAACACCCCACGCGTGCCGGTGCCCGTGCGGTCGCCACGATCGGCGCCATTGTCCAGCACATGCTGCAAAAGGTCGAGATACTGGCGCATCGGCTTCGCCTCGATTCGGGATTGTCGGCATCATAGCCGACTGGCCGCCGGCCGAACACAGCAAAAGGACCAGAACGCGGCTTGCCCCATCACTCTTCAAGGGTTAGCGCTGCCCCTCACCTGCCTGCCGGTGTCCAGCCGATAGATGGGTAACACTTTGAACCGGATACATAGGTGACACTTCTCTCCCCCTATGCGTGCGCCGCAGCGCCAAGCGGATTGGTTGGCGCGGCGCTGCGGCGGACAAGCTTCATATGCCGTGTGTCGATGATGCCGAGCGGGTGGGCATGGAATGAGAGTGTCCATTGTCCGTCTTCGGTCTCCAACGCAGCGACCGGTTCGCCCGCCAG